>JBDHTT010000042.1:0-11514 GCA_039808785.1 Alphaproteobacteria bacterium
AATGATCCGGGCGCGCTGCTCCTAACGCTTGAGAATTTAGAAAATATTTTACTGGATCCGACATGACCACTTCACCTCTATCAACACAGGCTACAGGGTGCGGCCCTATACTGGATGAGCTCCCTGCTGAATTCGGGCGGGGGGAGGAGTGGAAATATTCCGATATTCGTGCGGCCATAGAGGGGTTGACAGAGTTGGAGCTGAAAAAATCTACCGGGCTTTGGCAGGTTTTACACGCGCCCTTTGGGGGTGCGCAGACGGTAACGCCCTCCCCTGCACACGAATCACCCTTGATCATTGACCAAAACGGAGAGAGGCTCAAAATCACCCTGCCTGCCCGGCAATCGGCGCATGTGCAACTGGCTTTTTCTGCACTCCCGCGCGCCTATATTCCCAGTCATGTGGTGATTGAGGTGGGTGAGGGCGCATCGCTCACAATTTTCGAACATCAGGGCGGGCAACCAATTGCGGCTGAAGATGGATCGACCGCGGGATATTGGAAAAATATCCGTATGGAGATTAATCTGGCCGCGCGCGGGCAATTGACCCTTAATCGGCAGATGAGTGAGGACGGGGGAAGTGTAAGTTTTTATGATACCATTGTCCGCCTTCAGCAATCGGCGGAGTTTTATTTCACGCTCACGAATCTTGGTCGCGGATTTTTGCGTCATCAAATGCGGGTGGATTTGTTGGAAGCGCACAGCATCGCGGATCTGGCGGGGATCAATTTATTGGACCGGAAATCGCATGGGGATGTGACCCTGAAAATCAACCATATGGCGCCGCAATGCCGGTCATCGCAATATTTTAAGACGATCCTCCGTGATCAAGCGCATGGGGTTTATCAGGGCAAAATCCATGTGCATCAAAATGCGCAAAAAACCGATGGCTATCAATTATCCAATAATCTGTTGCTCTCACCGTTGGCCGAGATGGATGTCAAGCCGGAATTAGAGATTTATGCCGATGACGTGAAATGTTCCCACGGCACCACCACGGGGGAATTGGATGAAACGCCGATTTTTTATATGAAATCGCGGGGCATTGACGAGGACAGCGCGCGCAAATTGCTGCTCTCCGCTTTTATTGAGGATATTTTGCTCAAAATCTCAAACGAAGCCCTACGGGCGCATATTTTAGATCAAACGGCGCAGTGGTTACACAAGGCTTAGGCCATTTATTTTATAGCCCCCCACCCTGTTCATTTATTTGGTCTGCGTGGGCGTGTCTTTCTTTTTAAGGCCCAGCGTATCAACCAACAGAGCCTTAAGTTTAGGCTCGCTCTCATTCATGGATTTTTCCAATTTGAGACATTCTTCACGTTGTGTGATTGGTACCGGCTTAATATTTTCTGCCCCTGCCACGGCGGCGCGATCAAATAATTTAAGGTAAGATCGGACATTGCCGGGGCTGTCGTAGGATTGATAGAGGACCATCTGATCCAATTTTAATCGTGCATCCTTCATCGTGGGGCGCAATTGCGCGCGCCAGCTCATGAGGTCATCATTTAATTGCGATTTGAGGTCAGGATGCTCCCGCCCGCATGATTTCACGGCACTGGCGATGGCCCCATCCACATCTTCCACGGCGCGAATCGTGCGATAGGTTTGTTCAATCGCACGAAATTGCAGCAATTCATTCGCGCTCATGTTTTTTGTGATCTGATCGGTAAAGGTTTTGAGTTCGACAATCTCCTTTGCCTGCTTTTCCTCATCCGCCGCGCGAACCTGTGCGGATGATAGGCAAACAAGAACAGCAAAAGCCGCCAGAAAAGCTAAACCTGATTTTTTGGAAGCTTTAGTTGCACGTAAACGGAGGAATGCAGGCAATTGGCTCATGTTCTGTCCTTAATCCTCACTTCTCCATCAACCGATTCCACCAGCCTTTTTTCTTCAACGGGGTGGTATCATCCAAAACCTGTTCCAATAATTGTTGATCCGCCGATTTGGGCGGGCTTGCCTGCGCCGCAGCCCCTGTATGATGGGGACCCGTATCATTGGATGCCGCCGCCGCTTTTACGGCCGAAGCCGACCCGGATTTTTCCGCGGTTGCGGGCGATGAACCCTGAGGGATAGGGTCAGAGTCTTGTGAGACCTGAGATGATGAGCTTTGAGGTGATTGAGCAACCCCGGGCTCAGACTCTACTACAGAGTCTGCCGCCGGTCTTTTGGCCCCAAATCGTTTGGCCTTAAAATTATTGGCGGGCGCGGGGTTTTGGTTTTGGCTTTGATTTTGGCTGGGGGGAGCATCTTCCCGCGCTGGCTGTAACTCTTCGGCATGACCATCGTCCGTACCTGCGTTCTCAGCATTTTCATAGCGTGGGCGGCGAGCGGTTTCACGCTCCTCTCCCCCTTCCCGCACGGGAGGGCCGTATTTGCTGCGGCGGACGCGACCATTGCGGCGCGGTTTTTTATCTCCCGCTGCGGCATCTTCGCCCTCAATCGCCGTCACATCATTCTCTTCGATTTCACTATGGGAAGTTTCGGCTTCGGCAGACTCGCCTGCCGCTATCCGCTCTTCAAACTCTTCAGATGAGCCACGTCCAAATCTTTTGGTTGATCTGGAATGACCGCTACGTCCTTCATGCCCCGGGTGCCCTTCACGATTTTCATGATAGTCACCGCGATCACGTCCCCGTCCTTCTCGATGTCCCTCTCTGCGCCCTTCACGATTCTGATCGCGGCGTTGATTTTGTCTTGCTTCTGATTTTTCTTCGGAGTCCTCGCCCGAGTCCGATACATCCTCATCATTTTGACCATCGTGATCTTCGTCATCATTCACATCATCATCTGTGGGCGCGGCTTTAAAGGATTCGATCTGGTGACCCGTAGGAGCAAGAGATTCATCCACGCGCACGAATACCGTAAAGCCATAGCGTTTTTCAATGGTGGCCAGCATATCGCGTTTTTGATTGAGGATATAGAGCGCAATCGCGTTGGGGACTGAGAGGAAAATTTGCGTGGCGCGGCCGTGAATCCCCTCTTCCTCCAACGCACGCAGGGCCATAATCGTGGCCGAATCCACGGTGCGAATATTCCCCACACCTTTACAATGCGGGCATTTTTCGAATTGTGCCTCAGTCAAGGATGGATTGAGCCGCTGCCGCGAAAGTTCCAGCAAGCCGAAGGACGAAATCCGCCCCACCTGAATCCGCGCACGGTCGGTGGACAGGGCCTCACGCAGTCTCCGCTCTACCTTAGCGTTATTGCGATGCTCTTCCATATCAATAAAGTCAATGACCACCAATCCGCCCAGATCACGCAGCCGTAATTGGCGCGCCACCTCGTCTGCGGCCTCTAGGTTGGTTTTTAGGGCCGTTTCCTCAATATGGCGTTCCTTGGTCGCGCGGCCGGAGTTGACATCAATCGACACCAAGGCCTCGGTCGGGTTAATCACCAAATATCCGCCGGATTTGAGCGTCACCACCGGTTCGCCCATCTCTGCAATCTGGTTTTCCACCTGATAACGATGGAAAAGCGGAATTTTATCTTCTTTATAATGTTTGATTTTCTTGACGCTGTCCGGCATTAGCAATTTCATGAAATCTTTGGCTTGCTTATGGCCTTCATTGCCAGAGATTAAAATCTCCTCAATTTCATTGCTGTAAATATCGCGGACCGCGCGTTTTACCAAATCGCCCTCTTCATAAATCATTGCCGGGGCCGAAGATTTTAACGTCAAATCACGGATACTATCCCATAGCCGCATGAGGTAATCAAGATCGCGCTTAATTTCCTCGTGGTCACGCTCCACACCTGCGGTACGCAGAATCACCGACATGCCCTGCGGCGTGCCCAATTCACGCAAAATATGGCGCATGCGTTTGCGTTCGGCAAAGGAGGCGATTTTACGGCTCACCCCGCCGCCGCGTGCGGAATTGGGCATGAGCACACAGAAACGACCGGGCAGCGACAGATAGGTGGTGACGGCGGCACCCTTGTTACCGCGCTCCTCCTTCTGGACCTGAATCAACATAATCTGGCCGCGTTTGATGACTTCTTGGATTTTATAATTGCGGTGCAAGGTCGGACGATAGGAATGATCGCTATCCACACCTTCGCCCCCGACCAAATCTACCTGACGGTTATTTTGTTGCATGCGGCGATTGCCGCCACGTGTACGGAATCTCCCGCCACGACCACGGCGGAAATGCCCGCCCCGTTCGCGCCGCCGTTCGCGTGCGGCTTCTTCTTGCGCGGCTGCCTGTTCATGGTCCACCTCGGCATTATCCGCATGAAACGCCACCCAAACCGAGCGTTTTTTGACACCGTTTTCCGAATGGCGATAATGCAGTCGTACGCGCACGACATCTTCGCGGGTTTTGGCGATTTCTTCAATTTTAACCGCCAAATCGCGATCAAAAGACAGCGAGTCTTTTTCATCGGTTGCCAGAATTTCAAAGGTTTCCGGATTAATTTCGGTGACGCCGCGATAGATAAAGCGATGTTGGGGGAGGGCGGCGGCAAATTCAGCGTCACTACCCTCTGCTTCGATCCCCTCCAATGCATCCGAAGGGTTCGCCGAGTCCATCT
Source organism: Alphaproteobacteria bacterium (assembly GCA_039808785.1). Lineage (GTDB taxonomy): Bacteria > Pseudomonadota > Alphaproteobacteria > Micavibrionales > Micavibrionaceae > UBA1573. The sequence goes on from JBDHTT010000042.1 coordinate 4,533, forward strand.
CGCCCTCTGTGTCCGCGTCCAATTCCTCAGCGTTCTCATTTAAATCATCTTGATCAGACTGTGGAGAGATCTCTTGGGCGATATTATGATCATGATCTTGCGCAGCGGCATCATCATAAATGACAGACGCGGATTGAGCGAGTGCTTTGGACCCGCGCCGACGATTTCGCGGGTGGCGGGATTTGCGTGTTTTTTCCCCGTCCTGTGCTTCATCCTGGGCTTGATTTTGAGCATCATTGTCCCGGGCATCATTGTCTTGTGAGTCAGCGTATTGTGAGTCAGGATCTTGCAAGTGAGCGTCTTGCAGGCCTCCCTCTTGCACGTCGGCATTCTCGCCGGTTTCATCAAAATCGGATAAATCTTCCTCCTGCGATGGTCCACCGCGGTGTGAACCGTTTTGGCGTGCCTGTTCGGCTTCATATTCCGCCTCTTCAGCGGCGATAGCGGCTTCTTCGGCGGCGATAGCGGCTTCATATTCGGCTTGTTGCGCGGCAACCAACGCTTCGCGATCGGCAACAGGAATGCGGAAATAATCGGGGTGAATTTCCGAAAACGGTAAAAATCCGTGGCGATTGCCGCCGAAATTGACGAAGGCTGCCTGAAGCGACGGCTCCACCCGCGTGACCTTGGCGAGGAAAATATTCCCCTTTAACTGAACCCGGACATTGCTTTCGTAATCAAATTCAATCAGACGGTTATTATCCACGACCGCAACGCGGGTTTCCTCAACATGGGTTGAGTCAATTAACATTCTTTTTGCCATAAAATATCTCCAAAAAACTTCCTCTGCGGCCAAAACCGTAGAAATCTTCAGGCGACACTTAAAGACAATGAGGGCACTGGCCGCTCTCAAAAAAATAAAAAACTATAGGAGTCCTGAAGGGGGCCATATAAACTCTTACCCAACATTCGGTCCGCCTGCGTTAAGGGCAGATCGAATATTCGGCAAATGGGAGCCAAGATCAGGACGTTCCCAATATTGCACCAGTGCTAGCGAAACCTTTCATGATTCAAACGCGTGCTAAAACTCCGGCGGTCGCATTTTTACTCTAGCGTGATTTTTACCCCAGTACAATCAAAAAATTACAGCGAGATAAAATCACTCTAAACCTCTATTTTAAGCAATTTTATTATGTGTGAATTATACCTAACTTAAGTTGACTTCCAGCGTCGATGAAGCCAGAGCCATTGTTCGGGGTATTCTGAGATCCAGCTCTCTAGATAGTCATGGGCTTGTTTTAAGAGCTCTTCATCACTCAAATTTAAATCCAGTGGTGGATAGAGCGTGACATCAAATTCTGTTCCGTCCCGGCGCACCACGCGCGCGGGGATGAGCGCACATTGAAAACGACGCGCCAGTTGGATAAAGGCGGTGGAGGTCATGGCGGGGCGGCCGAAAAATTCGGCCTCGACCCCTTGGTTGTATTTTTGATCAATTAAAATGCCGATATTGCGTTTTTCCTTAAGGGCGGAGAGAACCTGGCGCATCCCTTGGGCGGATTTGGGATAGGTGCGGGTTTGGCCCTTTAGGCTGCGGCAGGATTGTAAAATCCGCTCCACATACGGATTATTGGGCGCGCGGTAAATCAAATCCACCTCAATGCCCAACGGCAGCACGGCGGGCCCCGCAATTTCCCAATTGGCAAGATGAGCGGAGAAGAATATTGCTGGGCGTTTACCGCCCTCTAACGCTTCAAGATAGTGGGTATTGTGAAGGGTGATATGATGATAGCAAATCTCACGCAAATGCGGATATTCCGCAAAAATACGACCCAGATTCTCCCACATGCCCAGAGTAATTTGGTGAGATTCGGGTTTTGAGAGCTTGAGACTCTCGGTAATATGGCGCATCGCCTTCCGGTTCACCGCAAGTTTTGGCCCCACCCATCGCCCGATCCGCCCCCCGAGATCTGAGGCGGTTTTATACGATAGCGCGCGAAAGAGCGATATCAGGAGCCACACGATAACGGCTTCCAAACCATAGCGCAGCCTCCGCAACCTAGCTTTGATGATTGATCCGATCATAACGCGGAACCGTTGGTTTGAAATTGCGCCATGCCGCAATCCTGCAGAATTTTTAGGATGTCGCCTTGGGTTTGCACGTCAAAATCAATCTCAAGTTTCACCACATCGCACAGCTCCGCCAGCTTAGTGCCGGCGAAGTTTTTGCCCGAGAGCTTGACCCAATCTTTTTCAGTCGTGACCAATCTTGCGTGCCGCGCCATTGCAAATTCCATTAAAAAATCAATATCTTGATCCCGATAGGCATAATGATCGGGATAGGGGAAAAAATCAAGCAGATCAACATTTAAACTTTTCAAAGTTTGATGAAATTTTTGCGGCGTTCCAAGCCCGCAAAATCCGATATAGCCCGCCACCGGGTTAAAATTCTCTATCGTGACTCGTCTGTGCGCTTTCAAAACCGGTCTATACTGCGCGAGGAAGGGAGTGAGACCCGTTTCATCCTCCCCCACCATCACAAAAGCATTGATCCGCGGCAGCGCATCTTCAAGCCTTTGCCGCAGGGGGCCGGCCGGGATTAATCGGCCATTCCCCAACCCCATCGCACCATCCACCACGCAAAACGCCGCCATATAATTTAATTCATAGTTTTGCAATCCGTCATCGAGGATAAGAAGATCGCATCCGTCTTCCCTGGCCTGCGCTGCACCTTTTCCGCGTTGCGCCGTAACATATACAGGGGCCGAGCGTGCCAGCAAACAAGCCTCATCCCCATAGAGATAGGGGTCAAAATCGAGGGCGGATAAATGCGGGCTTGATAATTTTAAAATAGCTTGTCGATTGGTGGGGTTTCGGCCAAACCCGCGCGTCAGGAAGGCGGGATGGTGCGCACCGTTAGATCGCAAAATCAAATTCATTAGGGCCAATGCCACGGGCGTTTTACCCGCGCCGCCGGCCACGATATTTCCCACACATAAAATGGGAAGCGGCGCTGGGCCGGGCGTGTGCAGCGTCTGATGAATTTTTGCGCCCAAGCGATATATATGCGCGAGCGGCACCAACCCATATCCCCACCACGGCAAATGGTCATTATGCGCAGCATTTTGTGTTGTATGCCTTGGGTACCAAAATTGCGGCGTTTTCATGGGAGTGCAGTTCGTACGGGGTGGAGCGGTGCGGATTCCCGGCTCAATTCCAAGCCCCCTTGGGGAGCATAAAGGTTGGTTTTTTGCAGCAAAGGCAGCCGCGCCAGCATGAAAACCGGCTCTAATTCTTCAATAATCACATCCAAAACATGGCTTTGGTGCAGGGCGTAATGCTGCGCCTTTTGGCCCAGATTTTTCAGCATGTCTGGATTTTCAAGAAATTTATCGATTCTGATCGCCAATTCATCCTTATAGGACAGCGAGACCACGACTCCCTCTTCGCGCATATCATCATAAATTTGCTGCAGATTTTGCACGTGCGGACCAACCAAAACGGCGCAGCCCAAAAGCGCGGGTTCCAAAGGGTTATGGCCGCCGCCGCCATCGCGGCTGAAACTACGGCCCATACAGACGCATGAAATAAGTCGATACCACAATCCCAATTCGCCCATGCGGTCAATGATCAGAATTTCATCACTTAACGGCGGTATATTATTTGTGCTCCGCAGGGCGGCATTTAAATTTTGTGACTGACAAAGTTTGATAATATCTGCGGCCCTTTGCGGATGACGCGGCGCAATTACTGTGAGCAAGTTAGGGTATTTCCCGCGCAATTTTTGATGCACTTCAATGGCCAAGGATTCTTCCCCTTCATGCGTGCTGGCATAAATCCAACGGGGGCGTTGAGCGATCACTGGCTGCAGCAAAGCAAATTGCTGCGCATCATAGGGAAGTGGAGGAGCGCAATATTTAATATTACCCGCCGCCACTACGCTATGGGCGTCCAGGCCTTCGAAAAAATTTTTATCTTTGTGCGTTTGGGTTAAAATCACGGTGAAGGCAGCCAATAATTTCGCCACGGATTTCTTGGCAAATTGCCAGTGGCGGAAGGATTTTTCGGACATACGCGCATTGATGAGCGCCATGGGCAGGCGTCTGCGCCCAATCTCACTCAACATCACCGGCCATAATTCCGACTCCGCCCACAAAATCACATCCGGGTGCCAATAATCCAAAAATTGCTGCACCCATTGCGGGCGATCAATCGGCATATATTGATGAAACGCACGATCCGGCAAACGGATTTTAAGCATCTCTGCCGCCGTCCGTGTGATGGTGGTGACCAGTACAGAGGCAAGCGGATTTTGCTGCAGAAAAATATTGATCAGCGGCAGCATGGATTGTGCCTCCCCCACGCTGGCTACATGGACCCACATTAGAGGCCCCAGAGGGCGCGGAAGGGAAGGTTTGGCGTATTTTTCACCAATACGCTGCGGGTCTTCCTTGCCCTGACGGATGCGCCGCCGCATCACCATTTTTACCAATGGTTTTCCTGCCTTCATCGTGTTTTTATATAGCCACAGTAAGCTCATAACCCGACCTTTAGTCTCTTAGCCCGCAGAGCTGACAATTTTACGGCGACCGACAGACACATAGGTAAATCCGGCCTGTTCCATCTCCGGTAATTTATAAATATTGCGAAAATCAATGATGGTTTTCCCGCGCATCAGGCTTGATATTTTCTTGAGTTGCAGGCTGCGGAACTCATTCCACTCCGTCATAATCACCAACGCATCGGCATCCTTTGCGGCTTCATAGACGTCCTCAACCCACTCAATCTGTTTTAGAACTTGAGCGGCATTGTTCATGGCAATCGGATCATAGGCGCAAATCTTTGCCCCCGCGGCCTGAAGCTGTGGAATCAGAACAAGAGCCGGAGCCTCGCGAATATCATCGGTATTGGGTTTGAATGCAACCCCCAATACCGCGATTTTTTTATCCACGACATTTCCCTCCATCGCGTCAATCACGCGCGCAACCAAGCTATTCTGCCGCTCATAATTAATATCCACCACCGATTTCACAATCTTTTGCGGCGCGTTATATTGTTCCCCGATTTGCACCAATGCCAGCGTATCCTTAGGAAAGCATGATCCGCCATATCCCGGACCCGCATGCAAGAATTTTGAACCGATACGCCCGTCAAGCCCCATGCCCTTGGCGACATGCTGCACATTTGCGCCCGTTGCCTCACACAAATTCGCAATTTCATTGATAAAGGTAATTTTGGTGGCGAGGAATGCATTGCTGGCATATTTTATAATCTCCGCACTCTCCGGCGTGGTCATCACCATCGGGGTTTCGTTGATATAGAGCGGCCGATAAAGCGTGCGCATGACCTCCATCGCCCGTGGGCTTTCTGTCCCCACCACCACGCGATCGGGCCGCATGAAATCCTCAATCGCCATGCCTTCGCGCAAAAATTCGGGGTTGGAAACCACATCAAATTCAGCATGCGGTGCGGCTTCACGAATGACGCGCTCAACCTCCCGCGCGGTGCCTACCGGTACGGTCGATTTATTCACCACCACTACATAGCCGTTAATTTCTGCCGCAATTTCACGGGCAGCCTGATAGACATAGGTCAAATCGGCCTGACCATTATCCACGCGCGGCGGTGTCCCCACCGCAATAAAAACCGCATCGGCATTATTCACGGCTTCGGCCAAATTTGTGGTGAATTGAATACGACCGGCGGCCACTTGTTTGGCCACCAAATCATCTAAGCCCGGCTCATAAATCGGGATTTTCCCCTGATTAAGCCGTGCGATTTTTCCCGCATCTTTATCCACGCAGACAACATCAAAGCCAAACTCCGCGAAACAAGTCCCGGAAACCAAGCCGACATATCCCGTTCCAACCACACCGATTTTCATGTTTTATCCCTTTAAAAGATTTAATCAATTAAACGCGGATAATATAGATTTTTACTCTGATTCAAAAGTTTTTTTTGCATTGAGGGCAGATATCGCCTGGAAAAGATCGAGAAATAGCCCACCCAATATGGCTTTTCATCATTTGGGTTCACTCCCAATCACAATAATGCTTTATTCTTTCGCTAAATTTTTGCACAATGGCCCGCAAATGATGACCCGAATTTCGGGGATAAACTTTAAGGATAAAAATTATGGCGCGTAAAACCGGTTCAGCCGCGATTGAACAAATTATTGACCAACCGATGACAAGTTTATTGTCGGAACGTTATTTGTCCTATGCGCTTTCGACCATTATGGCGCGCTCGCTCCCCGATGTGCGGGATGGGTTGAAACCGGTGCATCGGCGGTTGTTGTTTGCGATGTATCAACTCAAGCTCAACCCCACTTTGCCGCCGAAAAAATCCGCGCGGGTGGTGGGGGATGTGATCGGTAAATTCCACCCCCATGGGGATCAGGCAGTGTATGATACGCTCACCCGGCTTGCCCAAGATTTCGCGGTGCGTTATCCGTTGGTGGATGGGCAAGGGAATTTTGGTAATATTGACGGCGATAATCCGGCGGCGATGCGTTATACGGAATCGCGGCTTACCCAAACTTCGCTGGCGTTGCTGGAGGGGATTGATGAAAACGGTGTGGATTTCCGCACCACCTATGACGGGGAAACTTTGGAACCCGTGGTGATGCCCGCCAATTTCCCCAATCTGCTCGCCAACGGGGCATCGGGCATTGCGGTGGGGATGGCCACCAATATTCCGCCGCATAATGTGGCCGAGTTGTGTGAAGCGATGGAGCTGATGCTCGACCGCCACGCCGAGAAAAAATCCACCACGATTGAGGAAGTGTGCAGCATCGTCAAGGGCCCCGATTTCCCCACGGGCGGCGTGTTGGTGGAAAACCAAGACACCATAAGGGAGGCTTACCGCACCGGTCGCGGGTCGTTGCGCACGCGGGCACGATGGGTGAAGGAAGACTTAAAGCAAGGAACATGGCAGATTATTGTCACTGAAATTCCCTATCAGGTGCAAAAAGCCAAGCTGGTGGAGCAGATTGCGAACCTGATTACCAACAAAAAACTGCCGATGCTCGATGATGTGCGTG
>JBDHTT010000043.1:0-11393 GCA_039808785.1 Alphaproteobacteria bacterium
TATCTGATATATCGTGCCGTCTATGTGCTAATTCCTTGGATCCCATCCTGAACCTCCTTCGTAAATCAAATCAGGTCCAGTGATCCTATCATATTTTATATCTCGCGACTACAGTGTCTAGGTAATTGGCCAACTTTTTGCATCGTAGTTCTTGAGACATTCTAAGCCGTTATTCTGCGTATTTTGTTAATTCTGCCATATTATAATTTTTGACAGCATGATCAATCCCAGCCGCGATGCGTTCTGTTCCTCACTTAATCTTATTGATGCCGTCCGCTATGAGTATCAACAGCGCATTCGGGACATTGGGGAGATCGCGATTTTAGGGTAAACGGTTGGACGAAGCTTTACTGGAGATCCCGCATATTACCTCTCAAATTAACCTGCTCGTACTCAACGCGACGATTGAGGCTGCGCGAGCCGGTGAAATGGGTAAGGGATTTAGCATCGTAGCCGCCGAAGTTAAAAAATTGGCGGCGCAAACAAGGATATTCATCAGGCGGTAATGGACTATATTGATCAAATGAACAACTTTGGTCAAAAGAAAAACGCGAAAATATAACGTTTCATTTCGAGAAAAATGGTGCCTAAGGCCGGAATCGAACCAGCGACACAGCGATTTTCAGTCGCTTGCTCTACCGACTGAGCTACTTAGGCACTTGAGAAATCAGTTCGGTGTGGAAGGTTTATAGAGAATTACCGCATGTTTGTCCAGAGCATTTTTGCAGATATTACAGTTTATCGTCATGATTTTATTCCGGTGCGGAGGCTTCTTCATTCAGCTCAAGCGCAAACACCAGCACCGAGCGACCGGTTACATCATAAGTATCGCCCACGTGAATAGAGTATTGTTCCTGAATACTCTCACTATCGCTGTCAGCCAGAATATTCGTGTCAAAAATGCGTTTCCATACATCACCGCCCATACAGGGCGGCATGGTAAATTTCACCAAATCATGATGGGCATTCAGGATAATCAGCAATGTAACCTCTTTCCCTTTACGATGGATACCGGTGGTTTGGGTGCGCCCATCCAGAATCACCCCAAAGCACCGCATAATATTGTCCGCCCAATCTTTTGGCTTCAGCTCCACACCATCCGCCCTGATCCATGTTGCATCCTTGACTTCCAACTCATCATCATAGGCACCGGTAAAGAACCGATTATGCCGCAAAATATGATATTTCTTGCGCATCTCTATCAGGGCGGTGACAAAGGCAATCAGGGATTTTTTTTCGTCCGTCATCTCCCAATTCAGCCAGCTGATTTCATTATCCTGACAATAGGCGTTATTGTTTCCAGCCTGAGAATGACGCATCTCATCCCCCGCCAGCAGCATCGGTGTCCCCTGGGATAGGAGCAATGTCGCCAACATATTGCGCACCTGACGGTTACGCAGGAAGTTAATATCCTCGTTATCCGTTGCGCCTTCTACGCCACAATTCCATGAATGGTTATTATCGCTGCCATCCTTATTATGATCCAAATTGGCTTCATTATGCTTTCTATCATAGCTCACCAAGTCATTGAGCGTAAATCCGTCATGCGCGGTAATGAAGTTCACGCTGGCCCAAGGTTTACGCCCTGAGTGGTTGAACACGTCGCTTGATGCCAGTAACCGAGAGGCCAATTTGGTAGCATTACTGCTGCCCTTCCAAAACTCGCGCACCTGGTCGCGAAATTTATCATTCCACTCCGCCCAACCGGGAGGAAATCCCCCCACAACATACCCACCCGGGCCGCAATCCCATGGCTCAGCAATCATTTTTACTCCGTTGAGCACTGGATCCTGAGTTACCACCTTCAAAAATCCACTGGAACTGTCGAATCCGTCCATTTCCCGCGCCAGGACAATCCCCAGATCAAAGCGAAACCCGTCCACATGCGCTTCATGAACCCAATACCGTAATGAATCGGTTACCATCTGCATCACCCGCGAATGAGTAATATTGAGCGTGTTGCCCGTTCCCGTATCGTTAATATAAAAACGTTTATCATTGGGCATAAGACGGTAATAGGACAGATTGTCGATCCCGCGAAAGGAGAGAGTCGGGCCATTCTCATTCCCCTCCGCCGTATGGTTATAAACCACGTCCAGCACAACTTCTAAGCCCATATCATGACACTGGGACACCATATGCTTAAATTCATGTAATGCGCGTTTTTTATTGGCAGCATAGCGCGGGTCCGGAGCAAAATACCCAATGGAATTATAGCCCCAGTAATTCACCAATCCTTTTTCAAGCAAATAACTATCATTCAAAAAAGTATGAATGGGCAGCAACTCAATCGTTGTCACGCCCAAATTTTTGATATAGCTGAGTACCTCTTTCTGACCAAAACCGGCATAGGTACCGCGAAGTCTTTCTTCAATATGCGGGTGTAATTTGGTAAACCCCTTAACATGGGTTTCATAGATAATCGTCTCGTTCCATGGGATAAAGGGACGACTGGCCTGACCTTTCCAATCAAAACTATGGTCCGTAACCACACATTTTGGCACAAAAGGCGCGCTGTCGCGGATATCAAACGATAGATCTTTATCGGCTGATCCAATGGTATAGCCGTAACATGCAGGGTCCCACTTTATTTCGCCATGATGCTGTTTGGCATAAGGATCAAGCAATAATTTATTTGGGTTAAATCGATGCCCGTCCTTCGGTTCATACGGCCCATAGACACGGTATCCATAGATTTGCCCCGGGCCTACGCCTTGTAAATAACCATGCCAAACCTCATCCGTATATTCAGGCAGGGCAATACGGTGATCCTCCCGCTCGCCTTGGGCATCAAACAAGCATAACTCAACCCGCGTGGCATGTGCCGAAAAGATTGAAAAATTCGTCCCCTGCCCGTCCCATGTCGCCCCCAGCGGATAAGGATTACCTTCTTTTAAAACAAAATCTTTCATATAAACTCGACCGACTAGCTTTTAAACCTATAACACTTCTAAACTTATGACACGCGAACGCAAATCTTATATAAATCTCGCACCCAAAGCTACAAGATAGTTTTCAATATACATGTTCAGGGGGCTTTATTGCCGATTAAATGCTCCAGCGCGTAAAGGCAAATACCTGTGGAGACGGCCAAATTCAGGCTATCCGCCCGGCCGATCATGGGAAGTTTAATGATCACATCCGCCGCATGGCGCAGTTCAGCCGACAGACCCGCCTGTTCATTGCCCATGAGTAATAAATAGGGTTGGCCCGGTTGGTGGTGATTATAATCGCGAAAATCAATGGCCCCCTGAAGCGCGGTGGCAATCACCATTCCGGGTTTTCTTATCCCTTCATCACCACCCGCTTGATCAAGAGCCGCTTCATCTCCTGCAAATGGCGCGGTGTGGGAGTGACGCCATTGCACCACCCAATCCAAAAATTCTGATGTGTCCGTTTGGTAAATCGGCACGGCGAAAATTGATCCCATGCTGGCCCGCACGCACTCAATCGAATACGGGTCACAACACGCCCCTACCATCACCACCCCGTCCACCGCAACGGCATCCACCGTGCGAATGATGGTGCCTAAATTTCCCGGGTCGCGTGCCTGTTCCAACACCACCAGTTTTGAAACGGACTGTATGTGGTTTGCAGATTTTGAGAGAGACTGTTTGCCTTTGCGCCCCCTCATCAAGGGCAGTTTACAAAGTTTTTGCTCAAAAACGCCAATAACGGATTGCGGGTTATCCTTGCGCGATATTTTCTCCAACACATCTTCGTTAACTTCTAACACCAAGCCTTTGGCTGCCTCACACGCGCCGATCACCTCACCCAGCTCTTGCTTTTTCTCTAATTTTTGGTGATAGGCAAGGTATTTGAGAGCAAAACCAAGCGCCACCCCTTCACGCACGGCGCGCAATCCCTCAACGATAAATAATCCGCTTTCTTTGCGACGCTTGCGCAGCTCCAACGCCTTGATATCCTTGATAATCGGATTGCTTGGGGATGTAATTATTTTCACGGCCATAATGACTCAATTCCCTATCAATTTTTTCTGCTATACATAGTCTTGTTCCTGCGACTCGCTTGATTTTTTACCACGAAGTCACAAAGTTCACGAAGAGAACACGAAGATTTTTATAAGAATACGCGGAGGAAGGGGATCTTCCATCTGTTTGCCACGAATCCTCATGAATAATTGAACGCGCAGCATTTTGTAATATTTTGCAGCACCCATTTTAACTATTTGCTTTTATTATAAAATCCTTTGCGCCTTTGCGGTTTTGAATAATTTTTACCATGAGAGGCTCGGATATCTACACTGAATCACTGTTATAAAGACCCCGTGTCAAGCACGGGGTTAGCATCGGCAAAAACAGTCTAAAACCCAGCGGCTCCGCGTTTGCGTGTAAACTAAAAAATCCTTCGCCTCTTCACAACTTCGCGCGAAAAAGACTCTTCGTGTTCTCTTCGTGAACTTAGTGACTTCGTGGTGAAAAATCAAGCAACTCATGGGCACAAAAATAGAGTCATGAGTATGGTGAAAAATCATGAAAAAATTCTCAGCCATAGCGAAACCCTAAACAGCTTCATAATATCATCATATCCCGCACCGCCACCGCGCGAAGAGGGAAGTGGATAAAAAACGATCGCCATTTTTTTGCGCAATCAATAATTCCCCGGATTGGCACTCACCGCCCAAATTTTTTGTCACATCCCGCAACACCGCGCCCAATGATATTGAGGACAGGCGCATGGCATAGGCTGTGAGGATCATGAAACTGGGGCGGTCACTCAACAACGCGGCGCAGTCCCTTAAAAATTGCGGTAAATCTTCTTCAATCTGCCATCTTTCGCCGTTGGGGCCGCGGCCAAATTTGGGGGGGTCAAGAATAATGCCGTCATATGTGCGCCCGCGCCGCAATTCACGCGCCACGAAGGCCTTAGCGTCATCACAAATCCACCTGATGGGGCAATGATTTAATCCACTGGCTTCTTGGTTTTCCTTGGCCCATTGTATAGCCTTTTTGGAGGCATCGACATGCGTAACCTGTACTTGCTCCTGACTCGCGGCGGCAGAGAGGCTGGCGGCACCCGTATAGGCAAAAAGATTGAGGATATTTAATGGCCGCCCCGCCGCGTGAATTTGGTCATTCACCCATTGCCAATGCGTCTGTTGCTCAGGGAACAAGCCCATATGGCGAAAGGACATCAGGCGACACATCATGCGAATATTTTGCCACTCCACGGCCCAAGAATCCGGCACATCGCGGTTTATCTTCCATTTTCCCGCATCTTGTTCTTCGTCCCCCGAATTGGTGAAGCGCGCATGCGCCCGTTCCCATTCCTTGGGTGGCAGGGACATATCCCACAATGCCTGAGGTTCCGGGCGATCCACAATAATCTTGCCGTATCGTTCCAATTTTCGGCCATGGCCGCTGTCGATCAGCTCATACCCCTCCCACCCCTTCTCGCCCCCCTTCTCCCATCTCTGGGCGATCAGCGGTAAAATCAGAGAGTTCGAGGATGGGTCATCCGGCGTGCGCAACGGTGCATTCATGGGCTTAATATATACTCTTGGGTTCAATTTACTACAGAAATGCCAGAACATAGACCGATAGTCGAGAATTAATTATCAAACAGCGTTGAGAGATTGGCAATCAAGGCCTCACCCAGTTCTGACGGATCATGAATCATCATCGAATTTTGGTAATATCGCGTCACGTCATGGCCGATGCCAATGGCCGTCAGGTGTACTTTATTAATCATTTCAATGCGGGCGATGACATGCCGCAAATCATGTTCCAACATATTCGCGGGATTGGCGGCCAGTGTAGAATCATCCACCGGCGCACCGTCTGAGATCACCATCAGGATTTTACGTTCCTCCGCCCGCACCGCAAGGCGATTATAGGCCCATACCAAGGCCTCACCGTCTATATTTTCTTTTAATATTCCTTCTTTGAGCATCAACCCCAAATTCTTGCGGGCGCGGCGCATGGGTTGATCGGCGGATTTATAAATAATATGCCGCAAATCGTTGAGCCGCCCAGGATTCGGCGGGCGCCCGTTTTCCATCCATAATTCGCGCGACCTGCCGCCCTTCCACATTTTTGTCGTAAAGCCCAAAATTTCAACCTTAACCGCGCAACGCTCTAACGTTCTGGCCAAAATATCGGCACACATGGCCGCAATCATAATCGGACGGCCACGCATAGACCCGGAATTATCCAACAACAACGTGACCACCGTATCCTTAAACGGAATTTCCTTTTCCTGTTTAAAGGTGAGCGGCATAGACGGATTGGCGATCACCCGCGCCAACCGCGCACTGTCCAGATATCCTTCCTCACGGTCAAACAGCCAGGATCGCTGCTGCTGGGCCAATAATTTCCGCTGCAAACGATTGGCCAACTTGGCAATCACGGGCTGTAAATTCACCAAATGTTTATCGAGCATCGCGCGCAGCCGGTATAATTCCTCAAAATCCGCCAATTCCGATGCATCAATCACTTCATCATACTGCGTGCAATAAATCGGGTAAATTGTGCCCACATGATTGGCTGCGTCGCGGTCAGTACGCACATCACCATAGGGTTGAGCCTGTCCTTTATCCCTGTTTTTCGGCTCTGCCTCCCCCTCTGTCTCCCCTTGTGCATCCTGATCAACGCCTGTGGGTTGGCTGGTGCCTTGATCTTCATCCCAAGAGCCTGAATCATCCCCTCCCTCCTCATGGTCTTGGTCATCGGGGGCGGTATCTGATCTGCCACCCTCCTCCCCTGCGCCGCGGTCCTGATCATCTTGGGCCATGTCGGATGGGTTTTGATCTTTATTATTTTTGGATTTTGAATGATGATCGGAAGCGTCCTCCTCATCGCCATCCTCCCCTTCAATTAATCGCCAACGCTTGAGCAATTTTTCTGAGAATTTCGCGAAATGCGCCTGTGAGTTGATCATGGTCGATACTTGATCGAAATCAACCTTTGAGAGATGCTCATCCAACCAATCTTGCCAAACATGATAAAAATGCTGAACCTGCGGCGGTAAGTCCTGCGCATCCATGCCATTTGCCTGCATCTTCATCCATAGATAAACGGCATCGGACATCGTATCAACCCGCGGTGTGTTCAGGTGATGGTAACCCATCTGGGCCGCACGCCCCGCAAAGGATTGATCGAAATTATGGGCCATTCCCTGATAATGGCGAGCGCCCAATATTTCCAGCCGCGCACGTTCAAGCGAATCGAGCATCGTCGCCGCGCGGTCATCATAATTTTTGCCCCGTTGATGGAGGGCCGAATCATGATATTTTAACCGCAGCCCTTCGAAATCCGTCTCGGCCCTCATCATCGATTTTTCATTTGGCGACATCCCCTCCCCCGCTTTGCCGGAATAAGCAGATAGACGTGCCTGAGCAAGAGGCATGTGCGAGATTTTTTGATGGATCAAAGCGGCCGGGGCATAAGAAACATCCAATTCACGCCTTTGCGCAATCGCGCGTATCACGGCCGATTGCGCGTCCCGAAACACGTCCCCCGCTTGGTTTTTTCCGGGCTGAAGGCCGGGGCCGGATGGGACGGCTGGTGAATGAGACATAACCCAAATCCCCGCTTAATAATCCAACTCAACCCCAAAGCAACGCTGGTAATATTCATGCAACACGGGACGTTCCAGCTCATCACATTTATTGTAAAAACTTAAGCGAAACGCCAATTCGCGGTTGCCAAAAATCTGGTGGTTTTCCGCCCAACTAATCACCGTACGCGGGGACATCAGGGTGGACAGGTCGCCATTCCTGAATCCTTCGCGGGTTAGTGCCGCCAAACGCACCATATTGGCGACATCGCCCGCATCCGCACGGGGGATTTTCGCGCAGATAATTTTCACCTCTTCCTCATGCGGCAGGTAATTCAAAGTAGTCACGATATTCCACCGGTCCATTTGCCCCTGATTAAGCTGATGGGTGCCGTGATATAGGCCGGTTGTATCACCCAACCCAACAGTGTTTGAGGTCGCAAATAACCGAAACGCCGGATGCGGCACGATAATTTGATTTTGATCCAACAGAGTCAAATGCCCGTCGGTTTCGAGCACACGCTGAATCACAAACATCACATCGGGCCGCCCGGCGTCATATTCATCGAATGTCAATGCCACAGGGTGCTGAATGGCCCATGGCAAGATTCCATCGCGCCATTCGGTGACTTGTTTCCCGTCCTTAAGGACAATCATATCCTTGCCCAACAGGTCAATCCGACTCACATGACTGTCCAAATTCACGCGCACGCACGGCCAATTGAGCCGCGCCGCCACCTGTTCAATATGGGTGGATTTGCCGGTGCCGTGAAAGCCCTGAATCATCACGCGGCGATTAAACGCAAAGCCCGCGAGCAGCGCCAGCGTCGTATCATGATCAAATTGATAGGTCGGATCAATATTGGGCACATTAGGCAAAGCATGCGCAAACCCCTTTACGATCCAATCACACTCAATCCCAAAAACATCACGGACATTATAATCCTGATCGGGAATGATAGGCGCAGCAGGCGCAGATTGATATGGAGAAACAAGAGAGGAAATAGACATGATGCACTCTTTTGAGAATTAAAGGGCTTAGGAGAAAGCACAAGAATGATTGGATATTAAAGATGATAACAGAATTGTTTATTAAGGGGATAATAATTTATATTCCTGTCCCAATGCAACATAGCGTTCAGCGGAAATCGATAAATATTCAATTTCGGCCGCCGTCATATCGCGGACATATCGCGCAGGGCGGCCGGCCCATAATTGGTGACGCGGGACACGTTTTTTGGGCGATACCAACGATCCTGCGGCGACCATCGCTTCATCCTCAATCACAGCTTCATCCATGATCAAGGATTGCATGCCGATAAAGGCGCGATGGCCAATAGTGCAGGCATGGAGCAATGCCATATGCCCCACCGTGACATCATCCCCTATATATGTCCCCTGAACACCGAGTGATGTGTGAATCACGCTTCCGTCCTGAATATTGGTGCGCGCGCCGATTTTTATATCATTGACATCGCCGCGCATCACGACACCGTACCAGATATTGCTCATCGCGCCGATGGTCACGTCACCGGTTAAAACCACATTATCGGCGATAAATGCCTTGTCATCAATGATGGGCATAACCCCGCGATAGGGTTTAAGCAACATGGTTTTGGCGCAAGGATTTCAATTTGTTGAGAAAGGCCGGCAGAATCGCCCCGCGTTTGGGGGCTGCCTGTTCTTTGGAATGCGCCAGAATTGAGGGAATCTGCGGAATCAATTGATGATCGATATAATCATAAATCACATTCACAATGTCAAATTGCGCATATTTTTCTACGCCGTGAAGATTTGGCGAACTATTCACTCCGCATACCAAATAACCGTTTTCGCTCATCAACAAATCAACCGCCGCAATATCAATTTTGAGCGCCGCACAACTGGCCTGAACCAATCGGCGCATCTCGTCGTTCATTTCACACGGCTCGCCAATGCCGCCGCGGGCAATGTTGGATTTAAAACTGCCGTCGGTGGATGTGCGCTCCATACACGCCACAACCTTGCCGCCGACATAATAGGCCCGAACGTCGCGCCCGTGGCTTTCGCTCACATATTTCTGCAATAAGATTGGCGCGCTCAACCCATGACTCACCAATAAATCACTTACATCCCGCACCGATTCGGCGTTTTGGCACAGGAACACCCCGCCGCCGCGCGCACCTTTAAGCGTCTTGACCACCACCGGAAATCCAATTTCGCGCTCAATCAACGCCAGATCAATCGGGCATTTGGAAAATAACGTCTTGGGAACCGCAATGCCGTGAGCATCCAGAATCTGCAGCATCTGGATTTTATCAATCACCTGACTGATTGCCTGCGGCGCATTTACAACAGCTACTCCGCACGCCTGTAAATGCCGTAATATCGTCATACTCAGTTCGGTTGACCCCGCATAAATGCGCGAGATCACAATGTCGGGCAATTCCTTCATTTGTCCATCCACAAAAATCGCCCGCGCAGATTTGTTTTGCCCGTGAGCATTTTCGGACTCATTTGCACTCGGATTGTCCACCGCCCCAATCGTCAATTTAAATTGATCGGGGGTAAAAATTTGGACCTCATGCCCGCGATTGCGGCCAACCTCGCGCAGCCGCGATGCATCATATGAACCGCTGCTATCCTGGTGCGTATCACCTTCCCACAAATACCAAATTTTCATATATACTCCTGTGTTGTATGCTGAAATCCTGAGCCGAGCCTGAGGGGGACCAACCAGACAAACTCATCCGAATTTACCCTTCCACATACTCTCGGCGCAAGAAAAAGAGCCATAACCCCATAAATAATTCGGGATAAGTGCGAATTTTTTAATTTTACTTGAAAAATATGTTAAATTTTGCTATAGGTATATGTATTATTTAAAATCATACTCATAGACTCAATTTTTATGACTCAATCTTCTCGACTGGCACGTGCCACATTAGGACTAGGATTAGCTTTTTTAGTTGCCGCCGGCGGCTGCGCCTCGGTCCCTCACCACCAACCTCCTGTCAGCGAAATTCCTAAAGTAACAAATTTTATCGGTAACTCAGGCATTCCATTTTCCATACCCGAAGACCGCCCCAACGCTTGCCCGGCTACAGTAGGCGTGGATGATCTCGTTAAAAGTGCAAGAAAAAATCGACTTGACTTCAGAGCTTGCGATGTTGCGTGCTTGAGTCTTTTCGGTGGAGTGGTCAAGGGGCTAGCAGATGGTAGACTCTTTGGAAGATGCCGCTCTCCCAATGGCTCATGGGGATTCGCCGGAATACTGGTACCAAAACAAAGTGCAACTGATGGAACTGGTGCAACTGATGGAACTTATAAAGTTAAGGAGATAACATTTATTACTGGGCCTAGAAAGCCCGTTCCTGAGCTTTCTTTAGCGAGATGAAATCTATTGTTGAGATAAAAACCTCAAAAAATCCCCCTCACTGAAAAGCGACTCTAATGCCCCTGGTGCCGGCGGGGTTTCGTCATAGAGGCGACGATGGAGGACCGGGATGCCGGCGGCGGCGGCGGCGGTGACGCCATACGGATCATCCTCAATTGCCAAACATTCGTCCTTATCAATCACGCATCCTGCAATTTCGCACATTTTATCATAGGCGGTAAGGTAAGGCGCAGGGTGCGGTTTGCGATTCGGGTAATCTTCCTTACACCATGCAAATTCAAAGAAATCCATCAATCCCTTATTTTCAATCATAGGCAAAACTGAAGCCTTACGGGCGTTTGTCACCACGCATTGCCGCGCGCGCCTATCTTTAAAATACTGCAATGCTTCAAAAACCCCTGCCCGCAGCGGAATTTCAAGAATTTTGGCATGATACCAATCATCGATTTCCTGCAAATATTGATTGATCGGCACATCAAATCCGATTTCGCGATGCATG
>JBDHTT010000044.1:0-11224 GCA_039808785.1 Alphaproteobacteria bacterium
ATTGATACGAGGTATAGTCTTTGTCCTTCCTAAAAACCTTAAGATTGCGCAATTTCAGATCTTATAGTGAGGCCGGCCTGACAGGGCTGGCTTCAAATTTTGTGATCTTGACCGGATCAAATGGCGCGGGAAAAACTAATATTTTAGAGGCACTTTCCTACCTCACCCCCGGGCGGGGATTGCGGAGTGCGCAACTGGGTGATCTGCAAAACCGCGAATTGCGCGTGCCGTGGGGCATTCATGCGGTGGTTGAGGCCGGCTTTGGCCCGGTGGATATTCACATAAATCCAGACCCCGTTAAATCAAAGCGCATCATTAAAATTCAGGGCGAACAGGTAAAATCACAATCCATCCTTGCCGATTACCTCAGTTGCTTATGGCTCACGCCGCAAATGGACAGGCTATTTATCGATGCCTCATCGGCACGCCGCCGCTTTCTGGATCGCATGATTTTTGCCTTTGACCCCGGCCATGCGGGTCGCATCACACGCTATGACCATGCGCTTTCGCAACGTGCACATATTTTGCAGGATACGCAGCTCCCCTCCTCTTCATTTCCCCCCGCCCCCTCCTCCTGTCCCGCCGCGACATTATCATGGCTCGATTCCTTGGAATCCCAAATGGCGCAGAGTGCGGTGGCCATCACCGCTGCGCGGCTCGATTTTATTGATCGTCTGCAAAAAGTTTGCGCCCGTCGTCCATCCATCCATTTCCCTATCGCGCGTTTGGCGGTAAGTGGCGAGGTGGAGGATTTACTGCTCATCCATTCCGCCGTCAAAACCGAACAAATTTTTAAGGAAAAATTGGCCCATTTTAGAACCCAAGACGCCGCCAAGGGCGGGGCGCATGTGGGGCCACACCGTTCAGATTTTCTGGTTTCCTACGAAGCCAAATCCATGCCCGCGCATGAATGTTCAACCGGTGAGCAAAAAGCCTTGTTGATTGGCTTAATCCTGGCCCATGCCGACCTAATACGGGCGGAGCGCGGTTCTGCACCCATCCTCTTGCTCGACGAAGTCGCCGCACATCTCGACCCCACGCGCCGCGCAGCACTTTATGATATGTTAGAACATCTCAAGGCACAAGTCTGGATGACCGGTACCGAACGCGAAATCTTTAAGGAATTAGATCATCGCGCGCAGTTTTTTTCGGTTGATCACAGCCAGATTACGCCTTCAACCAATCTATGATTGCCACCATATTTTAAGCTCTTTAAACAAGATCGGCTTAAAATCTTGCTGCGAATAATTTGCCCGTAAAATCTCTTGATAGTAAAGATTGACAAGGGTTTGAAGCGCACAAAAATATTTTTTTCCGGCCTTTTTATGCACGCAGTTTTGAAAGATGATATCTGAGTTTTTGAGCACCACCATGCGCTCACCAAAACTCAGTTGATCATGGCGGGATATATGATTTAAAATTTCATCCATTTTTGATTTTATAGTACCCTGCAATTGCGCCCGCGATCCGATCAAAAAATAGTCCCGAAATATGCCGCGGACATTCATTTGCGCGTGCGGAGCGGATAGGCTATACACCCCGCGCATAAGGCCGTACACAGCACCCAGAGTCTCAACTACTTTCAAAACTTGATCATCAACACCGATCATTTTGGCTTTGAGCCTTAAGAGCCCGCCCTGATGCGCCAAAAGATATCGCGCAAATGATTGGGCATCTGTGCCCTCATACACCGTCAACCCGTCCGCAATCCCATCCAAAGCCGCGATAAAATCTTGTGCTGTGAGGGAAAAATCCCCCATCAGTTTTTTGAGCCGGGGCAGCATCAAAATCTGATCGCCACCATAAGAAGGACGATCGATTTGAGTCATTTGAGTCAATTGATCCTTCCACCATTGCAACCTGATCATGGCCATATGCGGTTCGGTGATCATATAGAGTTGATCCATCAGCTCCGCATTCCATAAATCAATCACCGTGAAAGCAGATCGAAGGTGTTTTGGCGCAAAAAACAACAAAAAAGCCCGATCCGAATCAGTTTTTTGCAAGTTTGACCATAAGGAGTGTTGATTATTTTCCATTGAACTGTAGTTTATAGTCGTTAAAATGTAAAAAAACAGCAAAATAATTAGGAGAATGAAATGGCCTTCACCCTTCCCGAACTGCCCTATGCCAAAGATGCTCTCATGCCCTATATGTCGGCGGAAACCTTTGAATATCACCATGGCAAACACCATCTGGCCTATGTGAACAAAGCCAATGAACTGGCCGCGGGTAAGAAATATGAATCGATGAGTCTTGAGGCCGCAACCATCGCCGCCAAAAAAGACGGCGAGCAAAAATTGTTCAATCAAATCGGCCAAATTTATAATCACAACCTTTTTTGGGTCTCCATGGCCCCCAATGGCGGCGGGTCGAAAATGCCCGGAAATCTTGAGAAAAAAATTCGTGAAGATATTGGCGATTATGACGCGCTGCGCGCGGCATTGTTGGATAAGGGAACGACCCAATTCGGCTCCGGTTGGGCTTGGCTCGTGCTCGATAACGCCAGCGGCAAGTTGGAAGTCGTGAGTACCGGCAACGCCGAAACCCCCTTGACGGACAATAAAACTCCGCTCCTGACCTGCGATGTGTGGGAACATGCCTATTATATCGACTATCGCAACGCACGGCCAAAATTTTTAGAAGCCTGGATCGATCATCTGGCCAATTGGGAACATGCCGCCGAATTGCTTGATAAAGGCCCGATCAAAGTTGCGGCTTAATCTACATCTCAATCATTGAGTTATTCAGATGAAATTAATTGTTGGACTGGGAAATCCGGGGGCCGAATATGCGCTCAACCGCCATAACATTGGGTTTATGGCGGTTGACGTGATTATGGATCATTTTAATTTTCCCGCCTTTAAAGCCAGGTTCAAGGGCTTGATGAGTGAAAAATCTGTCAATTCAGAAAAAATCATTCTCTTTAAACCGCAAACCTATATGAACGAATCGGGCCGCGCCGTCGCCGAAATCGTGCAATTTTATAAGATTTCTTTGGGTGATATTACCGTCATTCATGATGAGCTCGATATTCCCGCCGGCCAGATTAAAATCAAAATTGGTGGCGGAGCCGCGGGTCATAACGGTTTAAAATCAATTGACGCCTGGCTGGGGGATCAAAATTATCGCCGCATTCGTTTGGGCATTGGACACCCGGGGCATAAGGATCGCGTCACCGGCCATGTACTAGGTAATTTTTCCAAAGATGATCAGCAATGGCTTCCTGACCTTCTGGCCTCTATTCCTAAACTTGTTTTTACGTCTTGAGAATCCTCGCTTTTTTCCCTATAAAGACTCATGGCAAAAACACTTTATCAAAAAATTTGGGATACGCATGTGGTGGACCGCGCGGCGGACGGCACGTGCCTGATTTACATTGATCGCCATTTGGTGCATGAGGTTACATCGCCCCAGGCGTTTGAAGGGCTGCGGGTTGCGGGGCGGGCTGTGCGTCGGCCCCATTCGACCTTGGCTGTGGCTGATCACAATGTCCCCACAACCGCGCGGAATTTGGGGATCAAAGACCCGGAGAGCAAGTTACAAATCGAAACTCTGGAAAAAAACGTCAAGGAATTCGGCATTACCTATTTCGGGATGAGCGATTCGCGCCAGGGCATTGTGCATATTATCGGCCCGGAACAGGGATTTACCCAACCCGGCATGACCATTGTGTGCGGTGATTCCCATACCTCGACCCATGGTGCGTTTGGGGCGCTGGCATTTGGGATTGGCACATCGGAAGTTGAGCATGTGTTGGCCACGCAAACATTGATCCAAAAACCCGCCAAAACCATGCGGATTACGGTGGAGGGGGAGCTCGCGCCCAGCGTCACCGCCAAGGATATTGCGCTGCATATTATTGGGGTGATCGGGACTGCGGGCGGGACCGGATATGTGATGGAATATGCGGGGTCGGCGATTCGTGCGCTCTCGATGGAAGGCCGCATGACGATTTGCAATATGTCGATTGAAGGCGGCGCGCGCGCGGGGTTAATTGCCCCTGATGACGTGACGTTTGATTATTTGAAGGGTCGGCCCATGGCTCCACAAGGGGCGGAATGGGATCGCGCGGTGCAGTGGTGGCGGCAATTGCCGAGTGACCCGGGCGCCGTTTTTGACCGTGAAATTGCCATTGATGCGCGCGATATTGCGCCCTCCGTCACCTGGGGGACATCACCGCAAGATGTGCTGCCGATCACGGGATTCGTGCCCGACCCGGCGCAGGAAAATGACCTGCATAAACGCGCGGCGATGGTGCGCGCGCTGAACTATATGGGCCTGAGCGCGGGGCAAAAACTCACCGATATCATGATTGATAAGGTTTTTATCGGTTCATGCACCAACGCGCGGATTGAGGATTTGCGCGCCGCCGCCGCAATTGTGGATGGGCATAAGGTCGCGGCGCATGTTCAGGCGATGATCGTCCCCGGATCTGGCCTTGTGAAGCGTCAAGCCGAGCAAGAGGGGCTTGATCAAATTTTCATCACTGCCGGGTTTGAATGGCGCGAACCGGGATGCTCGCTGTGCCTTGGTATGAACGAAGACCGTCTGAATGCAGGAGAGCGATGCGCGTCCACATCCAACCGTAATTTTGAAGGGCGGCAGGGGCGCGGGGCGCGGACTCACCTGCTTTCGCCCGCCATGGCCGCGGCAGCAGCCATCACGGGTAAGTTGACAGATATTCGGGATTTTTTGAGAACTCAGTCATAGTCTAAATTATCCAACCCCGCAGTACGTCTGTCATGCCTTGAGTCTAGTCTTGATTCTGGACTTTTTAACCAAGCTCACCTATATTACATGATGTGGATGCTCATTGTGGGGTCTACAAGATTTATGTACAACTTGCTCAGTGGAGGAGTTTAAACATGACAGCAGCAAGATTATCTTTTTTTGATTCGCCGTTATTTTTGGGGTTTGACCAATTTGAACGCACTCTGGACCGCGTGCGCAAGACTGCCCAAGAAGGCTATCCCCCTTATAATATTGAACAAATCGGGCCTGACGGCTTGCGTATCACATTGGCCGTTGCAGGATTTACCATGGATCATCTGGATGTAGAGGTTGAGCAGAATCAACTCACCATCCGCGGGCTTCAACAAGATGAGGCAGAGGACGCAGAGCGTATTTTCCTCCATCGCGGTATCGCCTCTCGCCAATTTCAACGTTCTTTTATTCTGGCGGACGGCATAGAGATTATTTCCGCAACCCTTGATAACGGCTTGCTCCATATTAATATGAAGAGGGTTGTCCCTGAATCCCAGGCCCGCAAAATTAATATTCAAACGACCTCGCCCAACACTGCGCCTGGCACGCCCAAAGCTTTGCCGCGACAAATTACACAACGGGCGATCGAAATTCACACAACACAATCCAATGAATCGAAGAATGGGTGAATAACACTTTCATTCATTTTCCGGAATTTTATTTATACAAAATTATTATTTTTCGAGTATTTGTGTGAAAATAGTGATAGACTAAGTCTGAGAGTGAATAAAAAATTAACAGCATACATAGTACATTATGAGAGCGAAGGAAAACATGACAAAAGTTGATTTCAGCTTTGGCGTTTTGCGGCAATTGTCCCCCCAAGCATTTCTGGCGTTAGGTATGGGGGAACTGGCATATATCCGCCCGGTTCAGGTTCAAGGGAAACAGGTTTATGCCCTTCATGCAGCCGATGGCACAACCTTAACTTTGGTGGATGATTTAGCGGGGGCGTGTGTTCTAGCGCGGCAGAATGATCTTGATCCGGTTGTGGTGCATTAATCGACCGGCCCTCTAGCTTATTCATATTTTTGCGAAAAGAGCGGCAAGAAAAAGTCGCTGTCGGCAAAAATATCCAGTTGCAATAATTTCCCTTTAAAAACAACAACATTTCCCACAGAGGTTATGTTAGTAAATCGAGAAAACTCATCCACTCTCAACCGATAACGCACATAAGCGAATTTATCGACATTTTTTGCGGTTTGTTTAGCGACGAAATCCAAATACGCCTTTGCCAGCTCATGTGTGGCGGGGATAAAATAGATATTGAGAGGCGCCAAAAGCTCCAATACCGCTGTTTGCGTGTAACGCGGGGAATTTTTGCGATCAATGCGGCAATTCAACCCCCCTTGTTGTTTTTCGTCGGCGATTTGAATGGATGTAACATTGGCCATTTCTTGGGGGTTTTTTAAGGGAAAGCCTTGCAGGTCAAAATTATAACGACCAAGCTCCAATGGCTGCACCACCTCAATAAAAGTAGAAAAATTGGGGGAGTATTTCTTTAAATATTCTACCGTGGCCAATTGAATTTTGCGCCATTTAAACTCATCATCGTAGTTAAAAGCATAGGTTTTACAATCGGATAAAAGAATATAATTATCAATGTCATCCGTATTGGAGAAATCAAAAACTCCAAACTTCCACAATATCCGTGCGATATTTTCGTGTGTCCCTTTCACAAATCGCACAGCAGTTTCAGTGCGCCCATCCTTGCCAATACTGCGATCAGGCATGTTTTCAATAACCTTACTGCTGCCAGTCGCGTTCAGCTCCTCCATTTTTTGCTCAAGCTGTTTCTGCTCTTGCTCAATGCGCTCTATTTTAGCTTGTTGTTTTTGTTCATAGGGCGTGGCTGCATCAGACATATGCGGAAAACTTATTATTCCCGCCATGATCAAACCAGAAATCAGAGCGACCAAAGCAGTGTGCGATTTTTTTTTCATGTAGCTCACCAATTTTTTAAAAAGGCTGGGAAATCCCATAGTTTCAAGATCATCCTTATTCACAAAAAATCGCTCTGCTCCTCGGGGGTTTCCATCGATAGACAAGATTTGCTCCACCCGAATGCTTGCCTCCATTTTACACTGTATTATATCCAACTCTAACGAAAAATGTGTAAAAACATGCTTAATCGCGCGATCTATCTTTTCACAATTTTTCAGCTCAGCACAGGTGATTATCTCAGTTCCGCTGCGGTCCCACGAGCTATCAGGAAATCCCATCATCCCGCCCAGCATCCGGTCATGTCCGCGCCGTTCCACCAAAATCTGGCCCTGTTCGTTTTCAATCCAATAAACCTCGCCATAGCGATGCGGTCTTTTGATTTTAACGCTGCGCAGCGGGATTTCCCCCGCTTGACCCGTTTGAAAACTCAGGCAAAATTGAGAAACGGGGCATGTCGCGCATTTCGGATTTTGCGGCACACAAATGCCCGCCCCCAAATCCATCAAGGCCTGCGGGAAAGCCGCATGCGCGGCATTTTCCCCGCTATTTTTTTCCAAATCCTGATATAAGAAAACGGCCTCTGTCTTAACTTCGTTTTTGGCCGCAGGAAACGGTGATCTCATTGCAAATAACCGCGCGGTGATTCGCTCAATATTGCCGTCAATCACCACCGCCGGCTTGAAAAACGCGATAGAGGCAATCGCCGCCGCCGTATAGGGCCCAATCCCCGGAAGCTTTTGCAATGCTGCGCTATCCTGCGGAAACTCCGCACCATAGTCATTCACAACCACACGCGCACATTTGATCATATTGCGTGCCCGCGCATAATACCCCAAACCCGCCCATTCACGCATCACGTCACTATCTTGCGCCGCCGCCAAATCCTCAATCCGCGGCCATAGGTGAGTAAATTTATCAAAATAATTTTTGACCGCCCCTACGGTGGTTTGTTGCAACATAATTTCAGAAAGCCAAACATGATAAGGATTAGGGCGCAGAGGCTCACGCGCGCGCCACGGCAAGACTCGTTGGCTCTTTGCGTACCACGCCAACAAACCAAGTTGAAAATTCTTGATATTTTGCGCATCATAGAGCGGTTTCACGTGACTTTTTCCTTTAATTCTTTTAAGAATATCTTATGTATGACCTCACCCCCCTTTCAAGCGGTATCGCCAAAATTACGGCCCAAACCTGTAGCCGTAAATTCGTAGCCTTAGGCCGCATTCTAACACAATGGGTTGAGATTGTGGGCGAAGAAATGGCGGGGAAGACTCAACCCGTTAAAATCCTTTACCGCAAGCCCAAATCAAGCCAGGAAAAACCCCAGGCCACACTGGAAATTGCCGCCAGCAGTGCCGATGCCGCCATTCTCCATTACCAAAAAGAACTCTTGATTGAGCGAATCAATTACCTGTTCGGCAACAGCTGGATTAACCAAATTCGCTTTGTGCATGTTGCTGGAAACTCAAACAATCAAAACTCAGGAATTGAAGATCGGCTTGATTTTTTAAAACGTCAAAAACTCTCTCAAGTCCCTCTGGCCACCGAAAAAATCCAGAAACTGCGCCGTGAGTTGGATGAAAATTTAGGCCCCTGCGAGGATGAGGAATTACGAAGTTTACTTGAAAAATTGGGCCAAAGCGTATTAAAAAAGACTCAGCAAACCCAAAATCGCACCACAAATTAACCTAGTCCCTATTGACCTTATTTCGACCATTATTTTTACGAAAGTTGTTATCATGTCTGCTCTGTCCGCCAATTTGACCGTTATGCTCCGCGCCGCTGAAAAAGCCGCCAAATCTCTTTTGCGTGATTTTGGCGAAGTGGAGCATCTTCAGGTGTCACGCAAGGGACCGGCCAATTTCGTGACGGCCGCCGATAAACGTTCGGAGGAAATCATCTTCACCGAACTCCTCAAAGCCCGCCCGTCCTACGGCTTTTTGATGGAAGAACGCGGAGAGGTCAAATCCCCGCAATCTCCAAACGGGGCCGCAAACGGGGGAGATGATGAATTCCGCTTTATTGTTGACCCGCTCGACGGCACCACCAACTTTTTACACGGCACCCCGCACTTTAATATCTCAATTGCGTTGGAACGCACCACCGATGGCAACCGCGAAATTATTGCGGGACTTGTCATGGACCCAATCAAAAACGAAGTCTTTCATGCCGAAAAAGGAACAGGGGCCTTTCTGGACAAACGCCGCCTGCGTGTGTCAACGCGAAAAGATTTGGATGTTGCATTGATTGCGGGCGGTGACTGCCAACGCCAATCTGCGCAAGTCAAAGAAAATTTCATCAAGCAATACAGTGCGCTCGTTTCAAGAACCAGCGGATTTCGGCGCATGGGGGCGGCTGCCCTTGATTTGTGCTATGTCGCCGCCGGGCGGTTTGAGGCCTATTGGGAGGTCGGATTGCAACCTTGGGATGCCGCTGCAGGGGCACTGATTGTCAAGGAAGCCGGCGGAAGCGTCTCCGCTTTATCAGGGGATAAAAATCCCGTTTATGCCGATATGATCTTGGCATCCAATGCGCTTTTGCATCAAACTATTCGCACGATTCTTGAGGATGCCGTCAAATGATCATTGCTAAATTTTCTAAATTTTTTTCCCGGTCCCTACACGCTGCACCATTGCGCGCGCCATCTTTATGCAGCACGACATGTGGTAAGACATTGAGCATCGTCGCGCTTGCCACTGCAGCTTTTGGCGTGAGTCTTTATGGCGCGAGCTTGATCATAGGACCAGCCCACGCAGCCCCTCAAGAGCCTCAAGAGCAATTGCAGGAGCTAAAAAACTACACTCCACCGCCGATGTTCACAAGCGATGAAGCACTTCCCACCCTTGATCAAGATGATGAAGCTACTGCAGAATCTGAAACCGCACCCGCAACTGCGCCCAATCTAGCCGTTCCCTCAACATTACCTGCGACCACCACAGCCGATACTTCTGTCGCGCCCCCTATGACCTCCTCTCCGGTTACGTCAGCCGCACCACCGCCGGTAACGGCCCCCCCAAGGGTGAAAATTATTTCCACCAGCAATAAAACCTATGATGCAATTCCACGCGCCACGATTACAACGATCCCTGCGCCGATTGCAAACTCTGCCACCGCAACGCCGACTATAACGGGGGCCACACCAACGACCACCACGCCAACGACCACGGGCGGGAAAATATCGCCCAATCCCATCCAAACAACGCCCCCAAAATCCCTTGAAGCACCTGCGATCAAACCATCTGAAAAAATATATAACGCACCGCCCAAAGAATGGATCAACAACGAAGAGGACCGCACAGCGGGCATGGCACAATATCCGCCGATCAACCAATCCAGAAATGATGATCCCCAAATAAATCTTTCATCGTCTAAAACTCCTATTGAGCCACTTATTGAGTCACTGGCACCGTCAGAAAACCTGCCCAACCTGTCCCCCGAAGATTTGCTGTCCCACCCTGCGGAAAATAATCACGTTTTAACCCTGCGCGCAGACCCGCAAGACTCACTACCAACACCAACTCCACTGCCAACTCCAGTGCCCTCAGTACTACCAGCCCCAACCAAAAATTTGTCAACCACCCCCGCACCCATAAACATACCCAGGAGCGCGGCCACTTACACGGCCACGAATACGCCCCTTTCCACCCCACCCACAACCAAACCCCCAACCAAAGCAGACTTACAGCCTCTAGCCGAAACCGCTCCGCCTGTCCCCGATCATAAGCCCACGACTTTGCCGAAAACTTCACCTGCTAAGCCTGCAGCTGTTAAACCCGCAACCTCTAAAATCTCGCCTCCTAAAACAGACTCTAAGGCTATAGACTCTAAAAATACAAACTCCAAGACTTCGCCCCCTCAAACTACGCACGAAAAAATAAATAAAGATGCAAAAAGTGTGGAGCCCGTAAAAGCTCAAGAGCCTCCTAAATCTGCAGATAAAGCGACAATAACCACCTCTAAAGCACCCGAACTTGCCCCGGTTACGGCACCGGCTACTGTCCCTGTCATCACCGCCCCGCAACCACCATCACAAGCACCTATACAAACAACAAATATCTCCTCGCTCGACCAATTCTCACTGGAATTTTCGCCCGGCGCGACCGATTTAACCGCCGATCAACGGGAGTTATTATTACAAAATGTTATCAAAACGCTCACTCAAGATTCTGCTCTCAGGGTGCAAATTCTCTCCTATGCCAGCCGTATGGACGGGGCAGAGAGTTCAGCGCGCCGCGTATCGCTCTCCCGCGCCTTGGCGGTGAGATCCTATCTTTTGGAAAACAAAATCACCCCCTCGCGCATCGATGTGCGTGCCTTGAGCGATAACACAACCGAAACCCCGGCCGATAGGATGGATTTGGAATTTACAAAATAATTTAAAAATTTCGCGTACGCAGCAAAATTTTCCTTACCAGCCGAGATAAAATCTGGTATAAAGGTCAAATTGCGCGAAAAAGGTAGCAAATTATTTTGGTTTTACCATATGAATCGCCATCATTTTATGATTATTAAC
>JBDHTT010000045.1:0-10916 GCA_039808785.1 Alphaproteobacteria bacterium
CGGAGGAGGATTTCGCCAATTCCTGATCCTTTCAGAATGTCTGATGTTAAATTCTATGACTGCTTGCTAACATATTCGCAATCCATTAGCAAGCAGCATTCGCATGTTTTTACATCAAAATGATGGGCCAAATGCCGCATGCGTCACAAACATTGATTCTTATTCCATGCGTACTCAATTCAGAATTCCTTCTTTCCTTGATGTTCACACTCTGCTATAAGACTATAAAATGAAAAAATTCACCAACAGGAAATCAGGGAGAAGATAATGAATTCAGCCGATATAGCATGGATGATTGTGGCCACGGCCCTTGTGTTGCTCATGACTCCGGGGGTGGCGTTTTTCTATGGCGGGATGGTGCCGCTGCGCAGCGTGGTGTCAACCAAACTCCAGAGCTTTGCCGCAATGGGTTTTGTAACCTTGCTATGGGCGATTTGCGGTTACTCCCTCGTTTTTTCGGGCGATGAAGGCGGATTGATCGGCAACTTTGACTATGCGTTTCTGAATAATGTGGGGATGGAGCCAAACAGCGTCTATGGCCCAACCATTCCGCATGTTTTATTCATGTTATTCCAATGTACCTTTGCGATTATCACCCCTGCCCTGATCACCGGTGCGGTGGCGGAGCGCGTGCGGTTTAAGGCATGGCTCGTCATTATGACTCTCTGGTCGCTGATGGTCTATCTTCCTGTTGCGCACTGGGTTTGGGGTCCGGGTGGCTGGATTGCCAAAATGGGCGGGCTTGATTTTGCGGGCGGCATGGTCGTGCATATGACCTCCGGCTATGCGGCTTTGGTGGCCGCCGTCATGTTGGGGAATCGCCAAAATTTTCGCCCCGAAGAACAAAATAGTTTCTCGGCCCTCATGGTCTTACTGGGCGGCACGTTGCTGTGGTTTGGGTGGATCGGATTTAACGCCGGGTCGGCTTTGGCGGCCAACGGATTGGCGGCACACGCCGCCGCAACCACAATTCTCTCCGCCGCCGCCGCTATGTCGGCCTGGATGATTTGTGATTGGATTGTGGGCGGGCGACCCACGGCGATTGGTTCCGCCGTTGGGGCCGTGGCCGGGCTTGTGGCCATTACCCCGGCTGCGGGATATGTATCGTTGCAATCGGCGATGTTGATCGGGTTGATCACGGCTGTAGTTTGCAATTCTGCGACCCGGTTGGTGAAGAAAAAACTCAAAACCGATGATACGGTGGATGTGTTTGCCTGTCACGGTGTGGGCGGTACGATGGGGGCTATTCTTACGGCGGTTTTTGCCTCTAAAGCCATTAATCCTGCGGGGGCTGATGGAATCATTCACGGCGATTATAAATTATTTATTGCCAATTTAATTGGTTCCATGGCCGTGATTGTGTACACAATGCTCATGACCTATATTGTCTTTAAACTTGTGTCCTTTGTTATGCGCGTGCGTGTGAGCGAAAGTGAGGAACGCAGCGGGCTCGATGTGACTCAACACGGCGAACGCGCGTTTGTCCTGCGTTAGCGCCTGCATAGGTTCTTGAGGTTTCATAGTAAATTATAGTAAATTTATGTATTCTTAGGCTCAAAAATATCGTAAACCCGTGGAATGATTATTTTCAAAGCGGAATTGGTATTTTTTGAGGATTTTGCAGTGGGGATCGAGCGGCCGCATGTTCGTCGCCTGCGTTTTGCGCCAATCGATGCACCCCAGGATGGCGACACACGGGGGTTTGCTGATCATCTGCCGGGGCAATATGCCCTATTAAAATTTGGCGAGTTTGCATGGCGGCCCTATTCGGTTGCCAACACCCCCAACGGTCATATGTTGGAATTTCATATCCGCTCAGGTCGTTCCGGACCCAGCCATTACGCCACCCATGAAATTAAAATTGGCGAAATCATTGAAATTCAGGGCTTTTCAGGTGATTGCCATTTTCAAAGCGACTGTGTGCGCCCCATCATATTAATTGCGGGCGGCACCGGGCTTGCGCCTATGCTGGCGATTGCCGAGGCTGCGCTGGCGCATGATCCGCATCGCCACGTCACACTTTATTATGGCGGGCGGCATATGGCGGATTTATACGCACACCACCTTTTGATGAAACTCCAACATGATTTCCCGTCCTTTCAGTATTATCCGGTCCTCACCCACCCGGAGGAGTCAGATATAGAGTTGCTGATATCCCCCCTGATCGGCACAGTCAGTGAGGTTGCCTTTACCCATGCGCAAAACTTAAATCACAGCCGCCTTTATGCCTCCGGTCCCGTTGAAATGCTGCGCCATAGTTACCATTTAGCCGAAAACCTAGCAGCCCAAGCCAAGTTTGATATGGCGTATTATCATTCGGATTTGGGTGAATTTGAGTTTAAAAGCAGTTGAAAGCATGAAAAAATAAAGAGTCTTCCCAATGTATCACGGTGAAAAAACATCAAATCAAAACGCCCCGAAAACGATGGGAAAGCCCGCGGGGGCATTGGCGCATTTGATTAAAACCCTCTCACTTTTGCCCGGGCTGGGGCCGCGGTCGGCACGGCGCACGGCACTCACCCTTCTGGCAAAAAAAGAAGCGATGATGATGCCGTTGGTGGATGCCCTCAATGATGCCCTGCAGAATATCAAAACCTGCCCTGTCTGCGGGGCGTTAGATGATGTGACTCCATGCCGCATCTGTGGGGATGAAGGGCGAGATATCCATGTTTTATGCGTGGTTTCAAGCCTCAATGATTTATGGGCGATTGAGCGCGCAGGGGCGTTTCGCGGGCTTTATCACGTGTTGGGCGGCGTGCTGTCTGCGCTTGATGGCGTGGGGCCGGAGAATTTAAACCTCGCAACATTGGAACAAAGATTGCTAAATACCCCGTTTCGGGAGGTGATCTTGGCGCTCCCAGCAACCATAGAAGGCCAATCAACCGCGCATGTGATCATGGATATTTTGGCGCATCACGCGGCCCAAAATCAAGCACCGGGAGCAGGCTCAGCGATCAAGATAACGCGCCTCGCCCACGGTATGCCGATTGGCGGGGAATTGGATTATTTGGATGACGGGACAATCCTCACGGCCTTTACAGCGCGCGGATGACATGATAAACTCCGCCATCTCAAAACCCGGATAAAACCCAAATCAATGTTTCAGGACCCCAAAAATGTCTGCGACTACTCAAAAACCAAAATTTAAATCCGATTTTCTGAATATTATTTCCGAACGCAGTTTGCTCAATCAATGCTCAAATTTAGAGGGGCTTGACGCACAGCTCGCAAAAGGCTGCCAATCAGGCTATTGCGGGTTCGACCCCACAGCCAGAAGTTTACATATCGGCAATTTGGTGCCGGTGATGCTGATGTATTGGTTTCAACAATGCGGGCATAAGCCCTATACCCTAGTTGGCCAAGCCACATCCATGATCGGCGATCCATCCTTTAAGGATAAATCGCGCCCTATGCTCAGCGTTGACGACATCGCCGAAAATGTCCGCAATATCCAACAATGTTACAGCCAGTTCCTGAATTATACCAAAACTGCGGGGCATAATAACGCCCAAATGCTCAATAACGCCGATTGGATTATGAAACTCAACTATATGGAGTTTTTGCGCGATTTCGGACCGCATTTTACGGTCAACCGCATGCTGTCTTTTGATTCGGTGAAATTGCGGCTGGACCGTGAGCAACCGCTGACTTTCCTAGAATTCAATTACATGATCATTCAGGGCTATGATTTTTACCACCTCTACCGTGAAAAAGGCATCGTGCTCCAGATGGGCGGCTCGGACCAATGGGGTAATATGATCAACGGGGTTGACCTGATTCATAAAAAACTGGGTAAAGAAGCCTTTGTTTTGACAGTGCCACTGCTGACCACTTCATCGGGCCAGAAAATGGGAAAATCAGAGGGCAATGCAGTGTGGATTAATCGTGACCTCTATAAGCCTTATGATTACTGGCAATATTGGCGCAATGTTGAGGATGCTGATGTTGGACGTTTCTTACGCATTTTTACCGCCCTGCCGATGGATGAAATTGCGCGGCTGGAAAAGCTCGAGGGCGCAGAAATCAACGATGCCAAGAAAATCTTGGCTTTTGAGGCCACAAAAATCTGCCATGGAGCGGATGATGCAGCGGCAGCCGAACTCACCGCCCAAAAAACCTTTGAACAGGGTGGCGTGGGCGATGATCTTCCCACTCTGTACATCCCGATTGATCGGCTTGCGGCAAATTTCACCGTGTTTGATGCGTTTTTTGAAACGGGACTTATCGCTTCAAAAGGTGAGATGAGACGATTGGTTCAGGGCAATGGCGCGCGCGTGAACGACAGGGCCGTAACCAACGCGGATGATCTCCTCACCACCAAGGATCTGATGGACGATGTCAACAGCTCAGGGGGATGTTATATCAAACTCTCGTCGGGTAAAAAAAATCACAGATTGGTTAAGCTGAAAGTCTAGACCATTTTTCGGTTATGTAGAATCGAAAAATGGTCTAAGCATTTGTTTTGTCGCATTTTGATACGATTAACCGGCCTCCACTTAATCGCAAAATGCTCTAGCTGAAAGACTGGACAAAAACTGACCAAAATCCATTTTATAGTCATTTCCGTTAAACATGTCCCATTCTTAACGGAAATGACGGTTTTTCTTAACAATCTCGATATCAATTCTCAAAATTCCTTCTGATTTTAGCGTTTATTTAAAGTCTTTGTGGCGAAATAGTGAAAACATCCGTATCCAGAATTTTAAACAAGGCAATAGAATTTTTCTATGAACGCTGAAAAACCGCAAAAAACACTCAAAAAGCCGCCAAAACCCCTTAAAAAACCGATGACGCGCAGCGTTAAACATCGGATCGGCTTTTATATGATTCTTTTTAACGGCCTGATTTTAATGCTCGTTTCGTTTATCGTGGCTAATCTTTTTGTGCAGCAGATTTTGACTGAGGAAAATGATCGCGCAAAAATCGCGGCTACAAAAGTCATTCAGTCCGATTTCCAGAAATTGGAAAGTGATTTAAATATTCTGTCAATATTGTTGGGTACCTCAAGCACAGAAGAAAGTGCCCTTGATCAAATTAAAAGAATTTCCAACCTTCCAACCCTCGCGAAAAGTTTGGATGAAGGAAGTCTGTATGGCGTTTACTTTATTGACAAAGCCTTTTCAAAAGATAGTTTTTTGCAAATTTATCAACGGCAGACTGCCCCTCCCCCGCTAAGCTCATCCTCAAACGAACCTATGCAGCTATCGAAACAAGAAATTCTTAATGAGACTCTGAAAACCGTCTATAAATACGCAAACTTTGCCTCCGGTCAGGATCACTTCATGTTTGTCGTGGACAAAGAGATGATGGCCCCGCGCAAAATAAGCAATAATCCCGAAATTCTGGCCAAAGATCTGCTATGGGTTAAACCCATTTTTAATACCCAGAAAGAAGTTGAGGGTTTTATCTTTGTCATCGTGGATGCCAATAATCAGGGGCTGTTTTCCGAGTTGGCGGAGCTTAATAATATCGCTAATTTTTCCGTTATCAACAAGGATTCCGGGGTTATACTTTACAGTTGGACAAACAAGAAAGATGTATGGGATAGTTTTCAAAACCTTCCGGTGATTTCCCTGGAAATCAAAATGGCCAATAGCACGAGCATTATTTCCGGCAATTTGGTCTCGTCCCAGCAACGCAACCTCCTTATTATCATGCCTTGGGTGGTGTTTGCCTTTATGGCCGGGATTACGGGATTGATTCTTTTATATCTCTGGCGATCGGAAAAGACTGCCTTGTCCCTGGCAAAAGTTAATCTGATGTTGGAGCAAAAAAACCTTCAACTCGGGAATGAGAGCGGGGAGCGCGAACGACTGAACAACATCCTCAGAAAAGCCGAGCGTGAGAACAAAGCCATTATCAACGCGATTTCCGATGTGATTTTTGAGGTGAGCTTAAATGGCACGATTCTGTTTTTAAACGAAGCTTGGTTTAAAATCACCGGGCTTATGGTTCAACAAGTGTTGGGGGCTAATCTGTTCGATTATTTGCACCCAAAGGACCAGCAAGAGCAGAAAAAATCTGTGTCGCAGATGATTAAGGGATTGCGCGGCGGATATCGCGTGATGACCTCTATCAAAACAAAAGATAATAAATTTCGTGCGGTCGAAATGGCGGTTTCCATGATTCGTATGGATGAAAACCGCAGTATGCGCGTTGTGGGAAGCTTTACCGATATGGAAGAACGCCAAAAGGCCGAATGGGCGTTAATGGAGGCCGAACGCAAATATCGCTCTATTTGGGAAAATGCGGGTCACGGAATTTATCAGGCGAAATTAGAGGGCACCATTTTGTCCGCGAACCCTTCGGTGGCAAGGATTTTCGGCTTTGAAACCCCGGAAATTATGATGCGCGAAGTCAAAAACGCGCATATGGAATTGTTTATTAATCCAAATGAGCGACTCAAGAATCTTAAAAACTTGATCGAAGACCGGATCCAGGATGTCATGGAATATCAGGCAATCCGCATCAATGGTGAAAAAATTTGGGTTCAGGAAACGATTCGCCCGGTCTTTGATGAGCGTGGGAATCTGGTGTATTTTGAAGGTAGTATTGAGGATATCACCAAACGAAAAGATGCCGAATTACAGTTGCAGGACGCCAAGCGCGAATCCGATATTGCCAACCGCGCAAAATCTGAATTTTTGGCGAATATGAGCCATGAGCTGCGCACCCCGCTGAACTCAATCATCGGATTCTCTGAAATCATTCGCAACGAGGTCTTTGGGCCAATTGAGCCAAAATCCTATTGGGAATATGCACGCGACATCCACGACAGCGGTAAGCATTTACTTTCCATCATCAACCAGATTCTTGATATTTCTCGCATTGATGCCGGCGAACGTGACTTGCGTGAAACCCGCGTGGACATGAAAAAAATTGTAAAATCAACGTTGGATCTGATGATTCCGAAGATTAAAGAGGCCAATCTCCTAATCCCCGAACCTGATTTATCCGCATTCACCTATATGATTGCCGAAGAAGCCGCAATCAGACAGATGTTAACCAATCTTCTCTCCAACGCCATCAAATTCACCCCCGAAGGCGGACATGTCAGCGTCAGCGGCGAAGTCGATTCGGCCGGAGAACTTAGAATTTCAGTGACCGACACCGGTATCGGCCTGGATGACTTCGAAATCGAGCGTGTGACATCAAAATTTGGCACGGTGGATGGCCGTTTAAACAAATCTGCCTATGGGTTGGGGTTGGGACTTTCGCTGGTGCATTCCCTTATGCGACTCCATGGCGGCCGGGTTGAAATTATCTCACAAAAAGGCATCGGAACGACGGTTACTCTTGTATTCCCACGCATACGGATTGATCAGGCGAATTAAGCATTTTGCGATTAAGTGGAGACCGGTTAATCGTAACAAAATACGACAAAACAAATATTTAGACCATTTTTTGATTCTACCCAAACCAAAAATGGTCTAAAACCGGTCGAAAGCCAATTGAATGATTGGTTACGATGATGATTCATCCAAACTTTTGACGGCGGAGAGAAATTCTTGGCGGGTTTTCTCAACATACGGGTTATCAGTTTGAATGGTCCGATACAGCTCCGCGCTATCATACTTAATCATCTCAACCATTTCATTGAGTAATTTATAAGTCGCAGTTTGCTGATGAATCGGCGGAATATCCATTTTGGTAAAAACTTTGGCAATCAGGTGAGTCATCCCCTGGACATAGGCCATTTCCAAATCATGCTGATCCGGCGTGGTTTCAAAGACTCTTAGGCCCAAAATATCCTCTAAAAACTTCCGCACACAAATTTTTCTCTTGGACTCCTTCACATCGCACAGGGCAACATCCATCCCCGCAATGCCGTCCCGACCGCTTTGGGGTCCAAATAAGGGGTGAAGGCTGATGTAATCTACCCCGCGCGGAATCATTGCGCTGATCACCTCAACCGGTTTGATCTTGACCGAGGCCACATCCATAATCATTTGCCCTGGTTGCAGACGATGGGCAATACTAGCCATGGCTTCCTCCATGTGCGCAACGGGGACAGCCAGCACAATGACATCGCAATCGCTCAAATATTCCGGATCGCAGATTTCAATATTGTAAATTTTTGCCAGCCGGCTCAGGTCGCGGTGAGTGTCATAGACACTGACATTAAAATAGGGAATCAGATATTTTAGAATAAACTCCCCAAAGGCCCCGACACCCAAAATCCCCAAACTCCTGCGGCGCATAAAATCTTTAGCCACGCATGCCTCAATTGTTTATAATTAATGGTGATTGGTTCTTACTATTATTCAGTGACAAGATTAAAAAATGATCAATTTTTGCAGTGCACACGCCCTATATTCCAGCATTTTTTAAAGATAAATTATTAATGTGTGGATAATTTGCAACAGTGCGTCATATTTTTTCTTGGCTTTTTTAAAAACCTATGCTAAATCTCAGCCACATCATGAGAACCGAGTTGCTCCTTTTGGGAGCATCTATCTTAAACAACTGGTTGATTGAGCAAACAAAACAAGGAAAGAAAGAAAAGGAAGAATCGATTATTCTTTATTTATTGCAAATAAATAACTGATTCTGAATTTAGCTTATGACCAATACATCCCCCGCGACATACCATAAATATACCCCTTCCGCACGATCTTTAATTATCGTTGACGGCATGTTTTCCCGCTTTGCCAAGCGCACAACGACGATCGCATCGCTTACAATTGACGCAGCCATAGATCTCTGCAAACTCAAGAAGCGTTATGTATTGACACGCGATAACAAGCTTAGATTGCGATATTTATGCAGCGGTGCCGCAGGTCTGGCCCTAGTCGTTGGCCTGTATGCCAGCGGGCAGATTAACCCCCAAAACCAAAAATATGGCAATAGTGACTTTTCTGCCGTTATGCTTCAAAGTCCAACGATGAGCGGCGTATCGCTTCAGGAGCAAATGACCGCTCATCTACTCTCAATGATCACACCCCAGCAAACCTCCCGTGGAGCTGTTTCCGCTGCCCCCATTGAAAATCTTAGCCAATATCGTGATGAAAGCGGCCAAATTCGCCGCGACAAAGAAGTTATTGAAACCCGTGAAATGATTGCGGAAAACCAACCGCCCTCCCCCGCTGCTCAGGAAAAAACCATTGAAATCCTTAAAGGTGACACACTCAGTGAAGCTTTGAGTGATGCAGGCATTACTCAGGCCGAAAGTCAGTTGATCGTTGCTGAGATTTCCAATCATGTCAGTATGAAAAGCGTCAAAGTTGGACAAAAACTTGCGGTGACTCTGGATCCGGCGGAAACCGAATCGGGCTATCAATTCGCCTCCCTTACATTCTCCCCTGATCCGTTGCGGACAATTGATGTCTTTCGGGATGAGAATGGGGACATAAAATCCACCGTGGATAGTAAACATATCGAGAAGAAAACCGAGGCCCGAGAAGTCGATATTAACGGTTCAGTCTATGCTGCCGCAGATAAAGCCGATCTCCCCGATCGGATCACCGCCAACACAATCAGCCTATTTTCCTATGCCGTTGACTTCCAACGTGACATTCGCCCGGGCGACAAAATGCAGGTCATGTATGATTCTTATCGGACCGAAGACGGCTATTTGGCCAAAACAGGTGACATTATTTTCGCGCGCATGATGTTGGGGGATAAAGAATATGCATTTTACCGCTACCAAACCCTTGATGGGCAGGTGGATTACTACACCGCCGATGGGCGCAGTATCCGTAAATCGGCGGGGTTGATGAAAACACCGGTGGCGTATGGTCGCCTATCCTCAGGTTTTGGTATGCGCCGCCACCCAATCTTGGGATATAGTAAAATGCACAAAGGTGTGGATTTCGCGGCCCCCACGGGGACCAAAATTTATGCAGCGGGCGATGGTGTCATCGAACGTGCCGCACCGTTCAGCAGTTTCGGTAATTACATCAAAATTCGCCACAGTTCAAAACTTGAAACCGCTTACGCGCACCTAAGCCGCTTTGCTCCCGGCATCACTCCAGGCACCAAAGTTAAGCAAGGCCAGTTAATTGGCTATGTGGGAACCACCGGGCGTTCTACCGGCGCCCACCTTCATTACGAGGTCATTGTCAACGGTGTCCAAGTTAGCCCGGGATCGGTTAAAGTTGCCATTGATAACGCCCTTCAAGGCAAGGACCTCCAACGCTTCAAAGCCAATATCAAAAACCTCAATCAACAATATGTTGAACAAATTGATGGTAAAAAATTGGATGTTGCCGCGGTAAAAGATCAAGAATCGGCAAAAACTGTTCAATAATCGTAATTGGTTTGCAAATCTCCGCGACTTCATTAATGCTTACAACTTTGGAAAACACCTCAAAACATTAAAGGGACTTACCCCTTGCGAATACATCTGCAAAATATGGACGTCAGTGCCAGAAATATTTACAACTAATCCGACCCACCAATCATTGGGACTAAAAACTTAAGATTTGATATCCAAAAATTTTCTTGTGTTATTTTTGCAACTATGCCAGAATGACACATGTTTCGCTTTCGCCATATGATTATCCGAATTATTCTCCCGACTCGAAAAAAGTAACACGGGTCGGGTTTTCTTTTTGCGAAATTTCCAAAAAAAATACCATTTTTTTGATTTAACCTACGCAAAAAATGGTCTAAAACAATCACAACCATTTATAAAACTACGGCCCAAGATCATCCCAAGATCGTTATGATCCATGATGCTAAGTTAGGCTGTAAAAAATTATGAAACGAGTATGAAATGACTTTACCGCCCTCTTCTCCTCCCTCTGCTCCACCCGCTTCCCTTAAGCCGTCTGCTACGGCTGAGTTTTATAAAGAAACCGTATTTTTGCCCAAAACCGATTTCCCGATGCGGGCGGGACTAGCGCAGAAAGAGCCGGAATTGCAACAAAAATGGCAAGATGAAGATTTATACGGCCGAATTCGAAAATCATCCA
>JBDHTT010000046.1:0-10698 GCA_039808785.1 Alphaproteobacteria bacterium
CGATCAATGACACTTATTCCTATGACGGGACCTTTGCCCGCGCCGTGGCTGGCCTCATCACCCAATATAATGGCGAAAGCCCACGGCCCGTCGGGCGGCTTTATCCCAACCTGCCGAAGGGGCCATCCGTCCTTGTGATTAAGTAATTGCGCATTCTATGAACGAAGACTATGAGGAAGAAGCCGAATCGCTGGAGTTTATTTACGAACCTCCGGCCAATCTTCTGGCGATATCTTTAACATCGCCTCAACTCCCGTCTCAATTTCCCCCCTCCCAAGCCTCCCACCAAATTCCAAGCGCGCGATTGGATGCTATCCTGGCCGCTCAATTCCCCGACTATTCACGCACACGGCTCAAATCCTTGATTGAGGGCGGAGCCTGCCGCGTTAATGATCTGGATATCCGCACCCCGTCTCATAAACTCAAACCCGGTGATCAGATCCGCATCCTGGTTCCTCCGGCGACCGAGGCCCAGCCGGTGGCTGAAGATATTCCACTCCATATAATTTATGAAGATACAGATATTATCGTGCTGAATAAACCTGCCGGCATGGTCGTGCACCCCGCCGTGGGCCACGGGCGCGGCACGTTGGTTAATGCGTTGCTCTATCATTGCGGGGCGACACTTTCGGGCATTAACGGGGTCAAACGACCGGGCATCGTGCATCGGTTGGACAAGGACACCTCCGGCTTGATGATTGTGGCGAAAAACGATCTCGCCCACCAACATCTGAGTGCGCAATTACAGGACCACAGCCTGCGGCGCATTTATCATGCTCTTGTCTATGGGACATTGATGCCACCCAAGGGACGCATTGATGCCGCCATTGGTCGCCACCCGCACCAGCCGCTTAAAATGGCGATTATTAAGAATTTCATGGCGAATAAGAATAATGGCGAAACAGGTGGTGGGGCTGGCCGTGCCGCCGCCACAAATTATAAATCGCTTGAGGTTTTTTATGAGGCACTCACCTTGGTCGAATGTCGCCTGGAAACCGGGCGCACCCATCAAATTCGGGTGCATATGGAGCATCTGGGCCATCCGTTGATCGGCGATCCGCTCTATGGCATGGCGGAAACACGCGCCCGCAGCCTGCTGAGGAAATCTTCGCTAATGGACGAAGCCACCGCCGCTATTCTGGCTTTCCCACGCCAGGCCCTCCATGCCAAGGAACTCAGCTTTGTTCACCCCAGCACAGGAGAGATAATGAACTTCACCACTCCGCTGCCCGAAGATATGCTCACCCTTCTATCCCGGTTGCAATTATCCCAATAGCGATAACTTCAAAATGTTTCACGTGAAACATTTTGAATTATGTCTTTTCTAAAAATAAAAATTGATTTTTATCCACAGAGTAGTGTACAAATTCCCCATAGAATGTAAGGAATTCTAAGGTTTATAATGGGCGGAAATTACGATGTGATTGTGATCGGCGGGGGGCATGCGGGCTGTGAAGCTGCGGCCGCGTCTGCGCGCATGGGGGCCAATACCGCGCTCATCACCCATAAATTTTCAACCATTGGTGCAATGTCGTGCAATCCCGCGATTGGTGGCTTGGGTAAGGGCCATTTGGTGCGAGAGATTGATGCGCTTGACGGTGTCATGGCCCGCGCGATTGATTTAAGCGGCATTCAGTTTCGGATTCTCAATGCCTCAAAAGGCCCCGCCGTTCGCGGCCCACGGGCCCAGGCTGACCGCAAACTTTATAAAATGGCGATGCAATCCATTCTCTCCGGTTATCCCAACCTGACTATTATTGAGTCAGGGGTGGAAGATTTGGTGATTGAAAGTTCAGGGGCCAATCGCCCGAAGATCCGTGGTGTGGTCTTGGCCGATGGTACGCAGCTTTCCTGTGGCGCAGTCGTCATCACCTCCGGTACTTTTTTGCGCGGCGTGATTCATCAGGGTGCGAACCAAACCCCCGCCGGACGGATTGGTGAATCCCCATCGGTTGGTCTGGCCAAGGCTTTAGAGCGTTTAAAATTGCCGCTGGGACGGCTCAAAACCGGGACACCGGCGCGGCTCAATGGTCGTACGATTGATTTCACAATTTTGGAAGAGCAAAAGGGCGATACCCCGCCGGTGCCATTTTCCTTTCTGAACCGAACAATCTCGGTGCCACAGATTTCTTGCTATATCACCCATACCACTACGCAAACCCATGACATTATTCGTGAGAATATTCATGTCGCACCAATGTATTCCGGCCAAATCAAAAGCCGCGGCCCGCGTTATTGCCCGTCGATTGAGGATAAAATCACGCGCTTTGCCGATAAGGAACGGCACCAGATTTTCTTGGAACCCGAAGGGCTAGACGACCCAACCATTTACCCGAACGGTATTTCAACCTCAATGCCGATTGAGGTGCAAGATAAGTTTATCCGCTCGATCACGGGATTGGATAAGGTTGAAGTCTTTCAATATGGCTATGCGATTGAATATGATTTCTGTGATCCGCGCGATTTATATCCGACACTGGAATCCAAATCCGCTGCCAATTTATTCTTGGCCGGCCAGATTAACGGCACGACGGGATATGAAGAGGCAGCAGCACAGGGATTGATGGCCGGGCTCAATGCCGCGATCAAATCCAAAGCAGACTCGCAAAATGTTTCACGTGAAACATTTTCTGTGCAGGATGACGGATTTTGTCTGGATCGGGCGGAAGCCTATATTGGTGTGATGATTGATGATCTGATCACGCGCGGTGCGCCCGAACCCTATCGCATGTTCACCAGCCGCGCCGAATATCGCCTAACTCTTCGCGCCGACAATGCGGACCAACGTTTGACCGAACAAGGCCTTAAGATCGGCTGCGTGGGGGCGGAGCGGGCAGCAGCCTGGGCTCAGAAAAAACAGAATTTGGCAGCGGCGCGTGATCTCGCGCTCAATTTGCGGAAAACACCGAATGAATTGGCTGGCCACGGGATTGATGTCAATTTTGACGGGGTACGGCGCAATGTGCTCGACCTCGTGGCACTCCCCGGCATTGATTGGCTGCGCATGGCCGAAATTTGGCCGGAACTGGCTTTGATCGACCCAACTATTGCCGAACAAATTC
Organism: Alphaproteobacteria bacterium; assembly: GCA_039808785.1. Lineage (GTDB taxonomy): Bacteria > Pseudomonadota > Alphaproteobacteria > Micavibrionales > Micavibrionaceae > UBA1573. Next base: position 3,063 of record JBDHTT010000046.1, read on the forward strand.
AAATTGATTCGCTGTATGCCGGCTACATGGACCGCCAAAACCATGATATTGAGGCGTTCCGCCGGGATGAAGATTTGATCATCCCCACCCCGTTTGATTATGCGCAGGTCGGGAGCCTATCCACCGAAATTCGCCTGAAATTACAGGACGCACAGCCAGCCACGCTTGGCGCGGCGTCTCGCATTCCGGGCGTAACCCCGGCGGCGGTGATGGCCCTGTTGCGCTTTGTAAAAAAGAAACCAAATATTGCGGCATGAACGTAACCCGCGATGGACAATCTCACCCTTCCACAAAAATTGGATCTCTATAAGGCCCAGCTCATCAAATGGTCGCGAGCGGTGAATTTGGTCGCGCCATCCACCTTGAGTGATATTGATGGCCGGCATTTTCAGGATTCGTTACAGTTGCTGGATTATATCCCCGCGGGTGCCACGACTTTGTTTGATTTTGGTTCCGGCGCTGGGTTCCCCGCCCTTCCCATCGCGATGGCGCGCCGCGATTTGGCGGTGCATATGTTTGAGTCAGATCAAAAGAAATGCACTTTCCTGCAAAATGTTTCACGTGAAACAATGACCCCAGTTCAAATACATAACAAGCGAATTGAGTCAATTGATTTCGCAGCCTTGCCCCACCCCGACGTGATCACCGCCCGGGCCTTAGCGAGCTTGACGGAACTGATCACCTATGCCCGCCCCTGCTGGACGCCCCATCCCAACTGTGTTTTGATTTTTCTCAAAGGAGAAAAGTGGGAACAAGAACTCGCCGATGCGCAAAAATTTTTTACATTTGAGCATCAATCCCATTTCAGCCACACCAACCCTGCCGCGCGAGTGATAGTGATAAGAACTATTTCTAGACTTTAATTCTCAGAACTGTTTCACGTGAAACAGTTTGGTATTTGTCAAATTTTTATACACAAAATATTGAAGATAATTATATTGAGGATAATTTTGCGATGGCAGATATCAACTCTTGATTTTCCCTTTAAAATGGCGGATGCTCTGGGCTTGCAGAGTCATATATCCTAAAATACGATGGGGGAGAAATTAATGAATTCAGCCAAAAATAATAGCAAAGATTTAGTAAAAAACCCCATCACTTTGTCCCATGATCATGACCCTGCAACCGGTGCCCTCCCCAAAATGCCGCGATTATTGGCTATTGCCAACCAAAAAGGCGGTGTAGGAAAAACCACGACAGCCGTCAACCTTGCCACCGCCTTGGCGGCCGTGGGAAAGCGCGTTTTGTTGGTAGATTTGGACCCACAGGGAAATGCCACAACGGGGTTGGGCGTAAAGCGATCTGAAATTCGCAAAAGTGCCTATGACTTATTATTTGATGAAGCCGTGGATGCCGCGCAATTGGCCGTGGCCACCAAGGTGCCGGGGTTATTCGTCATTCCGTCATCCATGCATTTGGCGGGCGCAGAGATTGAACTCGTGACCGCCAAACGCCGCGAATATAAATTGCGTGAAGCGTTGCGCCGTCCGTTGCCCTATGATTATATCATCACCGATTGCCCACCCTCGCTCTCGCTGGTGACGCTCAACGCTTTGGTAGCGGTAGATGCAATTGTGGTGCCGTTGCAATGTGAATTTTATGCGCTTGAAGGTTTATCGCATCTGGTCAAAACTATTGAAAAAGTACGGCAACATTTTAACCCCAAGCTCGATATTCACGGGGTTTTGCTCACGATGTTTGATCCACGTAATCGGCTGTCCACGGCCGTTGCCGACGATGTGCGGGAATTTTTTGGTGAAAAAGTTTATCAAACCGTGATCCCGCGTAACGTGCGGCTTTCTGAGGCCCCGTCCTACGGCTTGCCCGCGATTGTTTATGACATGAAATGTCCGGGAGCACAGGCTTATATTCACTTAGCCGCTGAGATTATCAAGCGCGAAAAGAAAATTGCCGATCAGATTTTGCTGGCCCAAAAAGGCTCCGTAGCCATGCTGGCCGCCGGTTGATGCTCGAGAATTAATCAAAAGAGTTTGAGGTTGCAATGGCTCCGCCCGATCATGAAGACGATAATGTAAAAATCCCCCCATCACCCAAAAAACGTGGTCTGGGTCGTGGACTTAATGCCTTGTTCGGAGATGATGAGGTCGAATTCGGGTATGTTGAAGCTGATGAGTCAGGATCCACACCCGAAGCAAAACCCCCAGAAAGCTCCACTGCGCTCACCGTCACATCTGCCAATGCCTTGACAGTATCGGAGCCCACAGCCCCAGATTATCAACATTGGAGCGAACGCAAATTTGAACCCGAAACCGGGATCTATAGCAGTGAAGATTCCCTCACTGATGAAGCCCGCGCGCAAAATGCCGATTATGCCTCCCCTACTGGTGGGCGGCGGCTGCTCTCAGTGGCCCAGTTATTGCCTGGTCTCTACCAACCGCGCCAGAATTTTGATGAAGTCGCGATCGAGGAATTGGCACAATCCATCCGTGAACATGGTCTGATTCAGCCAATTGTGGTGCGCCCGATTCCAAGCCGACCCGATGATTATGAGATCGTAGCGGGGGAACGCCGCTGGCGGGCCGCCCAACGCGCGCGGCTCCATGAAGTGCCCGTAATCATCCGCACACTTGATGATCGCGCCACGATGGAACTGGCGTTGATTGAAAATCTACAACGTCAGGATTTGAGCCCATTGGAAGAAGCTCAGGCGCTGCAACGATTGATTGATGAATGTGATTATACCCAAGAAAAAGCAGGGCTGCGGGTGGGGAAAAGCCGATCCTATGTCGCCAATATCTTGCGGCTTTTGGAGTTGCAGGGATTCGTACGCCAGGCCCTGATGGAAGGAAAAATCACCGCCGGCCATGCGCGGGCGATGCTGCCGCTTGCACCCGAATTGCAATATGATTGCCTGCAAAAAGTGCTAGCACTCAATCTAAATGTGCGGCAAACCGAGCGCCTGGTGGGCGATAGTTTGGGCCGCGATCCGATGCCACGCACTGTCGGAAAATTGCAGCCGAAAGCGCCACGCCCCTATGCATCGCCTTCCCACGAATCGTCCCACAAGTCGTCCTATGAATCGTCCCGAAATCTTGACCGATATGAACGCGATGACGATCAAGGGGAATTCTCCCGAGAGGATTCCTATGATGAGGGCGACCATGCGTATCACCGCAACGATCGATCACTGGGATCATCCAAGGATGTGAGCACTTTGGCACTCGAACGCGAAGTGTCAAATCTGCTCGGAACGGATGTAACAATTGATATGCTATCCCAACAAAGCGGAACAATTAAAATTAGCTATGATACGCTTGATCAATTGGATGATGTGTTACACCGCCTTTCCCACAATCCCGGACGGTTGGCGATTAAGGGGTAAGCGCAGTATGTTTCACGTGAAACATTTTCAAAATTCAGCGCGCCTTAAGGATATAGAAAAAATTGTAAAGATCCGTGTTAACCGGGACGGATGGAACAGCCGCACCGGAAAGTTTGGCAGAAAAACAACCACCTTTCTTGGCATGAAATAAGGCATCCGCCAAATTGGCCGGAGTGGGATCATACCCCCCCGTAAACGGAGTTAGAACCAGCGCGGGAATAGATGGCGGTGCGGACGTTTCATCGCCAATATCATTCAAAATATTGATACGCCGACAAAGCCCCAAGGGAATATCCGGCAAAATCATAATTAAATCGGCAGCATCTGTACCGATTTCAGGAACGCCAAGATCACCGGTATAGACCCAATCTTCGCCGCCATTGGCCTGAGGCGGTGGTGTTTCCCAATCCATCGCCCCGCCATCCGGATCAAAAATTTTACACGCAGCGGTGCCACACCCCGCATTAACCATCTGCCCATTATATTCGAAACTTACCCCTGTATCCGAGACTCCGCGGAGAGAGAGCTGAGCCACAGTTTCATTCATGCGCCCCCCCAGATCAATCATCTCAGTTGCCAATAAACGGATTTTTTCGTCACTCAGGTTTTTAACCCCATCTCCTCCGCGTGTCATCGCATAGGTCAAGGCTGCAAACACCGCCACCACGATCAAAATCATAAAAAATACCGACCCCCTTGCCCTTGATGCATTGATGGTTGGGGACTCGGGCTGGAGTGTCTCAGGGTAGGCTGTGCACATAAAATGATATTCTCTGGACTAAAAAATTTTCAAATCTTGTTTCACGTGAAACATAGGGTGAGTAGTTGGAAGAATCCGGATCAGGAAGTGGAGGGGGCCGATTGCAACATCTGGCGTTGAAATAATTCTGCATCATGCGTCAATTGAGGCAAATCAGGGCGTTCGGGGCGATAATGCACCGCAAAGTTATTTTCAAAAATTTTAATTTCGCGTGATAATTCAGCCAATCGCTTGGAAGCCGAGATATTTTCCTTATTCTCAATACCGTAAGGATCCACGACCCCCTGACGAATTTTTTCATTGTTAATCCCGAGCCTCACCGCGAGCTGGATCCCCTCCAAAAACGCCGCGCTGGCATTCAAACAGGCCGATGGCGACACATTCACATCATCGTTTTTTTTCTCAACCGTAAGGTTAAAAGTTGTAGTTTTATGCGGGCTACGGAGGATCAACCCGCATCGCCCCATATGATGCTTAATATTAACCACCAATCCGATATTGGAACTGTGGCTGATGGCCACTTTGCGGCCCATGCGCTTAAAAGTTTCTTCGGCGATTAAGACGGCGTGGTCGTAATTCCCGGGGTTCTTGAGATCACATTTTTCAATCACATCCAAAAACGGATGGTGATCACCAGAGAAAAAATGTAATCCTTTCTTGCTATAGACCGTAATCCACGGGTGATTGAAATATATATCATCATGGGGAACGCGAATTCTTTCCCAAACTTCTTCAAAATCAAAGGGTTCGGCACGAACCAGCAGCGGGCCAGATCGCCTATAACTCACCAAAATCTGAGCCGCCATGCGGACAGCAGCATGCATGATGCGCGAGCGGATAATAAACATTTCCGACACATCCCCATTGGCACCACGCAATGGCAGTACGAGGCGATTGCTTAAAGCAACCAATGTCTCACCGTCCCCCGCAGAGATGGGTCCATCCCCCACTGGCAAATCCCGGATGACAAAACGTTCGCGTAATAATGTGGTGCTGAGTTCCAAGAAAGCCTCAAAGATATGCAAGTTTTTCAGTCACTATAACCCGCAAATCCTTAAGATTAAATGAAAAAGCGGACCCGACACTGCGGATCCGCCTTTATTTTTCCTGTGCTTAAGGGAATGTCATAAGCCCGGAATTCTCACCCCCAGAAGTCAGTTCGTTAGCAACGCCGCTTGTCCTTCTGTACCAACGCTGATGCTCCTCCCCCCAGATTCTTATAACGACGTTTTGGGTTGATCATCAGCGCCGATACCTCACCTTAAGATAATTTTACGAAAATAACTTTAACTTTTGATAGGAGTTAAGAGATGTTTATTTCAAATTAAAGCAAAATGTTTCACGTGAAACATTTTTGTGATTTTAAAGGTACAAAGAAATTGATAAAAAATCCCGTCTTGATAGTATATATAGTATATAAAGAGCATAACGGATTTAAAAAATAATCCGGGCAAACTTGCAGCCAAGCCACAAGAGGCTGGGCCACAGAGATAAGGATAGAAACCATGACTGATCAACCCACCTCTTTTGATTCTTTGGAGCGCGCAAACCGCGATAGATCGACATTTTCCGGGCATCACCGGGCGTTGGGGGCGGCCGGATATGTGGACCCGCATGACCGAGCAACGAATGTGAGTTTTTTAACACAGCATCAGGATTCACTCTGCATTGAGCCACCAGAGGGGGGCATTTTTCCTTACCTCAGGATCGGTGCTTCCTGGAATAATATCCGCGTGGAAGATAACAGTTTGATGGGCAAAATTTTGAAAAAAACTACACCTGTGAATGTGGACCTGGATTTGGGAATTTTGTATGAATTCGAAGATGGACGGCGCGGCGCAGTCCAGGCGTTTGGGGAACAAATGGGCCGGTTTGAAGACTTTCCCTATCTCTCGCTCTCAGGCGATGAACAAACCGGGGATACCGCAGGCGAAGACGAATATATCCACCTCAACACCCGCCATTGGGCTGAGTTTAAGCGGATTTTGATCTATATCTATATTTACAACGGGGCACAGGATTGGGCGGAAATTACGCCACAAATCCATGTTCATATCCCACAGCAACCCAAAATCGTGATCCATTTAACCTCACATCAAAAAGGGTTGGCCGCCTGTGCCGTGGCCGAGATTGAAAATGCTCGCGGCGGCTTTAAAATCACCAATCACAGCGAATATTTCGCGGGCCAGGCCGAAATGGATCGCGCCTTTGGTTATGGGATTGAGTGGGTCGATGGCCATAAATCGCCTGCCTGAGTGATTTGTTGCCTGAGTGATTTATAGTCATTTATAGCGATTCAAAATGTTTCACGTGAAACATTTTGATTATTGGCACGACATGAATGGGCAACATTAACTTTTCCTCCCTCTGAAAAGGGGAGGGCGGCGTTAAAGATGAAATTGCTGTAAGACTTGGGTTTGACGGGCACACAGGGTTTCAACGTCAAAACCCTCAATCATTTCCTCAAACAACCTATGCCAATTAATGTGGGCCTGAAGATGGATAAAGACCGAGCCCAGCCCCAAGGCTGCGCGGTCCATGAACACAAATTCACGCGGGACGGCCACCCCGCCGACTTCACGCAGCCGTTGATGGACCTTCATCGCCGTTTCGCGGCCATACATGCCGTTTTCGCTGCGGCCAATCACCCGCGCGCGGTCATCCAGCAACGGTTCATATAAAAACCGCGCCCACAGCAAGAGCGTGTCAATTTGCTCATGACTCAAATCATGAAATCCCCAGGTTTCGAAAGCATGCACCGCCAGCGCCTGATCATCCTTGAGCAAGGCACGATACAAATCAATCACGCCGCCGACAAATTCCGCCCGAAACACGCGGATACAGCCAAAATCCATTAAATTCAGACTATAATCCGGGCGCACCGAATAATTGCCCAAATGCGGGTCGCCGTGAATAATCCCGTAGTAATAAAGCGGCACATACCAGGCACGAAACATATTCATGGCGATTTGGTTGCGGACCTCGACTCCGGCGGTTTTGAAATTGAGGATTTTTTCGCCTTCCATCCAGCTTTGGGTGATGAGGCGCGCGGTGGAGAGTTCATGGACCACCTCCGGCACATGCACCTGAGTTTCCTTGAACAAAATATGGCGATATAAATCGGCGTGGCGGGCTTCGCGCTTATAATCCAGTTCCTCATATAGCCGGTCACGCATTTCATCGTGAATATTGTGAGTCTGGAGCGCCTGATCATAAGATTCGTAAACCGAGAAAATAAATTTTAATTGCGCCAGATCGGCAGCAATGGCCGAATCCATATCCGGATATTGCAATTTACAGGCAACCTCGCGCCCATCCTTTAACCGCGCACGATGGACCTGGCCCAAGCTTGCGGCGGCGGCAGCTTCATGAGAAAATTCGATGAAATTTTCCTCCCACTGCGCGCCGAGTTCGGTGCGCATGCGGCGTTTGACAAAGCTCCACCCCATTGGCGGCGCATTGGATTGTAGATTTTGGAGTGCCTGAGCATATTCACTTGGCAAAGCTTCGGGAATGGTCGCCAGAATTTGGCC
>JBDHTT010000047.1:0-10330 GCA_039808785.1 Alphaproteobacteria bacterium
ATATGGTGGTGGCAAGCGGGGAGCAAGTGACATCCGGCCTTATGGCGATTGCGCTTCATAAACGCGGCATTGAAGCCCGATCCTTTGCAGGGTGGCAAGTTCCTTTGATTTGCAGTGATCAACATGGCCGTGCGCGCATTGATGATATTCCGCCCGAAAATTTGGAACAGGCTCTTTCATCCAAAATCGTGCCCGTTGTGGCAGGATTCCAAGGTGTTTCACGCAGCAACCGTATCTCGACTTTGGGGCGCGGCGGGTCTGATACAACGGCGGTTGCGCTTGCTGCGGCGCTCAACGCCGATCGCTGCGACATTTATACTGATGTGGACGGCGTTTATACCACCGACCCGCGCATGGTGCCCGATGCGCAAAAATTGGATATGGTGAGTTATGAAGAAATGCTGGAAATGGCAGCTTTAGGAGCCAAAGTGCTTCACCCGCGCTCGGTAGAACTCGCCATGGCCTATAATGTTTCGCTTCAAGTACTCTCAAGCTTTGCACCGCAGGTGGGGAGCCAGTTACCCGGAACCTTGATTGTTTCAGAGGATAAAATCATGGAAAAACAAATTGTTAACGGTGTGGCCTTCACACGCAACGAAGCCAAAATCTCAATCCTCGGAATTCCCGATTCTCCGGGGACAGCCGCAGAAATTTTTGACCCTCTTTGTGCGGCCGACATTAACGTGGATGTCATTGTTCAAAATATTTCCACAAACGGTTCAACCGCGGATATGACCTTTACAGTTCCCAAGCTTGACGCCCAAAAAACCGTTGAAATTCTTAAAAAATTGCCCATTGCCCAGCAATCACAAATTCGTATCGATACTAAAATTGCCAAAATATCCATCATCGGCATCGGCATGAGCTCTCATAGCGGCGTAGCGCGCACGATGTTTCGCACTCTTGCCGACCACCAGATCAATATTCAGGCCATCGCCACATCAGAAATTAAAATCAGCGTCCTGATTGATGAACAATTCACGGAACAGGCCGTCAAAGCCTTGCATCAGGCCTTTGGGCTGGGAAAAACAGATATGCGCGCCACGGGGTCGTAACGTGAGCGCATCCAATTTTGAAAACCATGCACCGGATATGTCCGCCCACACGGACTCTATGCTTCTTGACCCGTCATCCTCTGCCCCTCCCTCACCTTCTACGCCCCCCAAACGGTCACAACGTGAAGGACATACAGAACTGCGTGTAGGTGAGATTCTAAGGCGCACGAGAGTACGTGCAGGATTAAGTTTTGAACAAATTGAGCAACAAATCTTTATCCGAGCCTCTTATCTTCAGACCATTGAGGATGGCCAGTTTCAAAACCTCCCGGGGCGGATTTATGCTCTTGGGTTCATCAAATCTTATGCTGAATTTTTGGGGCTGGACGGTGATAAGGTTGTCTCACTTGTCAAGCGGCAATCTTCTAAACGCATTGCCTCGGCACAATCTGCGCCTTCACCTATGCAGCAGCGCATGGACTCTGATCACATGATCCCGCAGCTCAAAACATTGTTGATTGTCGCTTGTATACTCGCGATATGTCTTGGACTTTACGTGGCCAAATTTGGCAATCATCGAAAACCACAAGCAATCACTGAAGTTCCTGCAGACTTAAAGGAACAAGTCACTTTGCTTACTAAGCCGGCGGCTATCAAAGAGGCACCGTCACAAAATTCAAATGGAGAAAACTCCAGTGTGCCTACAACAAATACTGATACTGCTCCCCAACAACAAAGCCCCCAATCATCGCCGGTTGAGGTGGCCGATATTGACACATTGACTCAGGCCGCCATCGCCCAACATCCTATTGTCCTGCGCGCCAATGAGAATGTGTGGCTTGAGATCAAAACGCTGGAGGGAAAAATCATTCTGTCGCGGGTTCTCTCAAGCGGCGAAGAATACTGGGTTCCTGCCGATCAACCGAATTTAATCATGACATTGGGTAATGCGGGCGGATTACAGATTATATTAAATGGCCAAAACCTACCGCTTTTGGGGCATCAGGGTCAGGTGATCCGCGCCCTGCCCCTTACGGTTGATTTCCTGAAAACGAAATTACCAACTCAGCGGTAAACCGCCCCATTGATCCTACGATCAACCGGCTTCCACTTAATAGCAAAATCCTCTATATGCTGCGTGCGAGCATGAGTTTTTTAATCTCTGCAATTCCCTGCGCGGGATTGAGCCCCTTCGGACAGGTTTTCGTGCAATTCATGATCGTATGGCAACGATAAAGTTTGAAAGGGTCTTCGAGCTTATCCAACCTTTCCCCCGTGGCTTCATCACGCGTGTCTGCTATCCATCGATAGGCTTGAAGCAGCACCGCGGGACCCAAGAACCGATCACCGTTCCACCAATAACTGGGGCAACCGGTTGAACAACAAAAACATAAAATACAGGCAGCCGGCCCCTTGCCATCAGCCCCGTTCAATAATTCTGCATCTTCGGGGCTTTGCAACCTCTCACGCGCGGGCAACGGCGAATCTGTCTTCATCCACGGTTCAATGGCCGCATATTGGGCGGCAATATGGGTGATATCGGGTACCAAATCCTTAATCACGGGCATATGGGGGAGCGGCGTGACCTGCACATCCCCCCCCACATCCTCAATCGGTTTCAAACAGGCCAGCGTGTTATGCCCGTCAATATTCATCGCGCAAGATCCGCAAATCCCCTCACGGCACGATCGGCGCAACGTCAGCCCCGAATCAAGCTTATTTTTGATATAGAGTAAGGCATCCAGCACCATAGGGCCGCATTGATCCAAATCAATCGTATAAGTGTCAAAGCGCGGATTTTCACCCGAATCAGGGTCAAAACGATAGAGCCGAAAACTCTTGCTCCGCTTTGCGCCCTGGGCCGCGTTGAGGTCCTTACCTTTTTTGATTTGCGAATTGGGGGGAAGTCGAAATTCAGCCATGATGTATTTTGCCAAAATAAGTTTGATGAAAAGCTAACGCAGCGGTGAGATCATTGAGTAATTTTCAACAGGATATAGGGTATTTACGCTTTTGTGAAGGGCTAGTTATATCGATTTTTTCAAAAATTTCCTTAAGTTTTGCGCCGGAGGGTAAATTGTTTTATAAATAGGCTGCAGCCTCATTTGCAGCCTCATTTAAGGAGTTACCGTGACCGATATTTTATTACAAGGTTTTCGCGCGTTTCGTGATGAAACCTATAAAAATTCTTCCTCAATCATGCCGCGTTTGGTGCGTGAAGGCCAGGCCCCGAATTACTTTATCATCTCATGCATTGATTCGCGGTCAAACCCTGCGACATTATTTCGGCCCGAACCCGGGACTTTCTTTGCCCATAAGGCCATGGGGGCGATTGTACGCCCTTATAAAAAGGGAACAGCACTGGCTGCCGCCCTTCAATTCGCCCTGATTCATAATCAGGTCGAGCATATTATTATCCTTGGCCATACGAAATGCGGCGCGATTAAGGCTTTGGTGGAAAAGCTGGAAGATGAAGAAATATCAAGCTTTATTGAGGTAGCGCAACAGGCACTCGACCGCGCCCATCATCATTGCGGCCATCATTGTGAGCATGAGGAATTAATCAAATTAACAGAAAAAGAGATTGTCTTACTCAGTGCCGAAAATCTGAAAACTTACCCCAGCGTCCAAAAAGCATTAGATGAAAACCGCGTTACCATCCATCCTTGGCTTTTTGAAATGGAGAGCGGGAAGTTGTTTGAGTATCAACCGAACAAACAATCATTTGTTTCCCTGACGAATGAGGCGTAGCGGATCTGTTGAGTCGCAGCAGGTCCTTTGAAATTTTTGACCACAATTTTTCTGAGTATACTCGGAATACTGAATTTCTGGCTAGGAACAAGCGACGCCGCGTAGGGAGACTACGTCAGGAGCGAAGTGACAACGTCCAGAAGTTCAGTAGTCCAAGTATATTTTCTCAATTTTTTGTGAAAAAACTATTTCCTTTTGCTCTTGATATCTTCATAATCGCTATAAATTATTGCTAGGCTTTCGTATGTCTGCGGGCCTTATTCTCAAAGACTCCGAATAAATTTTCAGGACACATAACCATGATGAAAAAAATATTCTCCCTCACTATTTTGATTGCGTTTCTGGGCATGGCTGCCGCGCCTGCCCATGCGGAATTGCGGGTTGAAGTCACCAAGGGAAATGTAAATCCAATCCCCATCGCCATCACCAATTTTGTGGCCCAGGATGTTGCGGGGCAGGAATTTTCCACCTCTATCCCGCAAGTGATCTCAAGTGATTTGGGCAGCACAGGATTATTTAAGGTCATGGATCCGCGCTCCTTTATTCAGGATTCCGTGTCCATGCAAACCCAGATTCGGTTTAACGAATGGAAAACGATTAATGCTCAGGCTCTCGTGAACGGCACCATCACCCGCACGCAGGACGGTCGTACACGGGTTGAGTTTCGGTTGTTTGACGTGTTTGGCCAACAACAACTCACGGGTATGGCCTATATGACCACGCCGCAAAATTGGCGGCGCATTGCACATATTATTTCGGATGAGATTTACAAACGTTTGACCGGCGAAGGCGGATATTTTGATTCGCGCATTGTCTATGTCGCCGAATCCGGCCCCCCCACCAAGCGAATCAAAAGATTGGCGATTATGGACCAGGATGGCGCCAATAATCGTTACCTGACTGATGGCAATAACCTTGTCCTCACGCCGCGTTTTTCGCCGAATACCCAGACCATTACCTATCTATCTTTTGTCGGCAATAAACCGCGTGTGTATATTTATGACCTTGAAACCGGGCGGCAACAATCGGTGGGAGAGTTTAACGGCATGACCTTTGCGCCGCGCTTTTCCCCGGATGGCAGTAAAATCATCATGTCCCTATCAAAGGGCGGCAGCAGTAACCTTTACACCATGGATTTACGCTCCCGCGCGCCGGTGCAGGTCACAAGCGGCACCGCCATTGACACGGCACCGAGCTATTCCCCCGACGGATCACGCATTGCCTTTGAATCCGACCGTGGCGGCACCCAACAAATTTATGTGATGAGTGCAAATGGCGGCGATGCGCAGCGTATTTCCTTTGGCGAAGGTCGCTATGCCTCCCCCGTTTGGTCGCCGCGCGGTGACTTGATTGCCTTTGTGAAAATGCTGCGTGGTCAGTTTTATTTGGGCGTCATTCGCCCCGACGGATCTGGCGAACGTTTATTGACTCAAGCCTTCCATGTCGAAGGGCCAACCTGGGCACCCAATGGTCGGGTTTTGGCGTTCTTCAAGGAATCACAAGGCGGCAGTGGCCGCGAGTCTCATCTATACAGTATAGACCTCACAGGCCAGAATGAACATCTCTTGAAATCATCGGGCAACGGTTCCGACCCTGCTTGGTCACCGCTCAATCAATAATGCTTGAGCCATACGACCTGTGCATCATTGGTGGCGGAATTAATGGCGCAGGGATCGCGCGGGACGCCGCTGGGCGCGGATTAAAAGTTATTTTGCTAGAGCAAAATGACTTCGCCAGCGGGACATCTTCCGCCAGTTCCAAGATGATTCACGGCGGGCTGCGCTATTTGGAATTTTACGAATTTGGCCTTGTGCGTAAATCTTTGGCGGAGCGTGAAGTCTTGCTCAAAATCGCGCCGCAAATCGTCAAAACTCTGAAATTCTGTATCCCGCATGTGAATGCACCGCGCCCCGCATGGATGGTGCGATTGGGGCTTTTTCTGTATGATCATCTGGCCAAACGGCGCAGTATTCCCGGATCCTCCATGCTCAATCTCGCGCAAACTCCACTCGGTGCGCCACTCAAAAACACCGATATTCAAGGCATGATTTATCATGATTGTTGGGTGGATGATGCGCGGCTGGTGATTCTGAATTTACTTGATGCCCAGCGTAAGGGGGCCATCCTGCACAACTATTGCAAAGTCGTGAGCCTCTCCCGCGCCGATCATTTATGGCGGATTACAATTGAATCGCAAATGCCCCCCGCCAATCAAACCACATCCCAAGCCCTTTCTCAACCCATTCCTGAAATGATCCATGCGCGGGCGGTGATTAATGCGACCGGCCCTTGTGTCCAAAGCCTGCTAGAGGATTTCAAACTCCTCACTCCCACAACGCCGCGCCTCACGCTGGTGCAGGGATCGCATATTATTGTGCCCAAACTTTATGATGGCGATCATGCGTATTTCCTGCAGCTTTCTGATCGGCGCGTGATTTTTGTCTTTCCCTATGGTCCCTATACGCTGTGCGGCACGACCGAGAAACCCTTTGACGGTGACCCACGATTAATGCCTCAAGGAGTGCAGGCAAGCCAGGAAGAACGCGCCTATCTCTGCACCGCCCTCAATCAATTTTTCAAACGGCAAACAACCCCGCAAGATATCATCGCTGATTATTGCGGCGTGCGGCCATTATTCCAAGACGCGCATCAGGATGTAAGCAAGATTAGTCGTGATTATCACCTAGAGGTATATTCCAACGAACCGCACACCGCCCCCAACCCGCCCCCGCTGCTGCTCAGTATTTTTGGCGGGAAAATTACCACCTATCGCGTTTTGGCCGAAGAGGTGATGGAGAAAATTTTAAGGCCGCAATTTCCCCATATAGGACCAAGCTGGACGGCGCACGCTCCGCTGCCACTCTGCCCTTATCCATTGGAAAAAAACAAAAATATTGATGAATTTTCCGATCAAGAACTACAGGATATGGTAACTTATTTCCGCACCCAAGAATGGGCCAAATGCGCCGATGATATCCTCACCCGCCGCACCAAATGGGGCATTTTTGCAAGCCAAAGCATGAGAGAAACAATATCGCGGATGTTTGACGAATCATAATCTGTAAAAATCAGAGTATTATCAACTCTGTGCCAAGGTTTATAACCAAACCAAATTATTTTGACTATACTACATTTCGTTAAAAATAGGACATTTTTAACGAAATGTAGTACATCTATCTTAAAATGATTGTTTCGAAAAAATTATCCTGTGGATTTTCATAGGAAAATTTGTTAAATCTTTGCCTCTATACTATTGAGGGAAGGAATTCATCCTTTCCCAAAGGGTGGGCGTGCAGGTTTGCCCACAAAGGCATTAACAATAAAATTTATCGAGTGCAAGCGTGTCAGATAAAGCAAATACCGGATCTGAAAATGCCATAGGAATGGCTATTTTGCTGGGGGTATTCTTTGCCCTGTTGCTACTTCTCTGGCACTTTCAAGCCGATAACATCCGTAGCTTGCTCAGATGGATGCGCGTGGGGGAAATGTATGTTTCCTCGCTGTTTCTAGGCGATGATTATGCAATTATGGACGGTGATAAAAAAATCGGGACGTTAGGGGCCATTCGCGACTATGTCAAGGATATGCCCAAAGAAAAACTCAACACCGAGGTGATGGATGTTGTAGCGATCACGGCCCTTTACCCCATCCGTTTAGTTTTTACGGCAATTCTGTTGCTCTTTGCGCTTTGGGCGCTCTATTATGGGCCCAAATGCGGGTTCAGGACCAAACTGGATATCAACCACCTAATCAAGCGTCAATCGAAAAATTTTGCGATTTTATCACCCTTTGTGACATTTAACCCTGCTAATCAACCGCCACGCCCGCCGGGATCACCCGTTCCCGCCGAACTTCCTGCCTTTGCCGAAGCCTTAGGCCCTGAAGAGTGGGTGGCGTACAACAATGTTCCCATTCATAATAATAAATTGGATGAAGCCGCCACAGCGCGGGCATTCGCCAAGCAATTGGGTGGGCCGTGGCGCGGGCCGCTTAATTTAAGCCCGGAGCGTCAGGTTTTATTGGCGGCAATCTGTTTAAAGGCTGCACGCAAACGGGGAGAATCCGATGATATGCTGGGGCGATTATCCATGTGTTGGAGTTTTGAAAAAGGCCTGCGTCTTGACTCAAAACTTATTCGTGAAGCCAGAAAGATCTTAAAAAATAGGGACTTAAGCGGCAAAACCCTAACCAAGTGCAATCAACATGCCTATGAAAATACCGCTATGCTCCGCGCCCTTTTGACGGCACGGGAAGAAGGCGGGGTTCTGGCTCCGGCCCAGTTTTTATGGCTACGCGGCCATGATCGGCTTTTATGGTATCCGCTGAATAATTTGGGTCGGCAAGCCTTTCATATGGAGGCTTTGGGAGCTATGTGCCACTATAAGGCTGAAAAAATGGCTCAACGGCCCATTCCACGCCCAAAAATGGAGGATGCGGTGAAGTCGATGACCGAATATTTTGCCTCTCCCAATGCGCGGCCCGTACCACCACTGGATTATAGCAAGTCAAAGAAAAGCGGGGTTAAAAAAGTAAAAGGAAGCTAAAAATATAATCAAATCAAATGCTTGTGGTGAAAATCATAACCAGTAGATAAATATAGTAATTTTTAAGATTAAAAACAAATTTCAACTTATTGTGATATAAAGAAATATTGAGTTTTAAGATGACAATTGAAACAAGCATGGACTCCCCACCTTACCCAAGTGCACGCATGCAAGAGGGAGTGCTTATTTTATCCCTGCCCAGTGCGATTGAGCCTGTCTTGTGGAAAATTGATATTGCGCATTATAGAAACTTAACGCTGCGCGTGACCCGGTCGCAATCAGATAATTCTGAAATTTTTAGCCTTGTCAGCAATATTGACAATGATTTTTCTGATCACGTTGTTGCGAATTTTCTAACCAAGGAAGCAGCCTTAAAGGCCATGATGATTGCTCAAGACGCTTTGGAGCATATGAGTCCCGCATCCCTCACCCCATCTGAAAAACCTACCTCTGCCCAAAACCCCTGGATCAAGTACCTCCTGAAACCAATTTTATATATTATTTTATCCTTTGTAGTTTTTGTGATATTATTGTACGGTTCCTATGGCATATTGATGTATTCCCAAGGGGATAAAGCGATGGCACCGCAAACAACCGGTGAGTTCAGAGCTATGGAAAGTGGGCAGTCAATGTCAGCCGAAGATTTTTTAAAGAATAGGTAAAATTAATGCCATCTTTGGCAAAAGTGAATTTGTAAAACCCAAGCGTGAGCATCAATGGCACTAAACACCAAATATGAAGTTTCGCATAAATCGCTCCTGCGGGATGCGCGGCCATTGACCACGCGGTTGGCGGATTGGTTCCAACAACCATCCCATTCCTTTATGATTTTCTTTATGTTCGGAGTGGGGTTCCACTTTTCTCCCGGCCTAATGGAATGGGCGGATGTCGTTGTTTTAATAGGCATTTTGTATTTTCTATGGCTGCGCGGGCGGGATAAAACTTTAGCATTTAAAATGCCGATTGGTGCAAAGGTCAAGGATAAACATAGTAAAGATAATATTCCTGAAGGGATCCTTTATTTGGGTAATACCGACCCGGACCGCGAAGAAGTTTGGTTCAGCAATAATGATGCCCGCACCCATGTGTTATATCTGGGAACCACGGGGTCGGGTAAAACTGTGGGATTGCGGGGCATGGCCTGTAACGCGCTCGCTTGGGGGTCCGGTTTTGTATATATTGACGGTAAAGCCGATACCGATCTTTGGTCATCGCTTTCCGCACTTGCGCGGCGATTTGGTCGTGACGATGATTTGCTTGTACTCAACTACATGACCGGGAACTCGGACCGCAAAGCCCCATCCAATACGATGAACCCGTTTTCAAGCGGTTCTGCCTCTTACCTCACCCAAATGTTGGTCAGTTTGATGCCGGACGCCGAGGGCGATAACGCAATGTGGAAAGAACGGGCGGTATCCTTGATTGGCTCGCTGATGCCCGTGCTTACATGGCGGCGCGACAATCTGGATATTCCGATGAGTGTGGGAATCATCCGCCAAAATTTGACACTGCAAAGCATTATTAAACTTTCCCGCGATGAGACAATTCCTGAATATTTCCGCCAAGGGTTGAAAGGGTATTTGGATACGCTACCGGGATTTGTGGATGCAGCGTTTGACGATGAAGGCCGCGATAAACCGATGGGCCCAGATCAACCGATGATGGATACCACCACCGCCAAGACTCAGCACGGTTATCTGTCGATGCAGTTTACACGCTCCCTCCAATCCTTGGCCGATGATTACGGGTATATCTTTGATTCTCAGGCAGCGGATGTTGATATGCTTGATGTGGTGCTCAACCGCCGTATGCTGGTAGTACTTATTCCCGCACTCGAAAAATCAGCGGACGAAGCAGCCAATTTGGGGAAAATTGTTTCCGCCACCATTAAGGGGATGATGGGGGGCGCGTTGGGGTCCACGATTGAGGGCGACACAGCCACGGTGATTGAGAATAAGCCGACCAACTCCGCCACTCCGTTCATGACGATTTTTGACGAGGTCGGATATTACGCCGCGCAAGGGATGGCGGTCATGGCCG
>JBDHTT010000048.1:0-9985 GCA_039808785.1 Alphaproteobacteria bacterium
GATAAGAACCGGCAGGCCGTATGTCTCTCCCCATGCGCGTACCAGATGGTCGGAGCCGGCTTTGCTGGCGGAATAGGGGGAATTGGGATGGTACGGTGTGGTTTCAGTGAAATAGCCGTTGAGGCCGAGCGACCCATAAACTTCATCGGTGGAAATGTGATGAAAACGGAATTTTGTTTTTTGCGGTTCAGGGAGTTTTTGCCAATAGGATAGGCTGGCCATCAACAAATTAAATGTGCCGACAATGTTGGTTTGGATAAAATCACGCGGACCGTCAATGGAACGGTCCACATGGGATTCCGCCGCTAAATGCATCACCGCATCGGGTTGAAAATTGGCAAATAAGCTGCGTATGGCTTCGGGATAGAGCAGATCAATCCGGTGGAAACTATATTGCCGATGATGGCGAAACATGGTCGAAATATCGGGGTTGGCCGAATAAGTCAGCTTATCAAGATTAGCGACATGATGCCCTTGCGAGAGTAATAATTCCACCACATGCGCGCCGATAAATCCCGCCCCCCCTGTCACAATAATTTTCATCGTAAATCCCCCCTGTTATCAGGACACTTGTTCATCAAGCTTTTTAATTCTGCGGGCGGGGAATCCGCCCCATAATTCGTTGGGAGGCACTATCGTTCCCGGTCTCACAAAGGAAAGTGGTGCAATCACACTATTTTCACCAATTTCGCAACACATGGTGATGGCTCCGGCCCCTACGGTACAGCCTCTTCTGAGGATAGTCGGTTGAAGAACGATTTCACCGCTATTCATGTAATGTGAGGCAACAATTGATCCCTGGCCCACTATGACATTATCTTCGATGGTAATCATGTGACTATCTACTAAGGTTCCAGAGACCACAACATTCATCCCGATTTTTGCACCAAAGAGTTTTTCAAAAGGGGTTTTCAAGATCACCACAATAAAGGGGGCTATGGCCTTACGTCCGAATTCGTAGATAACAATGTAAAGTTTCCATTGGGTAAAATGATCGGATTCCATGTCAAATTTCCCGCTTTCAAACGGTTTTAAATGTACCATGGCTTGAATAAAAAGGGCACAACTCACGCCGAATACAAATACGAAGGCAATAACGTTAAAAATTGGATAGTAACTTCCTAGGAAAGGTCGTGAAAAATAAACAGACAGCGCATATGTTGATGCGCAGGTGATCAAGAACAAAAATGTAAGTGTGATCGTTGAGTAAATGAAGTCTTTGATCGTTATTTTCATTTTATAACTCCGCAGTGTTATGTTGCTGGGCCCCTGAAATTCTTGTTGAAAAGCTCATGCAGTGCTTTGAAATGCGGGAGAAGCTTATCTTTCTCCGACAAGATAAATTCGCTTTTGCTCACGGGCCAGTGGATAGCCAAATCCGGGTCGTTCCATATAATACCGCCTTCGTGGGCTTTTGAGTAGGGCGCGCTCACTTTATAAGAGATTTTGACGTGGTCGGTAAGTGTGCAAAAACCATGGGCAAAGCCGGTGGGGATGAGGAGTTGCCGTCCGTCCTCCGCATTGAGTTTGAGCGCGATATGATCGCCATAGGTAGGGGAATGGGGGCGAATATCAACCGCAACGTCCAAAATCTCTCCGCTTAAAACCCGCACTAATTTTGCCTGATCAAAGGGTGGCAATTGAAAATGCAGCCCGCGCACAGTGCCGGTTTGCGTGGAAAGTGACTCATTATCCTGAATAAAATCAATGAAAATTCCGCTATCTTCGACGGCAGATTTTTTGTAGGTTTCAGAAAAATATCCGCGATCATCCCCAAATTTTTGTGGAATAATGAGCTTAACATCTGGAATTTTGTCGCAATTTGTAATGACCATGGACATATGGATTTATTTTTTCCCAAAATAGATATTGAAACTGGAAAACAACCCCAAATAAGAGTATCCTAGATTCCTTAATAAATAGAAAATTCCGCCAAAATCGTACAAAATCCTTGTCTTTCAACCCTCTATTCACCCCTTACTAGACATGAAAATTATCGGCTTAACCGGCTCTATCGGAATGGGAAAATCAACGGCAGCGAGCCTTGTGCGGCTGATGGGCGTGGCTGTATTTGACTCTGACTGCACGGTTCATGATTTGCTTGAATGTAACAAACAGGTGATCAGGGTCATTCACAGTGCCTGGCCCGAGTGCTGGAGCGGCCAGACATGCCGCATTGATCGCCAAAAATTGGGAGCCTTGGCGTTTCAAGACGAAACAGTGCGATTATTTTTGGAAAATTTGTTGCACCCGTATGTGTGGGAGGCGCAAAAGCGTTTTGTCGCGCATCAAAGGCGCATGGGGGCCAAAATCGTTGTTTTGGACATTCCTCTACTCTATGAAACGGGGGCGGATCGTCGCTGTGATGCCGTGATCTGTGTTGATGCTCCCGGCTTTATCCAACGTCAAAGGGTCATGAGGCGCGGGCAGATGAATGAGGAGAAATTGACGGCCATTCTCGCGCGCCAAAAGCCGCAAAGTGAAAAGAAAAAACGCGCTGATGTTGTTATTCCCACGTCTCTGGGTCGGCGAGTGACATATCGCCATTTGAGAAAATTTATAAATATAAACTCACCAAAATCCTATAGATTGTGAATAAAATCATTCCAAAGAGGAAAATTGATAGATGAGCACCGCGTTAAATTCCCCCTTAAATTCTCCTTTGCGCGAAATTGTTTTGGATACGGAAACCACGGGGTTGGACCCGGAAAAAGGGGACCGTGTGATTGAAATTGGGTGTGTGGAATTGATCAATCATCTGCCCACCGGTCGGGTGTTTCACGAATATATCAATCCGGAGCGTGAGATTGACGCCGCCGCCATCGCCGTTCACGGTATCAAAAACGAATTTTTGAAAAATAAGCCGATCTTTGTTCAGATTGCCTCTAGCTTTATGGAGTTTATTCAGGGCGCAACCTTAGTCATTCACAATGCGGAATTTGATATTAAATTTTTAAATGCGGAGCTCTCGCGCATTGGTTCCCCGCCCTTAAAACTCAAGGATGCCATTGATACGGTGCATATTGCGCGGCGCAAATTTCCCGGTGCACCTGCGAACCTCAATGCATTATGTCGGCGATTTGACATTGATTTGTCGGGCCGTGAACTGCACGGGGCTTTGCTGGATGCGCAGTTGCTCGCGGATGTGTATCTGGAATTATTGGGCGGTCGCCAGCATGGGTTAGGGTTCTCGGTGGATAGTGATTCGGGGCGGGCTTCTGCGCTCTCTCAAGTCAATATGACGATTGAAACGAGCCGGAAACCCTATCGGCCACCGCGGGAATTCGCCATCCCGGTTGAAGAAAGCGAGTCCCATTCCCAAATGCTCAAGAAACTCAAAGGAAATCTGTGGGATTAAGAACAGGTTGTAGGTAGTTTTTGCCTTCAAATAACCACTTGTTTTTTATAATATTTTCGTTAGAATGGATGCGGAACAGGCATATATGTCCTGTTAATAACTTATGCCCTTTCACCCTGATATAAAATGACTCAACCCAAAAAACTATTTTGTTTTGGTTTTGGCTATACGTGCCATTATTTAGCGACACAATTACAAGCGCCCAGATTGGAAACTAGTCCGGAAAGCTCTTTCGGCCAACCTATGGACGGGCAAAGCGATTCGCAACAATGGCGGATTGCGGGGACCACACGCGGGATGGAAAAACGCGCCGCCCTGCGATCAAACGGGATTGAGGCGCATATATTTGATAGCGAAAAACCGCTGGGTGATCCGGAAGGGATGCTTGAGGGCACAACGCATCTCTTGATTTCCACCCCGCCCGATCAAAGTGGTGATACGGTTTTTCATTACCATGCCGATCATATTTTGGACCTTATGCCGCAATTGGAATGGGTCGGGTATCTCTCGACAACGGGGGTTTACGGCGATCGTGACGGGGCATGGGTGGACGAAAATTCCAATGTCAAGCCATCCTCTATCCGTGGTACGCGGCGGGTGCGGGCCGAATCGGAATGGCTTTCGCTGTGGAGTTCTTACCAAATTCCGGTTCATATTTTTCGGCTGGCCGGGATTTATGGCCCCGGGCGATGTGCGCTGGATTCCGTGCGTAGCGGCATTGCCCGCCGAATTATCAAGCCCGGTCATGCGTTTTGTCGCATCCATGTGGAGGATATCGCCCAAACGCTGCTGAAATCCATGATAAGACCCAATCCCGGACAGATTTACAATGTAGCAGATGATGAGCCGGCACCGAGCCATGAAGTCATCGCCTATGCATCGCGCCTTTTGGGGAAGGAGCCGCCGCCCTTGGTGCGATTCGATGATGCCAATCTGGCACCGATTACCTTGAGTTTTTATTCCGAAAATAAATCGGTCAAAAATACCAAAATCAAGCAAGATTTGGGGGTCAAGTTGTGTTACCCAAATTTCCGTAAGGGGCTTGATGCGTGCCTGAGTGAAGAGAAAAAGTATGAGTCTCTAGGGCAATCCTTACCTTGGGTTGTAATGGCAGGGTCCGATTATGCAGAAAACGTAGGGGTATGAGAGTTATGTCAATAAAAACGTGTTTTTTATACAACACTTAAATCCTTTAATAAGATATTACCGTTCCTGCGCTTGCAAAAATTTCTGATCGGATGAATATAGTCGCTGTGTCTGTCTGGATTCCTGAAATCTGCGGCACGTAAGTGTGGCCCGGCCCTTTCAGGAACTTGGCTACGGAATTCAACAAACTTTGGAGGAATATTCCATGAATAAATTTATGCTCGGCGCTGCTGCTGTTGCTCTGACATTGGCCGTATCTCCGGCTTTCGCTCAAGACGACTCAGGCGTTAAACTGAATCTTGGCGGCCATTTTAAAGGTTACGTCAACTACACCAACGAAGATGATGTTCACGCTGTTGACATTTTGCGTCACACTGAAGTTCACTTCGGCGGTGAAACCACTTTGGACAACGGTCTGACTGTTGGTGCGCACATTGAAACTTATGCTGATGCTGGCGACAGCTTTGAAGTTGATGAGTCCTATGTTTACTTCGCTGGAAGCTGGGGACGTGTAAACTTCGGTGACGAAGATGGTGCTGCTTACCTCTTGCAAGTTGCTGCTCCGTCCGCTGATGACAATATCGACGGTATCCGTCAGTATATCAGCCCAACCACTTTTGGTGCTGCTGATTATGCTAACGACATCGCTCGTCATGCTGATAAAATCACCTATTTGACTCCGGTTTACTCCGGTTTCCAAGCCGGTGTGTCGTACACTCCTGAAGTTGACACAACTTCACGTGCTTTGACCGGTAACGAAACTTTGACGACCAACGACACTTATGATGACGTTTGGGAAGTTGCTGCTCGTTACGAAGGCATGGTCCAGAATGTTGGCGTGATCCTCGGTGCTGGTTACACTTCTGCTAACAACGATGTTGAAGAGTGGAATGCTGGTGTTGATTTGGATATCGGTGCTTTCGGATTGGGTGCAATTTACACCAATTTCGATGATAACACTTCTGATGTCGACACTTGGGTTGTTGGTGGTGATTACACAACCGGCCCATACAAACTCGGTATTTCTTACTTGAACGAAGATGGTGACGACGAAATCAATCTTGATCGTTACACCGGTGGTGTTGTTTACACCTATGGCCCAGGCATGACCTTCCGTGGTTCTGTTGCCTACACCGAACGTGATGACGATGTTGTTGATGATGATGCAACGACCGTAACTCTCGGTACCCAAATCAACTTCTAATCTTTTGGAAGCTTGAGATAAAAATTCTAAAGGGCGGGTTTCTCGCCCTTTTTCTTTATGTTGTGGTTAAGGACGACATGCTCTTGTCGGATTGGGACGTCCCTGCGTCGCTGGCGGACTTGTAGAAGGCACCCATCTCGTTCCTTTCCATTCACCAGCAACTAGTGTCCTACCAGACTGGGAAGGCGCCCTGCACTGCTGTGCGGGTGGATCTTTCTTATCAAGATTATTGATGTAGCCATCTACCAAAAAACATCCAATCAAAATTGCCGTCATGAACGCCCCCTTTAGACTCATTTTAAATTCCTTACACAAATCATCGCATAGTCATAATATTGAGGTCGCGCCCCTAACACCTCAAAGTAGCTCACAGCCACTTTGTCATTCCCACTGATATTATGACTTTATATGATAAATATTATAGAAAATCAAGTAAAAATGAACATTTCTTAATTTTTTAAAAATAGCCAGTAAGAAATATCACGTGATACATCGCTAAACCGGTTCAATTGATTCCGGCCGTGGTCTTGGGCGGTGCCGGATCAGACCGACCAAAAACATTACATTCATGCAGGCAATGGAGACCAGCGAAAAATAAATTTCCTTTTCAAAGACATAATACATCCACGGAAAACCCGCGAGGTAATAGGCCAGCCTGATGCGCTCAGGGTTACGGTGCAATTCCATAAATCGACAAAAGATGATGGCGGCCAAAGGCACTGCGTCCAACGGCTGATGATAGGTCACAAAAATCGCGGCGATGGAGAGCAAAATCGCGCCCATGATGCGCGGCAATTTGGTCGCATGAAGATATCTATCAGGCGTGAGTGCCTGAATAAGCCCACCCAAACCGGCAATATAGCAAGCGAGTGCACCGGGTACGCCGCCCATGAACAACATATATGTGCCGTTAAAACTGTCTGCCGTGAATTTGGTCAACAGCATCCATCGGCGATTCTTGATTTGCGTGCAGGTGACAGCGGCGGCAAATCCAAAAATGAAAATGATAAAAAGAGGGTCGAAGATATGGCCCAGAGTCATTTTGTCTGTCTATCCCGGCCTTGAGCATAGTTATCCTGTGCATCCCGTAAAATGCGCGGAATGTTGAATGTGACATGTTCGCGGGTGAGGGTGATCTCTTCTACAGTTACGCTATATTTTTCCTCTAACGCCGCGATCACATTTTTGATCAAGATTTCGGGGGCAGAGGCCCCGGCACTCAATCCCAGCGAAGTTATCCCCGCCAAACGATCCCATGGAATGTGCGTTTGATCTCCAATTAAAAGGGCGTTGGGGCAACCGTAAGACTTGGCAACCTCTACCAAACGATTCGAATTGGAGGAATTGGGGGAGCCAAGAATGAGCATTGCCTCTACCTTTGGTGCCACCATCTTGACGGCTTCTTGTCGATTGGTGGTGGCATAGCAGATGTCTTCTCGCCCTGGGCCGATGATGTGCGGGAATTTAGCCTTGAGGGCCGCCACAATATCGGCTGTATCATCTACGGACAAGGTGGTTTGGGTACAAAAGGCCAGGCGCGACGGATCGGAGATATTGAGGGTTCCCACATCCGCAACCGTTTCCACTAAATGCACAGCGTGGGGCGGGAGCTGGCCCATCGTGCCAATGACCTCCGGATGGCCCGCATGGCCGATTAGAACAATATCCAACCCCATTTTATAGTGTCGCATGGCTTCATGATGGACCTTGGTCACTAAAGGGCAGGTCGCATCAATATAAAACATACGCCGCGATTGGGCATCGAGCGGCACAGATTTCGGCACGCCGTGGGCCGAAAAAATCACGGGGCGCTCCGTGTGGTGGGGCGGGATTTCCTCTAGCTCTTCAATAAAAATTGCCCCTTGGGACCTCAGGTTTTCCACCACAAATTTATTGTGCACGATTTCATGCCGCACATACACCGGCGCACCGTAGATTTCCAATGATTTTTCAACAATCTGAATGGCGCGGTCCACCCCCGCACAGAAACCTCGTGGGGCGCATAAAAGGATATTGAGCGAAGGCTTGTGAACGCCCAGCGTAGTAGGGCAAGGGGGGCAGGGGGCAGGTTGATCGGTGAAAGTCATGAAATGTAAATTTTTCGTATATTGATGGCAAGTCTAACTCAGACAGATTTAACAGCTCTCAACACCGGAATCCACATAAGAATGAAATCAAACTTATAAACCCCCTTTTTAAAATTCCATAATATTTTAACTAATTTTTTGTATTATTAAAAATGATTAATATCAAAGAAGGTGATTATATGGATTTTAGCCTTGGTGGAATTGTCGATGGTGTAAAAAATTTACTGACCAATTTGGTTCAGGGGATAGGGAATTTTTTTGGCGGGTCACAAGTATCTGCCGGCCTGTCTGTCGGCGGGGGCGCGTCGGGAGGATATGTCGCAGGTGGATATGAAGGTGGGATAGGAGGATATGGTGGGCCGCCACTGCGTCCACTGGGGATGGTGGGCGGCAGGAGCATTGGAACATCTGTGGCGATGGGGGCGCACTTCTCAACGGCTGCCGCCGGTATTGGATTTGGCGCATCAGGTATCGCAGTGGAATATCGAGCCCGAGCCTCTCATGGTAGGGCCAGTCAGTTTGGGATAAGAATTGGCATTTAAATGCCATGGGACCAAGTTCATGCCTTTTTATTCTCCGCATGACTTTGCGCAATAACGGTTGTGATCATACCGGTGGCGGCACCGATGGGGCCACCGTAAATAGAATCCCCAATAATTTTTGCCACAGGTTTGATGTCATCCCCGGTCACTGAGCGATAGATATTCCCAATGATCGGAATATGTTGCAGCGGGTTAATAATATCCAAAAAATCAAGAAATCCGATTTGATCAGTGGCATTTGCTGACTCAGACTGATTTTTTTGCGCAGTGGTTGAGGAGGAAGGTGAGGAGGAGGGGGACGCAGTTGCATCCTGACCCGCGGAGGGTTCGATCGATGCATTCATCGCCGCCGATGCGGGCGTTGTCGGGTGATATACTGGCATATATCCGGCGGTACGATCCGCGTTTTGCAACAAGAGTGAGAATTTCGATTTTTCTGCGGTTTTAGATATTGCATCCGGAGTCACGGACTTATCAAATTCCCCTGTGCCCGATATACTCACGCCAGAGAGATTGGCCCGAATACCCACTGGATTCTGAGAAGATTGATAGTCCGGAACTGGGATTGTGGCTTTGATCATATAGAATGATATGCAATCCTCATGCCAAAGCCAAAAGCCGCAATTGAAATCAACCAATCAAGGGCAGATATCTTTAAAATAAGATCTGCGTGCCGATGGTCAGGCTTGTGCCCTCAAAATCATCGCCAATCGTAGCTGGAACATCGGCCGAAAGATGGGAAACCGCACCGCGCAAGCTCACCCCCTCAAGCAAGTGATATTGCAAGCCCAGAGTGTAACGATTGCTTGTAATGTCTTGGTCTGCGTTCTCTTCTTGGTTATTATTCAACCATGATACGCCATAGGTCCAAGGGCTGGAGCCATTGGGCATATAATCCGCACCCAAAACAAACGTGCGGGAATCATAACGATCATCTATACCGCCTGATTTTTGGGTGTAAACTGCGCCCAACCCTATGTTACGTCCCGCACTGTTTTTGAAATCAAAATCAGTTCCGATGTTCCATTCTTCAATGGCATCTATATCGGTAAGCGATGAATCGTTTTCAACGCCCACATGCGTATAGCCTGATCCCAGATTAAGGTGAAGCAAGGGGTTAAAATCATGCTGAAATATGGCCGCAACTTCCCACGCTTCGCCGAACTGATCAAGCTCATCTTCCGGGCTATTGCCGTTCAGGGCGCGTGAGGCCGAATCAAAATTCGCAATATCGGGCGTATAGGAAACGCCGACTTGCAATCCGCCAAAAACAGGGGTGAGGTAAGTGATTTTATCAAATCCAGCGGTCAGATCGTTGTCATAGTCAAGGCCAAAACTCGATACTTCTTCAGCCAAATGCGTTCCGGCCAAACTTGTTGCCTCTAAGTTAAAGGGGGAAACAAAGGTCTCAAGCCCGTCAATATTGGCATCGGCTGAAGGGGCCGCCACCTGAAGTAATACGCCAGGTCCATCCTCTGCCCCCAGGCTCAAACGCCCCCAAGAACCTGCGATAAATATAAAACTGTCTTCAACTGCAAAATCATCGCCGGCATCGCCATCGGCATTGACCAGAACCCCAACATTCAGGCCATTATTAAGTGCTGTTTCCCCGGAAAATGTGACATCCGTATCGCGTAGGATATCCACA
>JBDHTT010000049.1:0-9705 GCA_039808785.1 Alphaproteobacteria bacterium
CCGTAATTGGTTATAGAGTCTTAAATGGTGAGCCAAGATATATAGTATTTTCACAAGTGTCAGTTGTGAGTGATGGCAATGGCGGTATCCAAATTATGGGTGCCAAGCATGAGGGCGAAAGTTTTCAGACTTATGTTCTTTCAGGTAGCGAAAATACTATCGGCCCAGATGCGGTCATGATAGCTTTTGAGATGATTGATGATATCAATAAGATTGGTCCTTTAATATCAATGTGGAAGCAAGGTATCCTAAAACCATGTGACTTGAATACCGGACATGTAAATGGTGGAGCCCAATTTAGTATGCCTCCTCAAGGTGGCACTGTAGCAGATGCAAGGGATTTTGTTTAACATGACCATCGACCAAACTATAGATCAGGCTTTTGGGATTGTAACGCGGGGGGTGCAATCCGTGGTGTTTTGGGGGCCACAAATTGGCGGAGCGGATGTGCCATTAGTGGTGGTGTGGTTGGCTGCGGGGGCAATATTTTTTACCGTCTATCTTAATTTTTCCAATATCCGTTTTTTTGGCCATGCCATAAAATGTCTGGGTGGCAAATATCATGAATCCACGGCGCGCGGACAAACCAGCAATTTCGAATCACTTTCGGCATGTTTATCGGCCACAATTGGTTTGGGCAATATCGCGGGGGTGGCGGTGGCCATTACCGTGGGCGGGCCGGGGGCGGCGTTTTGGATGGTGTTGCTCGGGTTTTTCGGTATGGGATCAAAATGCGCCGAAGTGATGATGGGGCATAAATACCGCCAATTTCCGGACCCTGAACGTCCTGACGAAGTGGCGGGCGGCCCTATGTATTACCTTCAACACGCCTTTGCGACTCGTAATTTACCCCGCGTGGGAGCGGGGGTGGCGGCGATGTTTGCCGTATTTTGCATCGGCGGGGCGTTGGGTGGCGGCAACATGTTTCAATCCAACCAAATGTATCAACAATTTGTGTATGCGAGCGGGGGCGAAGCCAGTTTTTTCCATGACAAAGCCTGGTTATTCGGGGTGATTTTGGCGGTGTTAACCGGGCTTGTGACACTGGGCGGAATCCATAGTATTTCTGCGGTGGCGTCAAAGCTTACACCCATTATGGTGATATTTTACATGTTGTGCGGGGGGTGTGTTTTGGTGGTTCACGCCGATCATATTCTACCCGCTTTAGGGACTATTTTTACCTCCGCCTTTTCATGGGATGCGGGCTTGGGCGGCTTGGTGGGGGCCGTGGTGGCGGGGGTTAAACGTGCGGCCTTTTCCAACGAAGCAGGGCTGGGAACGGCGGCGATTATTCAGGCATCGGCGAGAACGGATTTTTCGGCCCGTCAAGGGTTGGTCGGTGGATTGGGGCCGTTTTTTGATACGGTGGTGGTGTGTTTTATGACGGCGTTGGTGATTGTAACCTCCGGCGTTTATGTGGGACATGAGGGCGTGGGCGGTATTGCCCTGACATCGAGTGCATTTGAAACGGTGTTGCCGTGGTTTGATATGGCGTTGGTGGTGTGTGTGGCGCTTTTTGCCTATTCCACCATCATTGTATATTCGTATTACGGGGAAAAATGCATGGGATATTTGTTTGGCGACCACCGGGCCACGGCCATTGGTTTTCGTATTGTGTACCTTGTTTTCGTGATCATTGGATCGTGTGTATCGCTTGGCAATGTCATTGATTTTTCCGAAGCCACATTCCTCGCCATGGCGGTGCCGAATATTTTAGGGCTTTATTTCTTGGCACCCGAGATCCGGAAGGATTTGAATGATTATTTGGTCAAGATGAAACTGCGCAAGTAAGAACCAACAAATTTATTAGACTCAATCCAGAATCACTTTTCAGACACGAGGATGAGACTGTCTTTTGTCCGTATTTTTCAGGCTTTTTTCAGGTTCATATTTACAAAGAACCTGCTCTCGATCGCTCTGCAGCATAGAGTATTCTTAATATTCATAAAATTGCAGGCAGTGTGACTTCCTGCAATTTTAAAATGTTGCGCAAAATCTGGCACGGATATTGCAGTGTTAAAACCATAATGTTTAGCCTATAGGATTTAATCATGGCCGTTTTAACACAAATTTCTACCGGGACCGATTTAGCAGCCTTGGCGGGGACCAAGATTTCTTCAAGCACATCCTCAAGCTCGTCAAGCATCTCAAGTGCTGCTGATCAGGCGGAAAAACTCAAAAACCAATTCCTAAATATCCTGCTGACCCAAATGCAGCATCAAAACCCACTCGACCCAATGGACACGAAAGAATTTACCGGGCAGTTGGCACAATTTTCCTCGTTGGAACAACAAATTAGCACCAATACCAAGCTGGACACGTTGGCGGATTCTTTAAAACAAACCGCCATCACCAATAGTTTTAATTATATCGGGCAGAGTGTGGATTTGGCGAGCGATACCACCAGCTTGCAAAGCGGCACGGCCAATTGGACCTATGCCCTGCCAGAAGAAGCAGAATCAGTAGATATTAAAATCACAGATTCAAACGGCGTAAAGGTATATTCCGGCACAATGAAAAACAGCGCGGGATCAGGTCAAATGGCCGCGGGGACTTATCAATTCAGCCTAGCGAACAGTGACCTACCCAACTCGCTCCCCGACGGATCGGTCCTGAAAATGACCATGACGGCCAAAGACGCCACAGGCAGCGCGATTACCCCGCAAATCCATACCACCGTCAAAGTCGATAGTGTGCAATCGGATAGTTCCGGCACTTACTTGCAAGCCGGGGGCATATTATTTGCAATCAGCGACGTTCAAAAAATCGTCAACGCTCCTTCATCGACCTCTAAAACCACCACCACAATAACCGCAACATAAAGCACAATTTTAACAACGGCATAATTTTTAACATCAGGAGAGTGAAAAATGAGTTTAAACAGCGCCCTTAATGCCTCGGTTTCCGGTCTTCGCGCCCAATCAGCCGCCACAGCCGCTGTGGCAGAAAACATCGCTAATGCCAGCACCACAGCCTATAAAACCCGTGAAGTGTCGTTCCAATCCTTGGTAACGGGCAACCAGTCAAGATCGGGCCTCAGCTCTGGCGGTGTGGTCTTTACCACCTCCCAAAATATGGACAGTCAAGGGCAAATTCAGGCCTATGATAAATCCACTTATGTGGCTATCAACGGCAATGGATTCTTTGTGGTCACGGACAATGTGCTCAATAAGCCATCTGCCTTTACCTACAGCCGCAACGGAAGCTTCTCAACCGACGCTTCAGGATATCTTCTAAACTCAGAGGGTTATTATTTGCTTGGGCAACGGACGGATGAGTTAGGAAACGTGATTTCTACCAGTGCAAACGACTTGAACTCGCTGGAACCAATCGACGTCAACCAGACTTCCGGAACAGCGCAGCCGACAACCAATATTCGATTTGATATGAACTTGCCAGCCGATGCCGCCACAGGTGATACGTTTAACAATTCCATTGAGATGTTTGATGCACTGGGGGTTTCGCATACGATCGCCATTACTTGGCTCAAAAATGGCCCCAATGATTGGACGGCAACCTTTACCGACCCTGTTCTTACCAATGGTGGGACAACTTCGGGAACATTGGATACTGATACTGCCACCGCCGGTGCACAAAAAACCATTGATGTAACCTTTAATGGTGACGGATCGATTGCAAGCTTTTCACCCGCAACTCCCGGGCTTTCTATCACCAGTTTTACCAGCGGCGCGAATGACAACTCATTGACGCTTGATTGGGGAACCGTGGGGCAAACGAACGGTTTGACGCAATTCTCGTCCAACACCACCACTCCGGGATTAGAGATTTACCTGATTGACCAAGATGGGGTACGGTTCGGGCAGTTAAGCGACATCACGATTGATGAAACCGGGCTTGTGACTGCCTCATTTGAAAACGGGGTGCGGATGCCGGTGTACCAGATCCCGATTGCAACCTTCCCCAACCCTGGTGGATTAACTCATATTGAAGGAACGGTTTACGACGAAAACGAAAATGCCGGGAATTATAATTTGCGTTTACCGGGCCAAGGGAATGCCGGTAATATTGTTCCCAGTGCGTTGGAACAATCCATCACCGACACATCAGAAGAGTTCAATAAGATGATTGTGGCGCAACAGGCCTATTCCTCAGCTGCGCAAGTAGTGAGTACCGTTGATCAAATGTTCCAAGACTTAATCAGCGCGGTGAGATAGGATAGGGTATAAATTGATTACCTTTAGGGCGTGACGCACTCTTTGCGCGCCCTCATTACCCAAAGGCAAAACCATGAATACATTACAAAATATTTTGACAGAGTATGAGACAGCTGGAAATGTAGAAAGTTTTCTGGCACATGAGCTGTCTCTGACTCCGGAGTTTTTGCAAGAGCAGTTATGGTCTTTATCGCCTGAGGAACAAAATAAATTGCTGCAGAGTCTAGAAAAACTAGAGGCTGATTTAAAAAATTATATTGCGCAAATGGACATTGCCAAAGATGAGGTGAAAAGCCAACTCTCAAATCATACAAAATCTCTCTCCGCTTGCTTGAAATATGGTGGCGCACAGGATTTACGAGCGACATCAGCAGAGCACGATGAGTAATTGAGAGCTATAAAAAAAGGGTCTTTTGTTTTCATGCAAAGGGACAAAATTTTGCTCTGTGCTAAAAAGATTCAAAAAATCTGGCAGACACCTTAGGACTTCGCTTCCTCGTAAGGATTATAATGATGACAGCAAAAGCCCAATAGCCCCAAAAATTAGGATCAGGCTGGAAATCACCGATACATCATCTTCCGCCCGGCGCAAGATATTCAACATCAGAAGCCATACCGGAGTCATGGCCATTAATAATCCCGGTAAGGTCGGATGCGGAGCGAGGGTGAGGGCGAATACACCACTCAACACCATACCAGCAGTCCAAAACGCACACCAAAATGATCCCCATAAAAGTTTGGGATCATTATAGCGGCAGGAGCGCCCGCCGACAGGGAACGGAATCACTGCAAGCCAAGAGGCGCAAGAGCAAGACGCAAGTGCCACGAAAGAAAAGCTGAGCACAATGCCGTAAAGGTGATAATCGCGGCCAATCACATCCTTAATCAACGCATCCATAAGCCCGAACGCAAGCCCCACAGGGAGAACAAGCAGAAAGCTTTCCCAACTTGCGTCATTATTGCGAATCCGTTGAAGACTCACCATCACGATTGTGGCCGAGACCACCGCCAAAAAGGCCTGAGCCGGGGTTTCAAATATATCGGGCCGCGATTCGGGGTGGAGCAACCACCAAGTGAGGTAAGATCCAACCGCAGCAAGGGGCAAAATCATGCTTGAGACCCGCCCCGTCCGTTTGGCGGCCAGGTAGAAAAACAGCACCATGCCAATGCCCGTTACCACACCGTCACACAGTGCCACAATGTAAAAAGTGGATGCCGTCGGCCATTCCATATAGGGAAACGCCAATCCGACCAGAAGTGCCGCAAAGCTCGCACGCCAGGCATTGAGATATTGCGGATCAAGTTTAAAAATTCGGTTGCTTTCGGCCAACGCCGCCGCACATAGACTGGCGCACAACGCCCATAAAAACCATGCCATGTTTAAACTCAGTTCGTTTCGAAATTTGCCAAAGTATTTTCAAATTATTTGATGGTCGGCTGGATTTCAAATTGGTGGAATGGTGGCGGTGACGGCAAGGTCCATTCCAGAGTCATCGTATTCGGCTGGACGTTCCAATAATTGCCCCCTACGCGTTTCCCCCACAGCAAGGTGTACATGACGATGCACACAAAGAAAATCGTGCTTGAGAATGAGATATAAGCCCCGAGAGAGGAAATGAAATTCCACCCCGCTAAGCCGTCCTGATAATCAGGATAACGGCGCGGCATACCGGCCAACCCCAAGAAATGTTGCGGGAAAAAGATCATATTCACACCGATAAAGGTGGTGAAAAAATGCAGCTTACCGGCCCATTCGGGATATTGCCGGCCCGACATTTTCCCAATCCAATAATAAAATCCCGCAAAAAGCGCAAACACCGCACCGAGCGAGAGCACATAATGGAAATGCGCCACCACATAATAGGTATCATGAAGCGCAACATCCATACCGCCATTGGCCAATACTACGCCCGTCACCCCGCCAATGGTAAAGAGGAAAATGAATCCGATCGCCCAGAGCATCGGGGTTTTAAATTCAATCGACCCGCCCCACATTGTGGCAATCCAAGAGAAGATTTTAATCCCCGTCGGCACGGCAATAATGAGAGTGGCGGCGGTGAAATAGGCCCGTGTATTCACCGAAATTCCGGTGGTGTACATATGGTGCGCCCATACCAAAAACCCGACAAAACCAATGGCCACCATCGCGTAAGCCATGCCCAGATAACCGAAAATCGGTTTTTTGGAAAAGGTTGAGACAATATGGCTGATGATCCCAAAGCCGGGGAGAATCATGATATAGACCTCCGGATGGCCAAAAAACCAAAATAAATGTTGGAATAAAATTGGGTCGCCGCCGCCCTCCGGTTTGAAGAAATTCGTACCGAAATTGCGGTCGGTCAGCAGCATGGTGATGGCACCACCCAAAACGGGAACCGAAAGCACAAGCAAAAACGCCGTGACCAACATCGCCCAGGCAAAGAGCGGCATTTTATGGAGCGTCATGCCTGGTGCGCGCATGTTGAAAATCGTGGCGATAAAATTGGCCCCACCTAAAATCGAACTCGCCCCCGCCAAATGGAGCGCAAAAATCGCCATATCCACCGACATGCCCGGATGGCCGATTATGCCTGAGAGCGGCGGGTAAATGGTCCAACCCGTGCCGGCGCCGTCCCCCACAAACACAGAAGCCACCAGCAATAAAAACGCCGGCACCAACAGCCAGAAAGAAATATTATTCAGCCGCGGAAACGCCATATCGGGCGCACCGATCATCAGCGGCACAAACCAATTGCCGAAACCGCCGATCAATCCCGGCATGACCACAAAAAACACCATGATCAAACCGTGGGCCGTGATCCACACATTCCACATTTGCTCATTCCCCGGGGTGATAAATTGCAGCCCCGGTTCCTGTAATTCCATGCGCATCATCACCGAAAACGCGCCGCCAATCAGCCCGGCAATAATGGAAAAGATAATATAGAGCGTGCCGATATCCTTATGATTCGTGGAACAAAACCAACGGGTAAAAAACCCCGGCTTATGATCATGATGGCTTGGATCAGTATGAGCGTGTGTGGCGGAGGGTTCGGACATTTTCATCATCCTTATGAATTAATGGGTTCTTATAAATTAGTGAGTGGGCGCGGCAGTAGGGGCAGCCGCGGCAGATGGAGTGGTTGCCGCAGGGTTAGAAGATTGCAGCGCAGCTTCAGAAGCGGGCTCAGAAGCAGGTGAAGACTGGAATGGGGCAGGTGTTTGCAGTACGGAAATCGTTCCCCCTTGCTCCTTAATCCAGCTTTCAAATTCGGCCTTGGGGACCGCTTTAATTTCAATCGGCATAAAGCCGTGGCCGCGGCCGCAAATCTCGGAACATTGCCCGTAATAGGTGCCGGCCTTGGTAATTCGCGCCCATGTGGAATTGGTGCGACCCGGAACCGCGTCTACCTTAATGCCAAAAGCCGGAACGGCAAAGGAATGGATCACATCGGTGGCGGTGATATCAAACACGATATTGGTGTCAATCGGTAATACGACGGGCGTATCAGTGGAAAGCAAGCGTTTCTGGCCCTTTGAGGGGTCAATTTCCTTGTCAGATAAAATATTCGCGGTAAAGGAAACATCGCCGTAATCGGGATAGGCATACTCCCAATTCCATTGGTGCCCCGTGACCTTAACGGTGAGTTCGGGCTCAGGGTTTCTGGCTTCAAAAAACAATAATTTAAAAGATGGAATGGCGATGATAATCAGAATAATCACCGGCACCACGGTCCACAGCACCTCCAACACCACATTATGCGTAGTGGTTGACGGGGTGGGGTTGGCGCGCGCATTAAAACGAATCATCACATAAATCAATAAAATCGTGACAAAGGCTACGATTCCAACGGTGATATAGAGCAATAAATTGTGAAAATCGGTGATATGCGCCATAGACGGCGTGGCGGCATCCTGAAGCTTGATCGGCCAATCCATCATATGTGAAAAATCAGGCATCGCAGCCAGCGCAATAGAGGGCGCCGCGATCATCCCGCAGAGGGCCAAAATCCCACAGACTAAACAGCCAAAAACCAGACTAACAGCGCGTTTGAGCATCTTTTTCATCCCCGTAAATCATGTATATGGTCCTGTGCGACCACAATCTGTGCGCCAATATGACAGAAAATGAGCAAAAAATATAGGGGGAATAAAACAATAGATTGACGGTGATGTTTTTTATAAAATTTAGAGAAATATTGAATAAGTTTTTTAGACCCGGTTCAGGTTCTCATGCGCCGATTTGGATCAGGGAGGTATAATACCCCATGGCTTGTCCCGTTACGCTATCGGGTTCGACAATCACCATGGAACTGCATTTTTTAACTTTTTCGGCGACATCATCGCGCAGTTCATAATGCATCAGATCGCCGTCATGATTGGGCAGATCATAAATCAACATAAATAATTTTTGGTCACGGTAATATTCAATGCGCTTGACATCGCCCGGCAGCGTTTCGTCCGATACTAACGCTAAATCTCCATCCGGTAATTGTCCAACGATCATGTTCATAATTATAAATCAAGCCCTTTTTTCGGTAGCTGAGTTACAGAGGTACTAGGGCCTGAAGTATTGGGGGCAGCCTGATGGATTCCATCAATCCCCATGCGAGTAAGCGCTCGAACGCCATCAAATCCAGGAGCATCTTGTAATAGATCAATCTCCGTTACAGGAAAAGTTTGCAGACTATTTTGACTGTGTCCCACTGCATTTACCCCCAACATTTATTATATCTATAATTAATACACCCAAATCATTTAAGATTTATTGAAAATAGATAAAAAATCATCTATTTTGTTTAAATCTTTGCGGCCAAGGTTTCCTAACAGGGTATTCCCAAAACAATCCCCAAAGCCTAGATCTATATATCATTATATGCTGTATTCTTTTAGTATAGCATAAAAATTAGGGAAAAATAAACTTTTTCCACAGGAAAAAACGACAAAATCAAAAAATTTTATTTTATGAAATGCATAATTGTGCTCCAAAGAAAGTTTTTTGAGTAATCGCACACAGGTGGGTTGCAAATTGAGAAAGCATGATGACTTGAGCCATGGCGATTTTTTGCGAATAGGGGACTGGAAATCGCGGTCTGTTTCGGTTAAAGTGGCGGAACATATTTATAAATGTCTAGAGTCCCACAATTCCCTGTCTGGTCCCGCGTTCTTATTTTTGCCGATTTTTTTAATCCTGAATGTCTGATTCGTCGCTGCCTCCCTTTACTGCGCCCGCCCCTTCCCCTGATTTGTTTCAAGGCGGAAGCCAGAACGGTCATCAGGGGGGCGGTCATTCTTTGGGTGGTGACTTACTGACCCCACGCCGCGTTGCCCTCAATGCCCTTCAGACCCTATTCACCAAACGCAGCATGTTGGATCACGTATTGGATGATAACGCCGATTTTTGTGCGCTGTCGCAACGCGACCGCGCCTTTGTGCGCATGTTGGTTACAACGGTTGTGCGCCGTTGGGGCCAGATTGATGATTTGATTAAACGGGCACTCTCAAAGCCAGATCAACCGCTCAATCCGCCGATTTTAGAGTATATTTTGCG
>JBDHTT010000050.1:0-9678 GCA_039808785.1 Alphaproteobacteria bacterium
GCAACATTTCCATCATCGCGGATTGTTCATCAATCCATCCGTTACGCGCCGCGGCCTTGATCATGCAATATTCACCCGACACGTTATAGGCAAAGGTCGGCATGCCAAAGCTCTGTTTGACTTGATACAAAATATCCAAATAAGCCAAGCCCGGTTTGACCATGACCATGTCTGCGCCTTCGTGAATATCCAATTCCACTTCGCGTAGGGCCTCAAGCGCATTGGCGGGGTCCATTTGATAGGTTTTACGGTTGGCGGGCCCGGCATATTGCCCGGCAGGAGCCTTACCCAACGCACATCCGGCGGCATCACGGAACGGCCCGTAAAAGGCCGAGGCATATTTGGCGGCATAGGCCAAAATGGCAGTGCGTGTGCATCCGGCACCATCAAGCGCCGCACGAATCGCCGCGACCTGGCCATCCATCATGCCGGAGGGCGCAATCACATCGGCCCCGGCTTCGGCCGCGATCACAGCCTGACGCGCGATATTATCAATTGTGCGGTCATTATCGACATCATGGTCATGAAGATTCAGGGGACCACAATGGCCATGATCGGTAAATTCACAAAAACACGCATCGGCAATAATCACCATCTCGGGGCATGTATCCTTGGCGCGTTTGACCATGCGGTCCATCAGGCCGCCCTTACGGAAAGAATCGCTGCCTTCATGGTCCTTATGATTGGACACACCGAACAACATCACCGCAGGGATTTTGGCCTGTTCCACCTGTTTCAACAAGGTTGAAAGACTCGATTCGCTTTGGCGAAATACCCCGGGCATGGAGGACACTTCCTGCGGCGCATCCAAGGACTCATCCACAAAAATCGGATAGATAAAATCATCCGTACTCAAGCAATGTTCACGAACCAAGCGGCGCATGGCATCACTTTGGCGCAACCGCCGCATGCGGCGCGACAGATCGGCTTGAGTCATAAGATTTTCAGGAATTGTTTTTAAAAGGGCGCTGGTCATACGGTCCATCCTTGTTAAGCTACATGCAAGACGGAGTCAGTTTTATGCCCTTTTAATTCCTGTGTAAAGAAAAGAATAGTGATTTAGTTTAGGCGGCTAAGCTGAGAGCATCACTAGCAAGGTACACCACTTTTTGTCTCGCACTTCTTCTAGGTCTACCGACTATAACCTCTCTAACAACCGCTTGAGCCACACGCTCAGCCAGAGCCAAAGGCATTCTCTGTGCTAGAACCGCTTTAACTTCGTCTATCGCGGACAATTCTACATGGCTATCACGACGAGAACGGGAGTTCGCAGGATAAGAGACACTAATAAATTTATGGCACAATCCTTCTTGCTGTCCATCCAACTGAGATTGAATAGTGTCAGCAATTTGAGCATCAACCCAAGCAATACCATTTGATATTATAGGCCCTTTTTTAGATCTTAATAAAGCCTCCCTAATTTGGGCTATAATGGATGCATCTACTAGGTTAGCCCCTTCAGTGCCCGCAAAACTTTCTCGATTAGCTGCTTGCATTCCACTCACAGCAACATCCTCAACAATCACAAAAGATGGAGGATTTCCATTGGGATCAACCTTATATGCGTATGAAAAAGCCATGATCAACCTCGCTTTAGCCTATAATTCCTATATACGCCTATATAGGACAAAATGCAAATAAAAAAAGGGGTGATCAATGATCACCCCTAATTTGCTCTCTTGAAGATTAAATTCTTAAGTTGGCTGCCGAGCCAAAACATATTGCGGCGCTAAATTTTTGGCGACCAAAGCGAAAACTCCGCTCAGTTTCATTGAGGGCTGAATTTTACGTCTTTTAAGCGCGCCCAGCAGCTTATCAATCCATATTTTACTGAGCACAGCACCGGAAAATGTGCCGGCAATCGCGCGTTCAATCCCGCGGAATGCCGATCGCAAGGCAGGCAGCTTGGCATGGTGGGCCTTAAACCATGCCCGTTTCATCAGTGAGTTAACATGAGATTTCCTCGACTTTCCTTTTATATACTGACGGAGATTTTTGTAATTTTTGTGTAACTTCATGATAAGAGAATCATATCAAAAAAAAGTAAACATGCGCAAATTTCAAAACGGGAAAATTGCATTTAAGTCATTGATACATAATGATTATAAATTTTGAAAATTAATCTGATAATCTGTAGCGCAGTTTGGGGCGGCGTGCCGCGCCGACCTCATCAATTCGCTTACGGAAGGCAGTTTGAGGGTTGGACTGAAGCTGCTCGGCTTGCTCCGATTGGGCTTGGTGTGCGATGTGCTTCATCACCGCAATAAAATGATCCAATGTTGCCTTTGACTCGGTTTCAGTCGGTTCAATCAGCATCGCCCCCGCCACCACCAACGGGAAATAGATGGTCATCGGGTGGATACCGTTTTCAATCAAGCTCTTGGCAATGTCAATCGTGGTGATCGGGTGCGGATTGCCTTGTTTTTGCAGCTTATCACTTAACACACATTCATGCATGCAAAGCCGATCGCCAAAGGGCGCGTGAAATTCATTTTTTAGCTCGCTCAGGAGGTAATTCGCACTCAACACCGCATCACGCGACACACTCGCCAAGCCATCGCGTCCATGAGAGAGCATATAGCACAGCGCGCGCACAAACATGCCGAAATGGCCGTGGAAACCCTTCATGCGGCCACAATTCTCACTGCGGTCCCCTTGAGATTCCATCCGCCATCCCTCCCCGTCTTTGACAACACGCGGGGTCGGCAAAAAAGGAGCCAGAGCATCGCCGACGCAGATGGGGCCAGAGCCGGGCCCGCCGCCGCCATGCGGGGTTGAGAAAGTTTTATGCAGATTGATATGCATGACATCCACACCAAAATCGGCGGGGCGGACACGCCCCACCAGCGCAT
Source organism: Alphaproteobacteria bacterium (assembly GCA_039808785.1). Lineage (GTDB taxonomy): Bacteria > Pseudomonadota > Alphaproteobacteria > Micavibrionales > Micavibrionaceae > UBA1573. The sequence goes on from JBDHTT010000050.1 coordinate 2,853, forward strand.
TAAAATTGGCTCCGTCACAATAAAAATAGCCGCCCGCGCGGTGAAGTTCATCGGCGCAGCGGGCAATCTCGCGTTCAAACAACCCGCATGTATTGGGATTGGTGACCATCATCGCCGCCACATCGCGCCCCAACGGGTCAGTTTGAGTCAAGGCCGCGCGGAAATTGTCAAACGTGACGCAGCCATTTTCAAGGGTTGGAATAGTACGGATTTGATAACCGCAGAGGGTCGCCGTGGCCGGATTGGTGCCATGCGCCGAATCGGGGCACAGCACAATATGGCGTTGGTGTTGGCCGTTTAATTCATGCGCACGCCGAATGGTCATCAGGCCCGCCAATTCGCCATGCGCCCCCGCCGCCGGGGTGAGGCACACATGTTGGAGCCCCGTCAATTCCCCCAGCCAGCGTTGCAGTTCCGCCATCACGGCCAAGGCCCCCTGAATGGTGGAGGTGGGTTGCAGCGGGTGGATATTGGCAAAACCGTTCAGCCGCGCCATTTTTTCATTCACGCGCGGGTTATGTTTCATGGTGCAAGATCCGAGCGGGAAGAACCCGTGATCAATCGAAAAATTATGCGTGGAAAGCCGCACAAAATGGCGCAGCACCTGGGGTTCCTTCAGGCTTGGCAGGCCAATATTTTGGCGTTCGGTCAATCCGGTGCGCGCTTCAAGAGCGCGGAGCGGCTCAAGGTCAACGCCGCCCCCCTCACTCGCAGGATAATCCCACAATAACGGCTCTTCATAAGATTGCGCGGGGGATGCAGGGGATGTTGTGCACGTGGCAAAAGGTGAGGAGGAAGGGGCTTCCGAGTCCAAATTGCTGCAGCATTCCATCATCTTTCACCGTGTATGTTTATTGTCTTTTTATATGGTCTCTTGCGCTTTTCCGCGCATGGTTCCCGCCATCACACCCACTTATCCAGATGCGACGGAAAAAATTTTCGTTTCAAATTTTCATCATTAAAATGAATCGGCAGAGCATGAGGAATGCTGCACTCTTCCAAAATTTGCTGCAGGTAGGATTCGTTCAGCTTGTCATGCAATTGCCTGAATTCCGGCCTAAACAACAGCGTATAGGCAATCGGCGCCAAATAACTTCCCTCCCCAGAAATATCAGAGAGCATAAATAATTGCTGCACCTTTAATCGTTTTTCCCCACCGACATCAAGCGGTGATTTTTGCAATCGCTGGTCCATTTTCTCAAGCGTATGGTGATCGCACATATTGGTGAGCGTGACATTTTTGAGCCAGAGAGGAACAAGAACTGAAAAACTCTCACATAATTTTGCCGCACAAAACTCATCAGGATTTTTGGCATCACCCCCGATTAAACCTTCATCACACTCAATCGCATGATCCCGATCAAGCCTATCTGCGTCTCTATCCGCTTCCTCGGCCCAGATATCCCCCGCGGGAATAGCGATATCCCCCAGTTCGGACGCAATAAGTTGCCGCCAGAAATTGGTGAGACCCTGAGTGCGTAATTCCCACGCCATTTTGAGTGCGCACAAATCTTGGTCTGCCTGGCGCAGTCGTGCCCATAAAATTTGATCATCAATAGTCAATTGCCGGTCATCATAAACCCCTGTCATCGAATGCCAGATAGCCCGGAGACCACGCGCCATTTCAAGCAAAAATCGGCTGCGGTCATGGGCCGAACGCGCCAAAGTTTCATAAGACGCAGCGCAACGCGGCAAAATTAAAATGCGCAATTGGGCATCCAGCATATAATGCGGTTGATCAAGATCATCAATTTCCAACGCCCATTCTTCAAATCGCGCATCATAGGCCATGGCGCGACCAATCTGGGTTTCACACAGAATCGCCAATCCCCATACCAAAATATCTTCGTCGCACGCGAACATGGTCCGACCCTTGCCGTAATTTTGGTCATGGTCGGCGAAATAGGTCAGATCCTCGGCCAACGCCAATAAATCCTCAAGCGCGATAGCATCGCCCTCATCATACAAATCACCCGCCAATTCATCATCATGATCACGGAGAATAGGTTCGGGAAAGGATAAATCAGAAAGAATCATGGACATATTTCTACACACTTTAAACTATTACGATTGGGGCACCTTTTCAATCTTTTACGCTTTGTGTCATCAAGAAATGCACAAGATTTCGGTGCGGATGTCCGTTATGAAGGAAATTTGTTAAAGCAATCTTACTGCAGGCCAAAAAATTTGAAAAAACTTTTATAAAAGCAAAGTTTTATTTATCAAATAAATTACTTGCCGCTTCGTATCGAAATTTATTTTTGGATCAATTTTGATGAAAATTCGCCGCCGCGCGTTGCTTTTGAACAAGCTGTTAGAGCATTCCCATGGAGGCCAGCTTTTCCGCCTGTTCTTCGGTGGTGAGGGCGTCAATAATTTCATCCAATGCCTTGCCCGCCATAATTTCATGGATTTTATAAAGGGTCAAGTTGATGCGGTGATCGGTCACGCGGCTTTGGGGGAAATTATAGGTGCGGATGCGTTCCGAACGGTCGCCGCTCCCTACCTGCGATTTACGGTCGGCGGCGCGGTCATTGGCCAATTGCTGGCGTTTGAGATCATAAAGGCGCGATTTCAAAATCTTCATTGCCTTAATCCGATTTTTTATTTGCGACCGTTCATCCTGCATCGCCACCACAACGCCGGTGGGGATATGGGTGATGCGCACCGCCGAATCCGTTGTGTTCACCGACTGCCCCCCTGCCCCACGCGAACGATATACATCAATGCGCAAATCATTTTCATTGATATCAATATCGACATCCTCGGCTTCAGGAAGCACGGCCACCGTGGCGGCGGAGGTGTGAACACGGCCGGAGCTCTCGGTTTCCGGCACACGTTGAACGCGGTGAACGCCGGATTCATATTTAAGGCGCGAAAACACATCTGTGCCCGCAATCTCCACCACCGCTTCTTTGATGCCACCAATATCGTTTTCCGCAAGTTCGGCAATCTCAAACCGCCAGCCGCGCTCCAGCGCATAGGCGCGGTACATATTGAGCAAATTGCCGGCAAACAGCGCGGCTTCATCACCGCCAGTGCCTGCCCGCACCTCTAGAATCGCGTTTTTGGCATCGTCCGTATCGCGCGGAATCAGGGCGAGTTTGATATGATGTTCCAGTTCAGGAATTCGTCCCTTGAGATCGTAGAGTTCCTGGCGCGCCATCTCCCCCATTTCGGGGTCGTCCACCATGGCCTCCAGATCCGCCTGATCATGGATGGCTTTTTTATAGGCTGTGATGGTGTCAATCACCGGGGACAAATCGGCATATTCCTTGGTTAATTTGATAAATTTATCCCCCGTTGCCCCCCCTTCGGAGAGTAATGAAGCCAATTCCTGATGCCGCGCCTCAATCGGCGCCAATTTATCCAACAAATCCATGCCGCTTTATAACGGGAAAATGCAAATGAATCCAGTGGAGTTTTATTATTTTTACTTGATTTCAGTGAGGGTTTTGAGTCTATTAGTGGCAAAGATATTTGTTCCACATCATGAAAGCTGCCCCATGAAAATCCTTGTCCCTATTAAACGCGCGATTGATTACACGGTAAAAATCCGGGTGAAATCGGACCTGAGCGGCGTTGAACAAAATAATGTCAAGATGTCAATCAATCCGTTCGATGAAATCGCGGTTGAAGAAGCTGTAAGATTGAAAGAACAAGGCAAAGCAAGTGAGATTATCGTGGTCACCATTGGCCCCGCAGCAGCGCAGGATGTGGTGCGGTCGGCCATGGCAATGGGCGCCGATCGCGGGATTTTGATTGAAACCGCTTTGGCGATTGATTTGGGCGGAATTGAGCCGTTGATGGTTGCCAAACTATTGAAAATTATGATTGAGAAAGAATCGCCCAACCTCGTGATCATGGGCAAACAAGCGATTGATGATGACAGTAATCAAACCGCGCAGATGCTCAGTGCGCTGGTCAATTGGCCGCTCGCCAGTTACGCTTCGCAACTCACCTGTTTGGATGGCGGACTAATTGAGGTTGCGCGTGAGATTGACGGCGGGGCGGAGCGCGTGCGATTGTCATTGCCGGCGATTGTGAGTGCGGATTTACGCCTCAATACCCCGCGCTATGCTGCACTTCCCAATATTATGAAGGCACGACAAAAACCCTTAGCTACCTTAAAAGCTGAAGAATTAGGAGTCGATCTCTCCTCAAAATTAAAACTCATCAAGGTTCAAGAGCCCCCGCCCCGTGCGGGCGGCATGATGGTTGCATCAACCGATGAATTGATCGAAAAATTGCGACATAGGGGGAGCATCACATGAAACGGCGCATCATAAACCGTATAGAGAAAAATTTAGTGCTGGTGCTGTTCGCGCTCAGTCTGTTGTTTGTTTTTTTACCGACCGCCGAAGCCAGATCCATGTTTGATGTGTTATTTGGCCCCAAGGAAGACCCGAACGCGCCAAAGCCTGAAAAAACCTTGCAGGCTCCGTTTGCCGAGCAGAGCGGATCAACCGCCGCAGCGAAACCCTCCACTCCCACGGCCTCAAAATTAATGGACCTGTATGGTCATGATCAAAATACGCTTCAGGCCAATAGCCTTGATATCAATCAATCGCACATGAATGCGATTCAGGTGGCGGAATGGGGCGGCAATGTGGTATCAAACGCGCTCTCATTACGGGCGGACGGGTGGAATGAGACACTCAAAGCTTTGCGGCCCAACTTTTCCGATTACGGGTGGCAGGAATATACGGACTATCTCAATAAAATCGGGATTTTATCCACGCTGCAATCCTCGCAAACACGCATGCAAACTATCACCGACGGGGTGCCGCAAGTTACAAAAGAAGGCGTGGTGGACGACAAATATAGCTGGTTGGTTCAAGTTCCCGTCACGGCCAGTTTTTATGACCTGAAGGTGCAGCAATATAGCGATGTCGCGCCCAGTTCCATCCATAATCAAAAATTGTTGATTCAGACGCAAATCACCCGCACCGACAAGAAAAACGCCGCCCCCGAGGGGATTGAGATTACAAGGTGGATTGTGTCATCGGGGCAGTAGCGCGATGGTAAGGAGTTTTTTTAGACCATTTTTCGGTTATGTGGACTCGAAAAATGGTCTAAATATTTGTTTTGTCGCATTTTGTTACGATTAACCGGCTTCCACTTAATCGCAAAATGCTCTAGTGGTTTAACCGCGTTCTTGCAAAATCACCATAATTTCGGCGGCGGTTTCTTCAACAGATCGCTTGGTCACGTCAATAATCGGCCAATTTTGCGATTTCAGGAATTTACGCGCCCATTGGACCTCTTGCTCAATCTGTTCAGGATCAATGTAAGTGTTGCCGCCATGATGAAAGTTTGCGTTCTTTGATTTCATGCGGGTTGCGCGAATTTCCAACAACCGGTCCGCCGATTCCACCAACCCCACAAAGAGCGGTTTTTGATAGCTCAGCACATGAGTCGGAAAATCAACTTCGCGAATCAGCGGAATATTGGCCGCGCGAATGCCGTGATGCGCCAAGTAAATACAGGTCGGGGTTTTGGATGTGCGCGACACCCCCACCAAAATAACATCCGCCGTTTCTATGCCGTCCAAATTTTGCCCGTCATCAAAACTCATGGCAAACTCAATGGCTTCCATCCGCGCGAAATAAAAGGCATCAAGTTGATGTTGCAATCCCGGCTTACCCTTTGGGATTTGCTTTAAACTTTGCGCCAGACCGTCCAGAATCGGTGCCATCACCGCAATGCAGGGGATGGAGAGCGCGTGGCATGTTTCCTCTAACTGCCTGATCAAATATTCATCGACCAAAGTATAAAACACGATACCACCAAAGGACTCTAACTCCTCAATAATTTTGTGCAATTGGCGTTCGCTACGCACCTGAGGCCATAATTTTTGCTGCACCTGCGGCAAATCGAATTGCGAGAGGGCGGCCTCAGTTAACCCCTGAAGCGTAGCACCCGTTGCATCGGAAATCAGGTGGATATGCATGGCTTACAAAGCCCCGCTTTTTTCCGCATTTTTTGCTGCGGTTTTAGTCGGTTTTTTAGGGAGGTCTTCAGGCGAGTTTTTAGGAGGCTTTTCCTTGATTTTTTTAGAAGCTTGAGCGACAGGCTTAACCGTTCCCGAGTCCCCGTTTTTTTTCTCAGCTTTCGTGAGCTTACCCGGAGCATCCACGATAGATACAGCTGTCGGCGTGGCCGCAAGCGTAGGAGTCAGCGTAGCAGTCAGCGGCATGCGGATGGTAAAACTACTGCCCACCCCAACTTCGCTTTCAACCCTTAGCTCACCCTTATGAAGGTCAATAATATTTTTCACCAAAGTCAGCCCAAGCCCGGCGCCACTACGCAATTCCGGAATCATTCGAGATTGCTTTTCATCCTGAGCAGCACGAGTTTTTTCAAACGGTTTGAGGATGCGCGCAATATCTTCCGGTGCAATGCCGCCGCCCGTATCCTTAACCGTGATTTCCACATAAGATTCCGTTCGCATGGCCGAAAGGGAAATGCGCCCCGCGGCAGGAGTGTAGGAAATTGCGTTGCGAATAAGATTGATGAGTGCCTGTTTTAACCGACGTTCATCGGCCTCCAGAAATCCGATGGATTGGTCACAATCCAATGTCATTTCAATCAATTGCCCGCGAGCCCATTCTTGGGTGAGGTCAAAAATGCTGCGCAGCATGTGGTAAATATCAATCGGCGCATATTGCAGCACCAAATATCCGGCCTCTAAACTCGAGAGGTCCAAAATATCGTTGATAAGGTTGAGGAGGCGTTGAGATGCCTCCCCCATGCCCTTGGTATATTCCTTTTGCCGCGGGTTAAGGGGGCCGAAATATTCCTGATCCAAAATCTCATTAAACCC
>JBDHTT010000051.1:0-9531 GCA_039808785.1 Alphaproteobacteria bacterium
GTGGATTGAAAAATGTCGACGATTGTGGAAAAACTGTGAGCGTCATCTTAATACCAGCCTTCACATGACTGTCCTCGCCTTCCTCCTTCTCCTCCTTAAAAGATTATGAACAGGCTCTAAGAACCTGTTCATGATCCTTCTAGCCCATACACCATCAACTCTGAGCCATGATGTTTCATCCAGCGTGTGCCTTCGTCAAAGTCACGCGATAATTCGCGGCAAAGAGTCCAGAAAGATGGGCTATGATTATGATGCACGAGATGCGCGACCTCATGCGCGATCACGTAATCCACCGCCACGATTGGCGCGAAAATCAATCGCCAGGAGAGGCTGATTTCACCGCTCACTGCACAGCTGCCCCATCGGCTCTTCATGTCCTTGACTTTCAGAAGCGGCGTGGGCATATGCGCGGAACGAGATGATTTGCAGTTCAGGATATTTCGCAGCAAATCAGTTCTGTTGCTCGCGGTAATAGCCATTCTCCGAAGGTCGCGAGGGAGAGAAGCTTTACGCAAAGTCTGAATCAGTGCCGCCTTTTCCTGCATCCATGGGGCCATAATCTTATGAGCATGGGATTTCAGGAATCTTTCAACGCGGGCCGGCACGATTGACTCCGAACTTTCCACGTATAAATCCCCCTTATATGGCCCCTCGGCTGCGAAATAAATTTTGGTGCGCACGGATGATGTGGGGATATGGCGTAATGTGGAATCCTCGCCAAAAATAGGGAGAACGGCCCCATCCTGAAACGGCTTAGAATGCAAAAATTTCCCGGTTTTATCGGCAATCCAGTCTTTATAGGACAGCGCAAATTGATAGGCCGTGGCCAGCGATGTGCATTGAGGCACCACCAGATACACACAGCGCGACTGCGGTTCCACCCGCAACGCCAAGCGCTTGGCCCGCGCAGACTCTCGCACTTGTAAATAGGGCGAGATCGCGGAAAAATCAGAGCCGGGAGTCACGGAAGTCGCAAGTGCCATGGGCGTTTCGTTATAAAGGCTTTGTCTTAGGCCGAATATTTTGAAGGACAAAAATTATTTTAATTTTTTCTCCAGCAAATAGGTCAATTTTTGCCACTGCATACCGGAAAATAAATGCGCATAAATAAACGGCAACCAGCCGTTTTTGCGGAATTCGAGGAAAGTTGTATCATCCAGATTGGCCAATTTTTCTTCATCAATAATTCGGAATCCCGAAAAATTAATTTTGCGGCCATTGGGAGCCATGATTTCCGCCGACCTTAAAACCAACAGGCCTGAAGCGTCCAACGCCTGGCCAAACTCTGCGGTTTGTTGAGCTGCGGCATGGTAAGATTTGCAAAATTCTAGGGCATTGTTGGCCAGTGCCGTTGGGGTGCCGTCATCGCCAAAAAAACGTTGTTCGCCGCGATCTTCCATTACCTCGCTCACCATATCAAGGCACAGCGTTAATTGGTCATTTTGCGAATTTTCCGCAAAAATAAATGGATAGCGGCGAATATAGGAGGGAATATAGATTTGCTCCAGCCATTCGCCCTTAGCATTGATAAAAAGATTTTCATTATCACGTAGCCCAAGGATCGCCACCGGTGTCGCACCTGGATCAGGGCTAAAGGCAATGGGATAGAAATGGCAGATTTGCGGCATTTCTATCATGGTAATGGGAACGGCGTTAACATCCTTAGCAAAGTTCAGCCCGAAATTTTTTCTTAAGGCAAGCGTGCGATGCTGAGAGGATTCCAACGCCTCCGGCTTTTTATAAAATAAGGGCAGGGCGGGGGCGGCATTTTGTGGTGCGACGTTTTGTGCAGTCATGCGAAAACCTTTGGCAAAAAATATGAATTAATTTGTCGTCACTATATCGCGTTTCGCTACTGCTGCAAAGGGGAAGAAAATTCTTCAGGGCAGAATCATAAATACTAATAAGGCCGCTACATTAGAAACTCATCCGCGCTGGGTGCCATAATACTTTCACCCCCCGCCATCACCATACGGAAGCGTGAGTCGGCTTCGGGGAGCATACGTTCCATAAAAAATCGCGCCAATTTCAACCGCGCCGCATAAAATTGAGGTGAAAATTGGGGCGCAGCGTTTCCATCGGAACCGTTTTTGCTCAGTTTTTCAACAGCCACCACCGCCATCTTCATCCACATATAGGCCATGGCGACCAGGGCAAAAAGCCGTAAATAATCTGTGGCTGCCGCCCCTGCTTCATCAGGATTCTTGAGTGATTTTAGGGCTATGGTGGCACTCGCTTGTTGCAATTTAGAAAATGATTTGGCCAGCAAACCCATATGAGCCTTCAAAACGGGATGATCGTTATTGCGTGCAATAAATTCCTGAACCGGATGAAAGAAGCTGCGCAGCACGCGGCCATAGTCTTTACCCATCTTGCGTCCGACCAGATCAAGCGCCTGAATACCGTTGGTGCCTTCATATATACTCGCAACCCGTACATCCCGGGCCAGTTGCTCAATACCATAGTCCTTAATATAACCATGCCCGCCATAAACCTGAATGGCCAAATTGGCCACATCAAAGCCCATATCGGTCTGATAGGCCTTGAGAATCGGCGTAAGTAAAGCAACAAGATCATCGGCCTGTGCCCGTCTTAAGGGATCAGGATGATGTTCGGCCATATCAATTTCTATCGCCGCCCAGCAAGACAAGGCGCGCGCGCCTTCGCAAAAGGCTTTCCCCGTCAGGATCATACGACGCACATCCGCATGCACCAAAATCGGATCGGCAGCATTGGCAGGATTTTTTGTGCCGCTCAGGCTACGCATCTGGACCCGCTCTGATGCATAAATCGTGGCATTTTGCTGCGCGATTTCGGCGGCCCCTAATCCTTGCAGGGCCACACTTAATCGAGCATTATTCATCATGGTGAACATAGCTTCCAATCCGTGATGAGGTTTCCCCACCAACCAACCAAGAGCATTTTCAAATTCAAGAGAGCATGTCGCCGAGCCATTCAGCCCCATTTTATGTTCGATGGCACTGCATCTCACCTGATTCTGGCTCATATCATGGGGCAAGAATTTGGGGACAATAAAGAGTGAAATCCCCTTAGCTCCCTTGGGCGCATCAGGCAATTTCGCCAGCACCAGATGAATAATATTTTCACTTAAATCATGCTCACCGGCCGATATAAAAATTTTCGATCCCATGATGGCATATGTTCCATCGCCTTGCGGCACCGCCCTAGTTGCGATGAGAGAGAGGTCAGTCCCGCATTGCGGTTCGGTCAGACACATCGTCCCGGTCCATTCACCGGAAATAATTTTAGGCAGATAGGTGGCCTTTAGCTCCTCCGATCCATGCAAAGTGAGAGCTTTATAAGCCGCCTTCGAGAGACCAGGATACATGCCGAACGCTGAGTTTGTTGAAGATAAAAACTCCACCATCATCAGCAAAACAACGCAGGGTGTTTTCATTCCACCATAGGCAGGATCTGTGCCTGCCGCCGGCCAACCCAATTCTATAAATTTCTGATAGGCTTCACGAAATCCGTCAGGCGTTTTGACCTGGTTTTGGTCCAAATGACAGCCCTGACTGTCTGATATCTGATTGAGGGGAAGTAAAAATTCCTCACAATAGGCTGCAGCTTCAGAGATAAAATTTTGGACCAATGCCGGCTCAAACTCCTGAAAATAGGGAAGCTTGCACAAATCCTGTAAATCCAGAACTTCTTGTAAAATAAATTGAATGTGATTGAGCGGAGCTTTGTAATGCATCTGAATTCCTTATCAATAACGCCCTAGAGCATTTTGCGATTAAGTGGAAGCCGGTTAATCGTAACAAAATGCGACAAAACAAATACTTAGACCATTTTTTCGAGTCTACCCAAACCAAGAATGGTCTAGTCCATCGTAATTCTTTAGGTGTAAAGGAGGGAAGTTAAAGAAAGGTTGAAAAGCTGTTCATCCGCGTGGGAAATGCTCAAGCCTGCCCATAAATTCCTGTGCAGAGATATTCAAAACATCACAGCAATCCATCAAACGGCCAATGGTCAGTCGATTATGCCCCGATTCGTATTTATATAATTGCTGGAAACTCACTCCAATCCGTGCGGCGAAATCTATTTGTGACATTTTATAGTCCTGTCGATATTTTTTGAGGAGCTGGCCCGCCAATTTATCACGTTCACTGGCGTGGCGGGTTAAATCCGCTGTTATATTGTGCTCCATAAACTCCTCCAAAATATACCAAAGTTACACTGTATCTTATTTATACCATATTGGTATATTACGCACAAGTGAAAAATACCATTTTGGTATAATTTTAAGGAAGGTTTAGATGGACGGTGGATTTTACGGATTCAGAAAATTATTCCTCCTCGGGTTGGGGATTTTTGCTGATGAGTGAGAGCAATGTACGAAATTTACGCTGGTCAGGTTCCGAAAGCGTGCGGTACGTGTTCAAGATTGCGATTTCACGATCACCATGAGGTTGTATCTTGGTTGGCCCTTCTGTGATTTCCGATGGATGAACGCCCAACCCGTGCGCCAATTTACAAATCCAATCATAGGTTAGTCGCCGCCGCCCCGACTCCAGACGCTGAATCGTTTCCTGAGTCGTCCCCACCAGCTCCGCCAGGTCGGACTGAGTCATATTTTTTTGCTTACGTATTTCTTTCAGATAATGCGGTGGAGTCATAAAAATAATTTTAGGCGAAAATGCGATCAATTCCTAGTCCTGATTTGATGTGCTGATTGAAAATTGGGAAATTGGGCAAGATTCTTATTTCAAATCACCCGAAGCCTATAGCGCGGCCCTTTAGAGTCCTCATGGAGACTGCAATTGATTAGCGGGGTAAAACTATGCTAAAAAGGGCATTGATATTATGATATAAAATTATCTCGGGGCTTCGTCACAACCGCTCAGAGCTTAATGAAAACCCAAAAACAAAGGCACACACATGTTTTTCTGGCGTAAAAAAGCAAAAAATGAACGACAAGAACGCGAAGAAGCCGAGGATAAAATCGTCCACCATCCCGGCGACCCGGCGATTGAACCACCCGTGGAGTATGACCCCAGCCTTGATCCGGAATTCAAAAAACACGAATTGTTGGAAACCGAAAGCGAAGTGATTGATGAGTTGGAAGAAATTCCCGTGGGTTCTGTCGTGCCTGAAAATACGCGCGCGCAAGAACTCAAGGTGCAAAAAAGCCAAATGGGCGGCGGTTGGCTTACACGTTTGACCGAAGGATTGTCGAAATCATCCCATAAAATTGGCAGCGGATTGGGGGATTTATTCTCAAAACGCCGCGCCGATGAGGAGACGCTTAACGCCCTCGAAGATTTGTTAATCGAAGCCGATTTAGGGCCACAAACTGCGGCCTCTTTAGTCGCGAGCCTACGTCAGCGAAAATTTGATAAGGAAAATTCGGCCCACGAAGTCCAGGTGGCGTTGGCGCAGGATATTGCCAAAATCCTCAAAAAATCCGAACGGGAGCTGGATTTGGAACGCGAACGCACGGGCCCCTTGACCTTTCTGATTTGCGGGGTGAACGGTGTGGGCAAAACCACCAGCATCGGCAAACTGGCCTATCAATTTTTCGCAAAACATCACAAGAAAGTGGTTTTAGCGGCGGGGGATACGTTCCGCGCGGCAGCGATTGAACAGCTGAAAATCTGGGCGGATCGATGCAAATGCCCGCTGATTTCCAGTGAAATCGGCTCAGACTCGGCGGCGCTTGCCTTTCAAGCCTATGAGAAAGCCTTAGAGCAACACAGCGATATTTTGATGATTGACACGGCCGGGCGGCTCCATAACAAAGCCAATTTGATGGCGGAATTGGAAAAAATCTCACGCGTGCTGAAAAAGAAAGATGCGGCTATCCCGCATGAGGTGATTTTGGTCCTAGATGCCACCACGGGACAAAATGCGATTTCACAGGTTGAAACATTTTCCCAAATTGTCAAATTAACCGGTTTGGTTGTGACCAAACTTGACGGTTCCGCCAAAGGTGGAGTGGTGGTAGCTCTGGCAGATAAATTCTCCCTGCCGATTTACGCGATTGGGGTTGGTGAGGATATTGAGGATTTACAGCCATTCCACGCGGATCAATTTGCGCAGGCCTTGGTTGGCTTGTAAAGCTACAAAATGACTATGGTGGAAAATATTATGTTACCTTGCGTTCCCTTCTATCTGGTGCGTCACGGCGAATCCGAAGCCAATTTGGCAAATTTAGTGGCGGGCGGGGAGCTGGATACACCTCTCACGCCCAAGGGACGCGAGCAGGCTCTTGAGCTAGCGCAGCGGTTGCACCTCATGCCGCATCCTGCCGGTAAAATTTATCATAGTTCGCTATCACGCGCGCGGGATACGGCCCTGATTTTGAATGAGGTGCTGCAGCTCCCCTGCACGCAAGATCACGATTTGCGCGAACATATGATGGGCGAATGGTCGGGTGTGCGCGCCTGGCAAGATTGTATCAGAGATATTGGTAACGGTATTATTCCGCCCGGTGGCGAAACTTATGATGAATTGGATGCGCGGATTTTAAAGGTTTTTCGGCGCCTGCTTCAGGGTATGTGCGGAACGATAAGCCATGTATCCGCCCCTCCTCAAATTCCTTTGATCGTGGCACATGGCGGCGTCTTCCATGCTTTGGGCCGCCTATTGTCTATAGATGTTCCCCATATTCATAATTGTACGATATTATTTTTTGAACCGCTTCAACCTGATGTACAAGATAAGCCAATCTGGCAAGTTTCGGGTTTCTAAAATTTTAAGATAAATTTTGTGTTTCTATGGTAAGGTTGAGTTATGAAAGATGATGAGTCAAAAAACTGTTTGCGTCGCTTTATTGAAAGCCTATCCAGCAATATGCTGCATGAAGTCGGAAATTTTGGCCGAGCTTTAATTTATCCTAAGGATTTCACCCCTGAAAAGGAGCCTTCGCTTTCCGGGCTGATGAGCGGTTTGTCGTATGCGCAGGCAGAACGCGAAGAAAGTGAACAGGTTTTATCCAAAACACGTTATGCCCGCATCGTAAAAGAATTGTTGTCGGTGGAGGAGCTCATTCGCAATAAGGCGATGCACATACTCACCAATCGTATCCCCCCGCCCCAATCCGAATTCAACGAATTGTGGCAAATTTACGAAGATTTTATGATCAGATTGCAGCGCATTGAGCGGGACTTGTTAACCACCGACACGGCGCGCGATCCGCTTACGGGATTGCGGCATAAAAGTGTCATGATGGAGGATCTGGCAAAGGAATTAGAGCGCAGATCGCGGCGTGGCTTGCCGTTTTCACTGGTTATTATGAGGTTTAACGATCCGCGATATTTTGTTAATGAAGAGGCCCTGCAAATGGTCTCACAATCCATACAAAAAACCATACGCATTTTTGATGACGGGTATTATTGCGAAAAAGGTGAATTCTTAGTGAGTCTGAAACACGCCGATGCCAATGGTGCCTTGCGGTTTGTGGCACGTTTTAACGATACGCTTCATGATTTTTTTAAGGCTGATTTTAGCCTCTCCTCGGTTGTGTGTGAACCGGTGCCGGGTGACCAGCTCGAAGATTTAATTCACAATATGCACATTGATATTGAACGAATTATCAGTGAGGGCGGCGGCAGCAGTAAGTATCAGGAGATGAGTGAGCTCACTCGCTTTATTAAAGGTTTGCCTGCCTCCAACTCCAATTAGCTATATTTCCCTGCGACAAATTATATCATTTTTTTAAAATGCCAGGACTTGCCTAATCCTTACTCGCCTAATCCTTTGGGCGCCAGTTTTTAAGCAGATGGAAAGGATTTTGACGGATAGACGATTGAGTTTGGTTTTGATGGCGGTCAGGCAGTGGCGCGGTGGTGAAGGCCGCATGGTTGGCGGTCTGTGTGCCGTCGTCCCCCGCCACGGGATAGGGATTGAGGCCCAGCGATAAAAATTGTTGAACCAAATCGGCCAGATCAATTTGGCCGTTGCTCATGGGTTCGGGGTCGTCTTGTTCTTCCCTTATAAACTGCAGATCTTCCATCATATTTTGGGTGCGGTCGCGCTGGGCCTTGAGATTTGAGCGGGTGAAGGAGCTTGCCCCATCATAATCCGCGAACCAGGCTGCAATCTCTTCCGCTACGGTTGTGGTCATGGGCGTGAGTGTGCGGACACAAATTTGAGTCAGGCAGGCATTGAGAGTCCCCCGTACCTCCACCACATGGCCGCCCTGATGCGGGATCAGGTGAAGTTGCGCGCGCAGGTCCTGGACTTCCTCCACCCCTATGCGTGCGGCAATGGCCAATCGTTGCGCCGAAGTGGGAGAGAGGGTCACCCATTCGCCATTGGGTGGGATTTGATCGGCCTTGATCAGGTGGATCCATTCCCCCGCATCGCGATTTTTCCTTCGCGCGGTAAGTTGTATGATGTTTTGGGTGTTGCGCGGGGAACGTGGCATAGTCAGGCAGCCTTATTTTGGCGGGGGAGGGCGGGGAAATGAATCTCCGCACCCGATAGAATCTGCTGAAGTTCCGCACTCATCAACTGAAAACATTCTTGGGCGTAGGAGGCGAGAGCCATAGAGTTTGCGGCACCCGCCGCTTCATGCCCGAAATAGATATTACGCGCGATGGCCGCCGCAAGATCATGCCGAGGCGAATCATGCTTTGAAGAGTCGTACGTTGAAGAGTCGGGCGCCGAAGTTGCGCTGCCCAATCCGGCTTCGTAGGCTTTCGCGCGTCCGTGAAACGCCATCATATATTTCTTAATGCGGCGCGGCACGCCCAAATCACCCACGCCCATTTCCCGCAGAGCATAGTCCAAATTTTCAAACATCACATCGAAATAGGCCTGTGACATTTTTGAATATTCCCGCGCATGCGCGCCCGATTGGGGAGATGGGGCAGATTGAGCCTGCAGAGCCTGAACCTGTAGAGCCTGTAGGAATAGCGCGCTATGGAGTGATAAGACCTCAAAACGTCCGTCAAAATCATCAGGAATGGCAAAGTGAGTGTAAAAATCGGGGCGGCGGGTTTGGGTCATCACTCCTTCAAACACCCTGCGGGCGCGCCATTTCGCGCGGCGATAGGATGGGTTGATGAGTGTGAATAATCGTGAAATCATCAGAAAAACATCATCCCGATCTTTATCATGCGGCCTGATTGTCCTTAGGTTCTGTCGGGGGTTTGGCGGGCGCAATGCCATTGAGGAGTTGCGCGGTTTCCGCCGCATTGTCAATCGCCACCATGCCCACCGTGTGATATCCGGCATCAACATGAAGCACTTCGCCCGTCACGCCCGCGCCCAGATCACTGAGGAGATAGAGGCCCGAATTGCCCACATCTTCAATCGTGACGTTGCGCCGCAACGGTGAATTCAGTTCGTTCCATTTGAGGATATAGCGGAAATCGCCGATTCCCGAGGCCGCCAGAGTTTTAATCGGCCCCGCCGAAATGGCGTTCACCCGCACATTGCGCCCCCCCACATCGGTGGCAAGGTAACGGACGGATGCCTCTAACGCGGCCTTGGCCACGCCCATCACGTTATAATGCGGCATGACACGCTCCGCCCCGTAATAGGTGAGGGTGAGCAGGCTTC
>JBDHTT010000052.1:0-9525 GCA_039808785.1 Alphaproteobacteria bacterium
CAAAAAGAAATCAGCCGTAATCTTTATGCCGAAACTCTTGCGGCACAAAGAGAATCCGGGAATAACACCGGAGGCGGCGCAGCAGATTTCATTGAATCAACCGATCATTCTACCCCCGATGATAAGCCAATTTTATAGAGGACTAAAAATCATAAAAATATATTCTATATAATAACGTATAAGTTTTATATGGAATTGGAGTCTGAATGATGAATACCACCAAAACTTTTATATTACTGGCTGCGATGACCGCGATTTTTGGCGGGGTGGGGTATTTGATTGGCGGGCAGCAGGGGATGCTGATTGCACTCATCATTGCTGCGGTGATGAATCTTGGCTCCTATTGGTATTCTGATAAAATTGTCCTTAAAATGTATGGCGCGCGACCTGTTGTGGGCGGCGAGTTATGTGAGCTAGTGAGGCGTTTATCCGCGCGGGCCAATTTGCCCATGCCCCGCGTTTATATCATTGATAACCCCCAACCCAATGCCTTTGCCACGGGGCGAAACCCGGATCATGCTGCCGTCGCCATTCATACCGGATTGATGAACATATTGAATGAACGTGAATTGGCGGGGGTCGTGGCTCATGAACTTGCGCATATAAAAAATCGCGATACTTTGACCATGACGGTAACCGCCACGTTGGCCGGGGCTGTGTCCATGTTGGCTAATTTTGCGATGTTTTTTGGCGGATCATCCTCCCAAGACGGGGAGCGGCGCGGAGTCAACCCGATTGTGGGAATTCTAGTGATGATTTTGGCCCCGCTTGCGGCCGGTTTGGTCCAGATGGCGATTTCTCGCACGCGGGAATATAGCGCCGATCGTGATGGCGCGGAAATATGCGGAGAACCTATGGCTTTGGCTTCGGCCCTAAGTAAACTTGAACAATCCTCAACTCAGATCACCAATGATGTTGCCGAGGATAACCCGGCAACGGCCCATATGTTTATTATCAATCCGCTTCATGGCCGCAGTATGGATAATTTATTTGCGACTCACCCCTCTACCGAAAACCGCATTCAGGCTTTGCAAGAATTAGCAAATACAGGTATGGCACGTTCCCCCTATTCAATAGATCAACCACCACCCTCAGGCGGGCTTTTTGCGGGGCCTGCGGAAGATAGCCCGTGGTCAAATGTTGATAAAAAAGGCCAGGGCGTGTGGGGGCGGACCAATGATCCGGAACCGCGCGAAAATGAGGGGGAGCCCGATTCAAGTCGGAATCCATGGACATCATGAGCAGGCTATACTTGGAATACTGAATTGCTGGTGACGGCCCAAGCAACGCAGCAGAGGGAGACTACGCTAGGCTCGAAGTGACAACGTCCAGGAGTTCAGTATTCCAAGTATATAAGCCTGTATTTTTAGAATTCTTGGCCATCATAACGGCAAAAAATCTATGAATTGTCATAATATATTAAAGCCCTGTTAAGCGAGTTATGGCAGAATTTCAGAAGATTCTGCGTTGCACACTCAAAGTTGCACTCTGAAATTTGTGCACTCACATTTAGATTTACATGGGTATCCGATGAAATTTGCGGGATTAGCGTTGGTTTTGGTGTTCACGTTCGGCGGTATGCTGATCGCGATGCATTTTCATGTCGAACATTTTATCAAAATTGTGATGATCATTCTCGGGGCTTTACCCGGCGAATTCACGATTATTTTCGGTTGTGCGGTGGCGGCGTTTTTGGTGGCCAACCCGCCCCATGTTATCAAAACCACGATGTCATATTTCAAATGTTTGAGCAAGCCTTCGGCTTATTCCAAGCAGGATTACATGGAATTGCTGGGGATGATGTTTTCAATATTTAAATTGGTGCGAACCAAGGGATGGCTGGCGGTTGAGGCTCATATTGAAAACCCGCATGAAAGCTCGATTTTCAAAAACTTCCCCAGTTTTGCCCATAACCACCACGCCGAGGTTTTTTTGTGCGATTATTTGCGGATTATCTCGCTGGGCAACGATAACCCGTTGACGATTGAAAGCCTGATGGACGAGGAAATCTCAACGATTGAGGCGCATCACGGCCACCCCGGCCACGCGATTCAAACCATGGCGGATGGTGTGCCGGCTTTGGGGATTGTGGCGGCGGTGTTGGGCGTGATTAAGACGATGGGGTCCATCACGGAACCGCCCGAGGTTCTGGGTGCGATGATTGGCGCGGCATTGGTGGGGACGTTCCTGGGGGTGTTTCTGGCCTATGGGATGATTGGGCCGATTGCAGGTGCTATGAATGCTCGCGCAGAGACTGAGGTTATGTATTACAAGTGTCTAAAAATCGGGGTGTTGGCGTTTCTGCAAGGTGCCGCGCCGCAGGTTGCGGTAGAATTCGCGCGAAAATTCCTCCCCCACGATGTGCAACCCAGCTTTCAGGAATTAGAGCAGAATTTGAATGCTCTGCCGGCCCCTGCATAAATTGTGTAGGCTCAAAACATGAGAGTTATCAATATTTTACAACCAGTTCATCAATCAAAAAAATAAATTGAAACAATAAATGGCCGAAGAAAAAGCCCCTGTCATTGTCATTAAAAAAGTCGTCAAAGGCGGCGGCGGGCACCATGGCGGCGCGTGGAAAGTGGCCTATGCCGACTTTGTGACCGCGATGATGGCGTTCTTTTTGCTTATGTGGTTGCTCAACGCGACAACTGAGGAGCAAAGGCGCGGCATTTCCGAATATTTTGATCCGACACCGATGGAGGTTTCAAGCTCAACGAGCGGTGCAGGAGGTGTGATGGGCGGATTGACTGTGTCTCAGGAAGGCGCGCGCACCAATGATGTCCAGCCGATTGTCACCACACCAAATGATGTGCCGTCAAATGTGAAGGCCCAAACCGACCCGGAAAAACTTTCGAGAGAACAGCTTCAGGCCGAACTTGAAAAACGCGAAAATAGTGAATTTGAAGAGATTAAACAAGAGATCCAACAGGCTATCCAGGACTCTGAACTCAAGGATTTGTCCAAAAATCTGTTGGTGGATATGACTCCCGAAGGGTTGCGCATTCAAATTGTTGATCAGGACGGCGCGTCGATGTTCCCAAGCGGGAGTGCCAAACCCTATGAAAAAACTGTAAAACTTTTAGAGATGGTGGCGGGGATTATTAAGCCGCTCCCCAATCAGATTTCGGTGCGCGGGCATACTGACTCGACGCCCTATTCCAAATCAAATGATTACACCAACTGGGAACTCTCAGCCGACCGCGCGAATGCCAGTCGCCGCGTGTTGATGAATGCGGGGATTGAAGCCAAAAAACTCTCAAACGTTGTTGGGAAGGCGGATACTGAGGCCCTCAAGCCCGATAGCCCGACCGACCCGCAAAACAGGCGCATCAGCATCATCTTGCTGCGCGAATCCCTGACGAAGGCCATCACCATGAAAAACAATGTGGCCGCGAAATCAGGCACAGGTTCGGTCCCCGTGGCCCCGGCAGAGCCGCTCTATCGTAAGACTACCGGCAATGTTCAGTTTCCTTAGGCGTACCCTTAAGGAAAACATCATGTGCATAAAGCTGTTTGAAAATCATTTCTTGTCTTGCGCTTTGATCAAAATCGTGCAAGCTATTCATCACTCCGTATAAAATTTTTAAGATTCAGGGTATTAAGACTCTGGGCATTGATTTTAATGCTGTGTGGTTTGTATCGGTCCTCTATTGTGAGTTGGGAGGGAATTTTTGATCAAATCACTCCCCCTTTTACGGGGGTGTTTTATGACGGATTGTTGGTTTTCACATTTTGGGGGCAGGGGCGCCATACATGACAATTAAATCGAATATTGTTCAAATTTCGGGACAAAGTGATGAGACGAATGATAAGAGTGAGTCAGGCTTCCAGCTTAATCAAAATGTAACACCAAATCCGCAATCGCCACATTTGGCTGCACAGATTTTACAACAAAAAGCCAAATTTTTTATCGGGAAGAATCCGGTTCACAAAGCGGGCAAGGCTAAATCTGCCCATCATTCCAATCAAGACACGCCAATTCAAACAAATTCAGAGCCTAATTCTGCTCTCGATTCTGGGGACAATTTTGGAACCGGTTCCGGTACTCAACCGGGCACGATTGCATCCGTACTTGCACCTGTAGTTTGGTCAGGAGATGAGTCCGCGGGAAGTCAGGATCAAACAAAAGAAAATGATGATGCGCAATTGGGGGCGCGGGCGTTTAAAATTACACAAGTGAGTAATGCAAAATATCGTGCGACTAAATGGTTGCAAATGGCTCAATACACGGCTGTTTTTATCACAGTTGCATGGGTGAGTTATGCGACGATTTATGTGCTCTCACTTCCCGGAAGCGCGCAGAATATGATCAATTCTCCCTTAACTTTGGGCGGAATTGTCGCCAGTATTCTGGCACCCATCACCATGATATGGCTGTGCTTGTCAAGTTGGCAAAGGCGCACAGATGCTAGTGTTTATGCGCAGGTGCTACGAAATGAATTGCAGAGTTTCCTATATCCTGGTGATGCACAATCGAAATTAGTTGGCGATGATCTGCAACTGCTAATTAAACAAGCCATGGAAATTTCAGCTACTTCGCGCGCCAGTGTCAAAGCCTTGCAACGTGCGCGCATAGGGTTGCAAGAAGAAATTCAGGAACTAGGCAGTGTGTCACAGCATACTGAAATGCGAATTGACCGACTGAGCGAAGGGTTGAGTGCACGTGCCGAGGAGATTTTAAGCCTGTCGGAAATTCTTGAAAAACAGAGCGATCTGCTCAATGAAAAAGCGGCAGAGGGGATTGAGACGTGGGAAAATATTTCGGCTGAGATTGCTGAAATCAGCGAAGAAGTCGGAGAGATGTTTGATGCACGCGCGCAGAAATTGAGTGCATGCGGGCAAACGCTGCGGAGTCATATGGATGGATTGGATAAAAATTTAGGTTCCATCGTCGATGAAATTGACAACGTGACGCGCGATTTGATTGTCAGCGGTGAGAATTTTGAAAAACATACTCAACAACCTCTTGATGCTATGGCTCAGATGATCAAAAACCTTGAAGATCAATCACTTCAGGCAGATGATCGTTTGGCTGTACGCATTGCAGAGCTGGATCAGGTGCGCGGAAAAATTCAGGGATCGGCAGAAAATCTTGTCACAAATTTATCCTCTCAACTTGAAACAGCGCATGATTTTGCCGCTAAAATTGATGATCAATCTCGCGCCATTTCTGAAGATGTGAGCATGCAGCTAAGTCGCCATTCAGACGTGATAGGGCAAGTGATGGCGCAGTTGCAAGCGAACAACGACAAGATGAGCGGGCAAATGACCCACCATCAGGAAAATCTGAAACATTTAGTTACTGAAGCCGATATAAAAATTTCCGCGCTGGGTGAAAAGCTTGAAATCAAGGCTGAAGGAGTGATTTTACGCGCATCCAATATTCATGGCGAGCTTGCAGAAATCGAAAACTCTATTATTGAGCACTTAAGCGTAATTGAAAATGCCGGAATCAAAACTGTTGAGAGCCTTAACGGTCAATTGAGCCGCGCAAAAGATTTGAGCGCGCAGCTCTTGCCCCAATATGTTGGTATGCAGGAGCGTGCAGAAAATCTTGAAGAAAAATTCGATCAGGTTCACCGCGAGTACAGCGAAAAAATCAATTCCATTTTTGCCGAAGTTGAACAATTGCGAAATTCCTTCAGCGATACTGTTGCCGAGATTCAATCTGGGGCGGATCAGGGCAAAGATGCACTCTCTCACTACGCAGAGCAGCTTAGTGAAACAAACAATCAGTTTAAACGTGAAAGTCAAGACTCAGTTGAAAACCTTGCGCGTATGCAAAATCTTGTGGGTGGAAAAATTGATGATTTGCATTTGGTAACTGATCAAGTGCGTTCAAAATTTGAAGCGTTAGAAGGAGATCTGAATCACTATGCCGCCAATATTTCTGCTAAAGTTCTGCAAAGTTGCAGTGATTTGGAAGCGGTTCAAGAGTCCTTGGCGCAAACGGCGGGTGAGTTTGATCGCCATATTGACAGCACAACTCAAAAATTGTCTGAATCTCAGCAATCTTACGCGGATGAAAGCCGTCGTGTGAATGCTTTGGCTGAACAAACATTCAACAATACCCTGGGTATGATTGAAATGGCGCAACAGCGCGCGGAGCAAATGGTGTCCTATGTGCGGGATACATTGGGGGATGGTTTAGGACAATCGCTGGAGGCGCTTCAGGATTCGGCTGATATCATCGCGTCCAAAGCCCAAGACATTGATGCACAATTACAATCATGTTTGACCAATAGTTCGCATTATGCTGACAGTTTAAGGGACGATATGTTGGGATTGAGTGCAACATCAGCGCAGGTGGCAGAAGATATGATAAGTGCTGGTTTAAAACTGGATGAACAAATGCACGCCCTGCTGACATCTTCACAAATTGTTCGTAAGAATATCGCAGAAGCAGGAGATAAATTGGGCGAGGATTCATCACGTATGGTTACCGTGATGAATAAGACGGTTCAGGCTGCTGACGAGGCCGGAAATATTTTTGGCAAAAATTCAGTGCAGTTATATCGCGTGGTTCAGGATATTGTCGATCAAGCAAAAAAACTCAAAGATACGCAATTGAGAAGTGAGCGCGAAGCCTTTTTATCAAGCTCAAGATTTGTGATAGAGAGCCTCTATTCCTTGGCGGTGGATGTGTCGCGTCATTTAGAGGATGATATTGATCAGCGGACATTGCGGGCCTACCAAAAGGGCGATGTGGCGGCGTTTACGCATCATCTGATTGAAATTGCGCATAAAATCCCGGTTGAAAAAAGCCAGCAAAAATTTATTGATGATGTTGATTTTCGCACCTATGTTTTGCGCTTTATCAGACAATATGAGGATGTTGTCGATCATGCACAATCAAGCGATTCTGGCGAATTATTGTCCTCGTTATTTCAAACATCCGATGTGGGAAAACTTTATAAAATATTGTGCATGATTGCAGGACGTAACGCTAAAATTCATTAAAATCGTTGAAAAATTCTTGAGTTGCACGGAGTTAAAAAATATCTAAAATGTCGCGGCAATATAGGCTGTGAATTCGATGGTTTTTTATTTTGGCTAAATTTTGATTTCACGGGCTCCCAAGTTTGTATTTTTTTAGTTTATGGTTTCAGGAATAAATTTTTAACGGCTAGTTTTTTAAGGAATTTCCACAATGACTTCAGTTGCTTCAACAATATCAGACTCAAGCAAATCCTACGATTTGATCGTGATCGGTGCGGGGCCGGGCGGATATGTGTGCGCCATTCGCGCTGCGCAATTGGGGCTGAAAGTGGCCTGTGTGGAAAAGCGGGAAACATTAGGCGGCACATGCCTCAATGTCGGCTGTATTCCTTCTAAAGCTTTGCTTTCGGCCTCTGAGAAATACCACGAAGCCAAGGATGAACTCGGTAAAATGGGGATTAAAATTTCGGGTGTGAAACTTGATTTGCCCGGCATGATGACCCATAAAAAGGATGTGGTAGCGGCGAACACTAAGGGGATAGAATTTTTGTTTCGTAAGAACAAAATTGATTGGATCAAGGGGGCGGGGCTTATCAAGTCTGCGGGGCAAGTTGAGGTCAACGGCACACTCTATCAAACCAAAAATATTGTGATCGCCACAGGGTCGGATGTAGCCGTTCCGCCCGGCATTACGATTGATGAAAGGCGCATTGTGTCATCCACCGGTGCGTTGGAGCTTGATGAAGTGCCCAAAAAACTGGTGGTAATCGGCGGCGGCGTGATTGGGTTAGAGCTAGGGGCCGTGTGGTCACGTCTGGGGGCGGAGGTCACCGTCATTGAATATATGGACCGAATTTTGCCGACAATGGATGGGGAAATTTCAAAGGAAGCCCTGAAAATTTTGAGCAAACAAGGCATTGAATTTAAACTATCCACTAAGTTAACCAAAGCCACTGCCGATAAGAAATCCGTGACATTGGAAATTCACACGGCAGCGGGCGGAAAACCTGAAACGCTGAAGGCCGATGTGGTGCTGGTGGCAATTGGTCGCAAAGCCTATACCGATTCGCTGGGGCTTGACGGGGTGGGGGTTGCGCGTGATGATCGCGGACGCATTGTCACCGATGCGCATTTTGCCACCAATGTTGCGGGGATTTACGCGATTGGAGATGTGATCGCCGGGCCGATGCTTGCGCATAAGGCCGAAGACGAGGGCGTGATCTTGGCTGAAATTCTCGCGGGCCAGAGTGGTCATATTGATTATAATTTAATCCCCGGTGTGGTTTATACTTGGCCAGAAATCGCCAGTGTGGGCCAAACGGAGGAGCAATTAAAGGCCGCCAATATTGCTTACAATGTCGGAAAGTTTCCCTTTATGGCCAACGGGCGCGCGCGTGCAATGAATGCCACCGAAGGGTTTGTGAAAATTCTGGCCGATAGCAAAACTGATCGTGTGTTGGGATGTCACATTATCGGCGCAGAAGCCGGCACCTTAATTGCGGAGGTCACCGCCGTGATGGAATTTGGAGGCAGCAGCGAAGATATTGCCCGCACGTGCCATGCGCACCCCACACTTGAGGAAGTGGTGAAGGAAGCCGCGTTGGCTGTACTCAAACGTCCCATCCATATTTAATCGCTCTGCTCAATTTTTAAGCCGCAGCGAGTGGGACGAGCGGAGGGAAGGAAAAGAAAGATTATGAAGGTCAATAGCGATTTTATATCTTTTTTCATGCTCCGTTGGGCTAAAATCATTCTCATGTCGGGGGTGCTGTTTTTTGTTATCGGGGTGATGCTTTTTTGCTCAATCTCTATGGCGTTTTCATCAACTAGGGAAATCGAACAAGAGGTTGAAATGAATGACTCTGCTCTTTCGGATACTCCATCGCATTTGCCAACCTATCAGAATGCCAAACTTCAATCTTTTCTGGGCCAAGTGATGCAGCGCGTGGTGGTTGGTGCATCTGAAGATGTGTCCCCCAAAGAGATTGTAATCGTTGATCGTCCTAAAATTTATTTGGGCAATGATCATGATCATGTGTATATGTCGCGCGGGTTGCTGGGGTTTTTATCTGATGAGGATGAAGCGGCGGCCATGCTTGCCTATCAATTGGCCTATGCACGTTCTGATTCTCACTCCGATTCTCGTGCTGGTCAGGATGCTTTTAAGGTTGATCAGATGGCGGTGAAATATCTGATAAATTCCGGATTTAACCCCCAATCTATCCTGTCAGTTTGGCAACGTTTAGGCATTTATTATCATTCATATCTTGGGGACGTGGGGGACGTGGGGGACGTGGGGGACGTGGGGGACGTGGGGGACGCCAATTCATTTTGGCAAAAATATCAGTTTGGGCCAGAGCGAATGAAGGCAATTGAGTCTGAAATCGCGAACTATCCTACTGTTAAACCGGCTGAACGTAGTATTTCCGGCCGCAGTGCTTACTTGGCGGCGATTGAAGGGTTGCCATATGAGGGCGAAGGGCGGGGCAGCGATAATATGAAACGCCGGACCATTAAAATAGTAAAACCTGTTAAGGGTGAGACGATTGCTAGCCTCTCGCAAAAAGCACAGAATCAAGATAT
>JBDHTT010000053.1:0-9403 GCA_039808785.1 Alphaproteobacteria bacterium
TGTTGGGAAGTTTGCTGGGGGCCCAGATCGGGGTAAAAGTTACAAAATATGTGAAGGGAGCCTGGGCGCGGCTGAGCCTTGCTTTATTGCTACTTTCCGTCTGCGGAATGCTGTGGCAAAGCCTGTTTATTGAACCCAAAGAACATTTTAAAATTGAGGTCGCGCGATGAGAAAGATGCTCCTCACGCTGAGCCTGTATTTGGGTATTTATTTGGGCGTTACTCTGGCAATCTGTGTTGTGGGAGGGGTCAGTCTCTCGGCGATGGCCGCGCCCTCATCTCCTCACCAAACAGGCCCGCAAGCAGGGCAGCAAGCCGAGCAAGTGATTATCCTTGACGTAGCCCCCAAAAATATCAATATTTCTACTGATTTTGAAGGTGCCGTGGTCACGGTGTTTGGCACGATATTGCCGCAAAAAGGGGAGGGAGAAACCACACACAGCCCGGATACGCCCAACAACCCCTATACGGCGCAACTGGCAATTAGCGTGCGAGGGCCGCAAAGCCGCGTGATTGTGCGGGAGCGCAGTTCAGTTGCGGGAATGTGGTTACCGCATGATTGGATGGCATTTAAAGATATTCCGCTTTACTATGATTATGCCCTCTCCAGCGCGTTGCAACCCCAGGCAAATGCAGAGTTTTTACGACAAAATCATATCGGGCTGAATGGGCTTGAACTTGGTGCCGATGACGTGGATGATGCGGAGGATGCGATCAGGTTTCACAAATTTGAAAATTCCCTCATGCGCCTAGCGCAAAAAAAAGGCATGTTTCCCTATGGCGGGCGTGAGATTAGTTTCCTTGGGAATGGCCTATTCCGTGCGGATTTTACCTTGCCCAATACAATCCCTTCGGGCGATTATCAGGTGAGGGTTTCGCTGTTTCAGGATCGCAGTTTGATGGCGGAGCGAAGCGAAATTTTTGCCGTCCGCCAGACTGGGTTTCTCGCCACCATTAATGAGGCCGCCCACCGCCACGTCATGTTATATGCCACCGCAGGATTCGCCATGGCTATTTTTATGGGGTTGCTGTCGGCCTATCTATCGCGCCACCGCAGATAAAGCAGATAACGGGGAGAAAATCCGCATAATCGCAAAATGCTCTCAAATCTCGACGAATAGCCTGAACATCCCAGCAAGAGAAAATTTTTCCAATTTTTTCAACTGTTAGCTTTGGTTTTGCGGCGGTCTCTGCTATAACAATCTGATAATGAGTTATGCATACATGAATAACTCTCGCTGATATGCGCGGCCAATACAACCCGCGAATTTAACTTTTTAAATATAATGGAACGGAAATGTCCGAACAAACCGCTGCCCCCAAAAGTTTCCCCCGTATCTCGCTTTCGGATGAAATGAAAAAATCCTATCTCGATTATGCGATGAGCGTGATTGTATCCCGCGCGTTGCCGGATGTGCGTGACGGGCTCAAACCCGTTCACCGCCGCATTTTGTATGCGATGCAAGAGGGCGGATATCATTCCGATAAATCCTATAAAAAATCGGCGCGGATTGTCGGGGATGTGATGGGTAAATACCACCCGCACGGCGACTCGGCGATTTATGAATCCCTTGTCCGCATGGCCCAGGATTTCTCAATGCGCTTGCCGTTGATTGACGGTCAGGGGAACTTTGGATCCATGGACGGCGACCCGGCGGCGGCGATGAGGTACACGGAGGCCAGACTTTCCAAGGCCGCTGACTCCCTCCTCCAAGATATCGACAAAGACACGGTGGATTTCCGCCCAAACTATGACGAATCGGTCTATGAACCTGTTGTCCTGCCAACGCGCGTGCCGAACCTGTTGGTCAACGGGGCGGGCGGGATTGCGGTCGGGATGGCCACCAATATTCCGCCGCATAATCTGGGCGAAGTCATTGACGGGTGCCTTGCCTTTATCCTCAATCCGGAGATTACCGACGAAGAATTAATGGGCTATATCCCCGGGCCGGATTTCCCGACGGGTGGTCAGATTCTGGGCCGTTCCGGCATTTACGGGGCCTATACCACCGGCCGCGGGTCGATGCCTGTACGCTCCAAAACCTCAATTGAAACCATCCGCGATAAACGCGAAGCCATCATCGTTCATGAAATCCCCTATCAGGTGAATAAGGGCCAGTTGCTGGAGCGATTGGGCGAAGTGGGACGGGAGAAAATCGTCGAGGGAATCTCAGAAATTCGCGATGAATCGGATCGTGACGGCGTGCGCATTGTCATCGAACTTAAACGCGATGCGAATGCTGATGTTGTGCTCAATCAACTCTTTAAATTCACCGCGCTGCAGTCCTCTTTTGCCTGTAATATGCTCGCACTCCACCATGGCCGCCCGCAAACTATGGTGTTGCGTCAAATTATCGGCGCGTTTGTGAGATTCCGTGAAGAGGTCATCACCCGCCGCACGATTTATGAATTGAACAAAGCCCGCGACCGTGCCCATATTTTGGCGGGACTTGCCGTGGCGGTCGCCAATATTGATGAAATTATCGCCCTGATCCGCAACGCCAATGACCCGCAAACGGCGCGCGAACGGTTGCTCGCCAAACGCTGGCCCACGCATGATGTGGCGCCGCTTATCGCCCTCATTGATGACCCTGAGTATTTCGTGGATGAGAGCGGCACCTATCAAATGTCCGAAGCTCAGGCCAAGGCTATTCTGGACTTACGTTTGCATCGTTTGACAGGGCTGGAGCGGGATAAAATCGGCGATGAGTTGCGCCAGATCACCGACACGATTCGTGAGCTGCTCTCAATCCTCGCTTCACGCGAAAAAATGCTCGATGTCATGCGCAATGAACTGGTCGAAGTGAAGGCCAAATTTTCCACTCCGCGCCGTACGGAAATTGTTGATAGCGGTTTTGAAACCGACATTGAGGATTTGATTCAACGCGAAGATATGGTCGTGACCATCACCCATGGCGGCTATGTCAAGCGTACGCCGCTCGTGACCTATAGGGCGCAAAAGCGCGGCGGCAAAGGGCGTTCGGCGATGGATATGAAGGATGAGGATTTTATCTCCGACCTATTTGTGGCCTCCACCCATACGCCGATTTTGTTCTTTACATCAAAGGGAATCGTCCACCGTATGAAGGTCTATCAATTGCCGCTGGGCAATCCGCAATCGCGCGGCAAGGCCTTTGTGAATATGTTGCCGCTGGACAAGGATGAAAATATTTCGGTGATTTTGCGCCTGCCTGAAAACGAAGATTTGTGGAATGAACTCGATATTCTTTTTGCCACAAATGGCGGAACGTTGCGGCGAAATAAACTCTCTGACTTCCGCAATATCCGCTCAAACGGCTTGATTGCGATGAAGTTGGAGGGGGATGAAAAACTCATTGACGTGAAGATTTGCCGCGATGATGAGGATGTGATTTTGGCAACGCGATTGGGGCGCGCCATTCGGTTTGAGATTTCCGAATTGCGCGTTTTTGCGAGCCGTACATCAACCGGTGTGCGGGGCATTCGACTCAAAAACGATGACGAAGTGATCTCTATGTCCATCCTCAAACATGTGGATGCGGCGGCGGAGGAACGCGCTTCTTACCTCAAACGGGCGGCTTCGTTGCGCGGAATTGACACCATAACCGATGCTCAAGGCGAAGATGATCAGATCGCGGCGGATACAACAGATGTTGCTGAGGATTCAACAGAGGAACAGGAGGACGCCCCCTCCTCCATCACTCTCACCGATGAACGATTTGCTGAACTGCAATCGCGCGAACAATTCCTGTTGACGGTGACCAAGGGCGGGTTCGGCAAACGCAGCTCGGCCTATGAATATCGCGTAACGGGCCGCGGGGGACAGGGGATCACCAATATCACGTTGACGAACAAAAATGGCGGCGAAGTCGCGGGAACCTTCCCGGTCACCGATGATCACCAAATTATGTTGGTCACGGACCAGGGCCAGATGATTCGCATGCCGGTCGCGGGCATTCGTACAACCGGCCGCGCGGCCCAGGGCGTGACATTGTTCCGTGTCGCGAAGGATGAGCATGTAGTCTCCGTCGCCTGGCTAAAACATAGCGAAGATGACGCAGCCGAGTCAGAGGAAACTGCGGGCGATGTAGCTGAAGGGTCAGTTTCCTCGGTGGCCGACATTCCCACCCAAATTGACCGCGAAACCAACGAAGGCGGCGCAATTACCACCAACACCCCCGATGAAACACCGGAGTAAGTGATAAGAGTGATGATAAATGATATTAATAGCAGAAACAAACCCAACATATCCGTGCGAGGTGTCATCATTCAGGATGAAAAAATTCTGTTGGTGAATGGTGATGGAAACGGGGATTTTTGGTGCTTGCCCGGCGGGCGCATGGAGTATGGCGAAAATTTAAAATCATGCCTTGTGCGCGAAGTTAAAGAGGAAACAGGATTGGACGTAACCGCGGGGGATGCCTTTGCGGTATCGGAATTTCTGTTTGATGCCAATCATTTTCACAATGTGGATATTTTTTTCCATTGCACGATGACGGGTGGAAAAATTACCGATGATTGGGTTGATGACGGCGGCCCTGTGGTGGATCGGAAATTCTATAGCCTTCAAGCACTTCAAACGCTGAATGTCTTTCCGCGCTGGCTTCGCGATGGTCGATGGCTTAACTCCCCCGCCACCACCATATACCACGGGCAAGAGAAGAAAAATTAAGCCCAGAGCATTTTGCGATTAAGTGGAATCCGGTTAATCGCAACAAAATGCGACAAAACAAATAGTTAGACCATTTTTTTGATTCTGCCTAAACCAAAAATGGTCTAGTTTCGCCCGGACACAGCCATACAAGCACAAAATGCTGTTCATTCCGGGCAATAAAATTTATATAGAAGAATGCGTTCTTCATCCCCGTCATCCGACATTGATTTTATCACTACGTCAGGCCAAACAGAGCCCGTGGTTGGGGCTTTGCATGGCTCTGTCAAGAGGCCGATGAGCAATATATCGGCGGATTTTATTGCGCCTGTCTTGGTTTTGGCGCAACGCGCAAAAAGGGGGGATATTTTATCCCATAACCGCCAATTTTGCGCCTTAACCGGAAACGGCGAAATTGCGGAATTGGACAGGGCGCAGGCCGCAAAATTTGTTGCACAAAATGCGCCCTTATCCATCATTGTTTGCCACGCGCCGTTTATGCGGCAAAAGCTTGAATTGGCAAGCTTGCCCGTTCTGGATATTTTGGAACTTTATGCCTTTGTCCACCCCACGCGCTTTGCCACGCCGACGCCCATGGGTATTGCTAAGGCGCTGGGAATACCGATCAGTGCGGACGATGACCCGGCCGACCTGCCTTTGCTTGTGCTCGAATGCGCACGGAGTTTGCTGTTTGAACTCACAAGCACCCCCAATGTCGATCGCTTGGCCGCCCTCGCTGTCACTATGGGCCAAAACGGCCGCGGTTGGGGATGGAGCGAGCATATTCTCGCGGCACTAAACCGCCCCTATGATAAAGCGGAGATCATCAATTCAACGCGCCAAAGATTTAACGTGTGGGCCGACCTTCCCGAATGGGCGGAAACCCCGCCGCCGCCGCCACATTCCAACCATTTGGTGAATGCAGAGGAAACGCGTGAACGATTAGCAGAATTTTTACACACCAAACATAGGGCCGAAGCGCGACCAGAACAGTTTTATTACGCCACGCGCATTGCCGAAGCCTTGGCTCCGCCTGTGATGAGAACTACAGAGATGCCCGCGCAGGAACCACAAAATGAACCGAACATCATCCTGGCCGAAGCAGGCACAGGCATTGGAAAAACTTTGGGTTATCTTGCGCCGGCAAGCATCTGGGCCGAAAAAAACGCGGGAAGTGTGTGGGTTTCCACCTATACCAAGAACCTTCAACGCCAGATTGGCGGTGAATTGGCGCGGCTTTATCCCGACCGCGAATTGCGCGAGAAAAAAGTCACGATCCGCAAGGGGCGCGAGAATTATATTTGTTTGCTGAATTTTGAGGATCTCGCGGCCTCCATCGCCACCACGCGCAACCCATTGGCGGGCGTGGCTGCGGGACTGATGGCTCGTTGGATCATGGCGAGTGAGGACGGGGACATGACAGGGGCCGGCTTTCACGGTTGGCTCCCCGGGTTGATGGGGCAAAATTTAACTTTTGGATTGGCTGATCGACGCGGAGAATGCATCTATTCCGCGTGTGATCATTACCATCGATGCTTTGTTGAACGCTCAATCCGCCAATCATCCCGAACACCGTTGGTGATTGCCAATCATGCAATTATTATGATCAAGGCCGCGCATCATGATGATGATTTGCCGCCGCACCTGATTTTTGACGAAGCCCACCATATTTTTGATGCGGCTGATTCCACTTTTTGCGCGGAACTCACGGGGACGGAAATGCATGATCTGCGCCGATGGCTGGTGGGGCCCGAAGGGGTGGCACGGTCGCGCGCGCGGGGACTAAAAAAACGTTTATTGGATTTGGTTGATGAGGACGCAGCCATCGTGAAATTGATGGAGGAAGTGATCCACCGCGCCCATTTTTTGCCTGCGTTTGATTGGCTCAAACGCATTGCAAACGGTACATCACATGGGTGTGGAGAGGTTTTTTTGGCATTGTTATATGCGCAGGTACGCACGCGCACGCAAAATGACCATCACCCCTATGCGCTAGAAACCGATCCGTTTCCGCTCAATGCCGATCTGATTCCTGCTGCGGGCGAATTGCATGATGCCATTAAATTATTGCGCACGCCGATGGTGCGATTGGCGTCAAATTTGCGGGAAAAATTGGCCAATGAAGTGGATAAACTCCCAACCGATACCCGCAAGCGATTGGATGTGGTGGCGGCGTCATTAGAGCGCAGAGTGCGCATGCTGCTCACCCCGTGGATTGGTTTATTGGCGGATTTGTTGGATGGGCGCGTCAATGCGGATTATGTTGATTGGATGGAGATCAACCGACTGGAAAATCATATTTTTGATATCGGGCTTCATCGGCATTTTGTGGACCCGTTAAAGCCGATGGGCGATGCGCTCAAATCCCTAACTCATTCCGTGACTATGACGTCGGCGACCTTGCGCGATGTCGCGGATGATGGGGCGAATGACGTGGTCGGGGATGGTCATTCGGACCTGCCCCAAAACGGTTGGGACCGGGCACAGCAATTCACCGGCGCACGATATTTGAACAACGCACCTTCGGTTTTTTCCATTCCATCGCCCTATGATTACCAAAATCAGACCCGCGTTTTTATTGCCAATGACCTTGATAAAAACGACCTCAAAAGCCTCGGACGTGCCTATGAGTCCTTATTTTTAAAGGCAGGCGGAGGGGCCTTGGGCATTTTCACATCCATTTCGCGTTTGCGCAAAATCCATACTGAGATTGCCCCCGCCCTATCCGATGCAGGCCTCGCCCTTTACGCGCAACATGTGGACGGGATTGAAACCGGAACTTTGGTTGATATGTTTCGCGATGATGTGCATTCCTGTTTGCTCGGCACCGATGCGGTGCGCGATGGGGTGGATGTGCCGGGGGATGCGCTGCGGATGATTGTCTTTGACCGCGTGCCGTGGCCGCGCCGCACGATTTTGCACCGCGCCCGCCGTACGCATTTTGGCGGCGGGGACTATGATGATCACCTCACGCGGCTCAAACTTAAACAAGCCTATGGCCGCCTTGTGCGCACAAAAACCGATCACGGCATTTTCGTGATGTTGGATGCGGCCACGCCGTCACGCTTACTCAATGCCTTCCCGCGCGGTGTGTCCGTCCAACGCCTCGGCATTGCAGATATAATTCGGCAGTGTGAGGAATTCTGGTCGCGTTAGGAAAGTTTTTTCAAACCATTTTTTGTCTTTGAGAATGAAAATCGCCCCCCTCCTACTCTCCCTGCCCAGCTTGATCAAACTCGCCGATTTCGTCATAGGCAGGAGAAGCTGAATTTGAGTCTTGAGACTTTGTGGAACTCTGCCCATCAGGGTTCTCATCGCCGAAGAAATTCAAACCGGGGGTAAGTGTTTCAATCGCCGGGCGGGTATCGAGCAACCCGGAAGACTTCATTTCCCGCAGCCCCGGCAGGTCTTTGAGCTCAGAAATTCCGAACTCATCCAAAAATTGTATGGTGGTAATCCAGGTGACGGGGCGGCCCGGGGTTTCACGCCGTCGGCCCGGTTTAATCCATCCGGCCTCTAACAAAACATCCACTGTGCCCTTATTGGTTGCCACGCCGCGGATATTTTCAATCTCGGCCCGCGTGACCGGCTGGTGATAGGCAATAATTGCCAAAGTTTCCATCGCCGCGCGCGAGAGTTTTTTTTCCTGCTTTTTAGAAACAGCCAAATAAGGCCCGATATCGGGCGCGGTGCGAAACGCCCAACAATCCTCTAACCGCACCAAATGAATACCGCGCTGCGCATATTCATTTTGCAATTCCAACAAAATACCACCAACATCGGCCACAGTTTCAAGCCGCATTTGCAGGCTTTTGAGGGAAACAGGTTCAGGGGAAGAAAATAATATGGCCTCAATTAGCCGTTTTTGTGATGATCGATCGGTTAGGGGAGAGAGAATTGCAGGCGCAGAATTTTCATTGCCCGCCCCCGGCGCCTCAAAATCATTAGGGGGATCTAACCCGTCCTCCAACGCATCATCAAAAACATCATCCGACTCATCATCCGGCCTATTTTCATTTGATGGCGGAACGGAAGGGGCAATAGCCGCGGTCATCAGGAATCCCCGCCCTTAAACACGAACATTTGTAAAATATCATTGAGGTTGGAAAACACCATCAAACAGACCAAAACCACCAACCCGAAACGGAAGGCATATTCCTGAACCTGTTCAGAGACCGGTTTGCCGTTCACTGCCTCAATCCCGTAAAACACCAGATGCCCGCCATCAAGTAACGGGATGGGGAACAGATTAATCAATCCCAAATTGATTGACAGTAGAGCAGTAAACAGAATGAGCGCAATGATCCCTTGCTGGGCCATATCCCCCGCCATGGCTCCGATACGGATAATCCCACCCAATTCTTTGGCTGAACGTGTCCCCGTCACCATTTGCCAAATCGCCCCCAATGTATCAGCGGTGATATTATAGGTTTCCTTGATGGCGATTCCCACGGCACTGAAAGGATTATATTTCCTAAACTCATTATTTGGTTTAACCCCCAAGAATACAACGTTATGCGTGGGGTCCTTATCATCAAATAGTTGCTTGTTAATATCGCGCGGAATATGGGTGAAAAGCTTGGTTTTTCGCCCCTCAATCATCGTTTCAATCACGGCATTTTTTTCAATATTATCGATCACCATCCGATGAGTTTTTTGAATATCTCCGCCGGTTTCAACACCGTTCACCGCCGAAATAAATTTCATATCAATGCCGTTTCCGGGGCCGATTAAGCCCAGATAGCCGCGCTCATGCACAAATCCGAATCGGTCC
>JBDHTT010000054.1:0-9402 GCA_039808785.1 Alphaproteobacteria bacterium
AAAACTCAAAGACTGGCGGCGCATCGCCACGCGCTATGATCGCTGCGCCCACACTTTCTTCTCTGCCATCTGCATCGCAGCCACTGTCACCTTCTATATCAATTAATGAGTCCTGAGCCTAGCTGTATGAGTGAGTTTAAAGCTGTCCTTCATCTTTTAATTCTTGGAATTTTTGTTTCAGCTCGGCCATAAAATGATCTTTGCTGATCTCAAAAAATAGAGGAGTGCCAATAAAAACATCGCAGAAAAATGGAACGGGTAGATAGTCCGACTTTGCCATTGATTTTCCCAATCCATACATAAAAACAGGTACAATCATAATATTCGAATATTTTTCAGCCAACCATGACACGCCTTTTTTTAAATCAGAAAATTTTTCAGGTTGGCCGCGTGTTCCTTCAGGAAAAAGAATAAGGATATCTCCATTTTCTAAGGCTTTATGGCATGCTTCAAGTGGGTCGGATTGCCTGATGTCGGGTCCCCTTGCAATGGGAATAATTCCAATAATTTTTAAAGCAAACCAAGAAATAAATTTGTTTTCCAAAAAATAATCTGCAGCGGCTACGGGTTTAAGTTTTGACAGCATGTTCAAGGGAAATAGAGAAATTAAGACTAACGTATCCAGATGACTATTATGATTGGCGACAATAATTGCAGGGCCGGACTGAGGTAGTAAATTTTTCCTGCGGACATTAAGTCCCAGAAAAATGAATACAAAAATCCGTATGAAAATAAAGAAAAACAGTCTGAGGGTGTGATTCATCTGATCAATAATAGAAATACCATGTAAAATGGAAGAACAATGGTGCTGTAAATGTTAAGCTATCAATTCGGTCTAAAATTCCGCCATGTCCGGGAATGAGAGAGCCAAAATCCTTAACGCCAAGATCACGTTTAACCGCCGATATACATATGTCACCAACAAACCCAAAGGTAGATATCATAATGCCAGAAAATAACGCTGCCCATACAGAAAAAGGGGTTAGGTATGGATAAATAATGGCTGATAAAACGGTGGTGGTTATAATTCCCCCGATAAAGCCCTGCCATGTTTTTTTAGGGCTCACAATGGGGGAAATTTTATGCTTACCAAAGAGTTTGCCCCATACATATTGGGCGACATCATTAAATTGACATAGAAAAACTAGGAAAAATAGTAATCCTGACCCGCCTGCATTGTTACTTAAAGGATGATCAGGCAACGTCATTAAAAAAGCAGCGTGGCTTAAGGAAAATACGCAGGTCATTAACCCCCAATGTATGGTGCCTGCTGCTTTCAGAAATCCTTCCGTCTGTTGTGCAATCACCATCAAAAAGCCAGACAATAAAAACATATAGACGGGAATAAAAATGATAAACATGCCATACCATCCAATTTGTGCCCAATAATATTGCAATGGGATGGAGAGATAGCAAAAAAACAATGCACCTCGATCTGCCCGCCTTGTTGGAATCATGGATAAATATTCTTTAAAGGCGAGGAAGCTTATAAAACATAAAAACCAAACAGAGATAGTTTGACTGGATAAGACAGCAAAGCTGAATGCTGCAATCATAAACCACCAGCTTAATGTGCGTTGTTTGAGCTCAGTGTAATCTTTATCCGGTCTTAAGCGGACTGTAAAAAAAACAGCCAGACTACCAAAGCAAAGTAAGGCCCATAAGACGATAAACGGATATAAGAGGTCGAGGTTCATCATGTTGGTTTTAACCCTTAAGAGCTTGAAACCCTCTGTTGAGAATAGTCAGGATAACTAATAGGCTTAGAGCTGAAAAAATCCACGGACACCAAGTGGTGGATATCCAGCCACAGCCAATACTGAGTGCCGTAAAACCCAGAACAAAAACCCTATCACTTTTTCCCATTGGTCCGTCATATCGCCGATTGGAACCTATTTGTATAGCGACAACTCCCATCATCTCACTCATGACCGCTAGAACACAAAACACAACCACCGGCCAGAGATTAGCGGAGGATAAAAAAGCAAAAGGCAAGAATAATGCTATATCTGAAATAACATCGCCCATCTCATTTAAAACTGCTCCAAGATTTGATTTTTGGTTGAATTCCCTCGCAAGCATACCATCTATAGCATTCAGAACCATGCGAACAAAAAATATGAACGGTAGAAAAATCCACACAAAATTTACGTGATAATAAGAAAATAATATGATGCCATAAAAAATAGATAAAATCATCGCCAAAATTGTAATAAAATTTGCAGTGATGTTCTTTTTTACAAGCAAGATCACGATAGGTCGCAGTATATTTTGAAATCTGCTTTTTAAAGAATAGATGGTCAGCACGATTAGAGAACCCATACTCATCTTAAGTAATGAGTAAATAGAATATCATTTTAATAAGACAATGTAGTCCTTTTGTATCAAAATAAAAGTCTTTTATAGTGAAGCCTTCGAGTGATGTTTGAGTTTGAAGGGCAGGGGTTACGGCAGAATGGTGAGTGGATCATAATTTTAAATGAACAATATTATAAAAAATAATGTCTTAAACGCTCACTATCTTTGTTAAGGAATTTGGGGTATAATCTGGTTTTAATGTTTACCGGTTGTGGTTGAAATTGCATGTCTTTATTTGAAAAAAATTCGTTTCGGAAAAATTTTACCGACCCGCGAGAGGCAGTGGATTATATTCGTGAACTTTATGATCAATCGCGGCGCTATTTATTGAAAAAATTTGATGAATTTTCTAAATCGGAAGATATCACCGGTCCCCGTGTATCCGCTTATTATCCCTATATTCGCGTAAAGGTGGATAATACCAAACGTGTGGATAGCCGTTTATCCTATGGTTTTGTATCGCGCCCCGGAACCTATTCCACCACCCTCACGCGGCCGGACATATTTGATTATTATTATTATGATCAAATTCGGCTTTTGATGAAAAATCATAACATTCCCGTGGAAATTGGGTTGAGTGAGACATTAATGCCCATCCATTTTGTATTGGGGGAAGAATATCACGTCGAAGGAGGACTGACCCCCGCGCATTTAGAGGCTCTGCCCAATTTGTTTGACCTGCCGGATTTATCCATTGTCGATGATGAAATTGCCAACGGCACGTTTTATCCGGATGAGGGCGAGGATTTTCCGCTCTCGCTTTTCACCGCACCGCGCATAGACATGTCGGTGCTGCGGTTGCGGCATTATACCGGCACTAATGCGGCGCATTTTCAAAATTATGTGATTTTTACCAATTACCAATTTTATATCGATGAATTTATCAAAATCGCCCATGAAACGATGGAGCGCAGCGATCATGAGGCGGTACGCGAGGCAAGATCCGAATATTGCGCGTTTGTGGAGCCGGGGAATGTCATTACCTATAATAAAAATATTGACGATAATACGCCCGATTTTGGTGGGGATGGCGCACGCAGACTGCCGCAAATGCCGGCCTTTCACCTCAAACGCCCTGACGGGTCGGGCATTACGATGGTTAATATCGGCGTGGGGCCGTCCAATGCCAAAACCATTACTGATCATATTGCCGTACTGCGGCCCCATGCGTGGATTATGCTGGGCCATTGTGCGGGGTTGCGCAATACTCAAAGCTTGGGCGATTATTGTCTGGCGCACGGATATTTGCGTGAGGATAATGTGCTCTATCGCGACCTTCACCCTTCAATTCCTATTCCTGCGCTTTCAGAAATTCAGCTGGCGTTAGAGCAAGCGGTGGGCGAGGTGACGGGCTTGAAAGGCTATGAGCTCAAGAAAATCATGCGCACGGGAACAGTGGCATCGGTCGATGATCGCAATTGGGAATTGCGGCCCAGTATTCGTAAAAATGCGCGACTGAGCCAGAGCCGCGCCATCGCACTTGATATGGAATCGGGGACGATTGCGGCGAATGGATTCCGTTTCCGTGTGCCGTATGGGACACTTTTATGCGTGTCGGATAAACCGCTCCACGGGATGCTCAAACTCCCCGGGATGGCTGATAATTTTTATCGCAACCGGGTGGAGCAGCATTTGCGCATCGGCCTTCTGACCATGGCATTACTGCGCAAAACCGGCAGCGAACGGCTTCATAGCCGCAAGCTCCGCAGTTTTAACGAAGTGGCGTTTCAGTAGCACACTATGAAATGATTTTTAAGCAATAAAAATCCAGTAAATCTTATCAGTTTGGCGCAAAAAGCGGGTTACTTGGTCCCGGGCATATAGAATTTTCAGGATAAAGAACTCTTCTAAAATCTCCAACAGAGATAATTGTTCCACCTGCATCGCAAATATTTTTTAGTCCGTCGGCAGTACGTGAAGCTGAAACAGAAGCCGTGGCATCCTCAACAACGTTCACTTTGAATCCCTTCTCTATTGCACTTTCTGCTAATTCTTGGACACAACAACTAGTATGGAATCCAACAACATAAATTTCTTGAATACCCTTTTTGTTAAGATAACTCTCAAGATCGTTGTCAATAAATGGATTCCAGTTTTCTATGAGCAAAAGCCCTTCACCTAATGTTGGTATGAATCCACCCTTATAACCCAAGCTGCCACTTTTTGATAAAAACGCATCTCGCTCGCAACCGTTAAGTACCCCAGACGTAGGCGTATTAGATATAGCAATATGGACAATACAAGGATCATTTGTCGACCTTGCATGTTCAAGAGCTTTAGAAGCATTTTCTGCAGCTGTTTGTAGCTCTGCATCATAACTATTTCCCCTGCTAATACAAAAGTCTTGGGCACCAACTACTATTAATGCATATCTAGATCCATCACCCATGATTGCAACCTCTTTTAAAATATCAATAATATTTACGAATTATATTTATAAACTGTAAATTTTCATTTTGTCAATAACCAATTTATATAACAATGCTATTATTATTAATAATTGCAATCTATACTAAGTTGCTATGATCCAGATTATTGCCTTTAAAATCATCCTTCCGTTTGTAGCTTTTTACCTGATCATTCTGGGGCTGGTGTTTTATTATCAACGCGCACTTCTTTATTTTCCTCAGCCTGCAGTTACACCGGAGCAAGCTGCGACCTTGGCCCCCGGTGCGGAATTGATTGAGGTGGAAACCAAGGATCACATCAAACTCAAGGCCTATTTTATCCCGCCCAAAACCAAAGATGCCCCGATTATTTTGGTGTTTCACGGCAACGCCGCATTCGGGCTTTATTTGGGTGAAAATTTTCGCACGTTGGCCCAGAAAGGTTACGGCGTATTGCTGTCCGAATATCGCGGCTATGGCGGCAATGGGGGTTCCCCTTCTGAAATTGGCCTCTCCCGCGATGCCGATGCGTATCTTGAATATCTGAAAAATCACTACCCCAATCACTCAATCATGGCTTATGGCCAGTCATTGGGCGGCGGCGTGGCGGTGGATTTGCTCTCACGC
This sequence comes from Alphaproteobacteria bacterium, assembly GCA_039808785.1. Taxonomy (GTDB): domain Bacteria; phylum Pseudomonadota; class Alphaproteobacteria; order Micavibrionales; family Micavibrionaceae; genus UBA1573. Next base: position 5,373 of record JBDHTT010000054.1, read on the forward strand.
CATCCCAATTCCTTTAAAGCACTGGTTTTAGAGGTCCCGTTTGATTCGGTTTTGAATGTTTCAAACCGCGTATATCCCTATATTTTGTTCAAAAAGATCATGCTGAAGGACCCATATCTTTCAATTGAAAAAATTGGTTCTATCACGGTTCCCAAACTGTTTTTATTGGCGGGGGAAGATGAGGTGGTGGGGCTTGAGTCCGGGCTTAATCTTTTTGCCGCCGCTCCGGAGCCAAAAGCGAAAATAGTTTTTGATCACGCCCAACATGGAACGGTCTATCTTTTTGGCGCGGAGGCAGAAATGGTGAAGTTTTTAGAGTCATTATAAAGTCATCCATAAAAGGCCATTTTCCCCTAACGGTTGAGTGTTTCTTATGTGATTTTTAACCAAATCACGCGAAAATGGGGCATGACTCATAAACCACCCTCTCAAGAGCTTCAGATTGTTTCACAAGAAGATTTGGACGAAATCATCAAGAAACATGCTCGTTTTGATAAATGTCTGGCTGGTGGGGCGCGGGCCAATGTGAAGTTCAAATCATTGGTGGGATTGAGATTTCACGGGGCCAATTTATCGGGTGCAGATTTTACCGGATCAGATTTGCGTAATTGTGATTTTTCCAACGGTATATTTTTGGGCAGCGTGTTTTACGGATGCAACCTGCAGCATAGTAATTTTGAACATGCCGATTTGCGTCGCGCGGATTTCCGCGGGGCCGATGTGACCTCCGCCAATATGAACGGCGCGAACTTAGAAGGTGCCGATCTGCGCCAAGGGTCCAAGGTCATCACCCAATCCGGGCGCGGTGCGGGAACGGTGTTGAGTGAGGGAAAAACCACCCTGGCCGGGGCTGATCTTGAAAATGCCAATTTGACTAAGGCCAGAGCCGCCGCGCTTGATCTCTCCCATGCTGATTTGTCCCATGCGCGCATGGTTCAGGCGGATTTAAGCCATGCCAATTTAAGCAACGCCGATCTTCAAAATGCCAATTTGACCAAGGCCAATCTTGCGGGGGCGGAGCTGGAGGGGGCTGATTTCACCAACGCCACCACCACCGATATGAAGATTAATGATGATACTCAAATCCCCGCGCCGCCGCCATTGATCATGAAATATGAAGACTCCATTGACCCGTTGGTTGAGATATTAAAAGCCCACGCCCAATGGTTACAACACACGGGAACCAAAGGTCAGCAAGCCAAGCTTGAAGGAGTCGATTTTCGCCATATTCACGATCTTGGTCGTTATAGTTTGACCATGTTGCGCGCGCAAAATTGTAATTTTGAATCGATGACCCTCTTAAATGCTCAAATGCAATCCAGTCATTTTGACGGGAGTAATTTTGGGCGAGTGGTATTGAAACAAACAGATGCGCGCGGATCAAGCTTTGTGGGGGCAAAATTTGCGCATGCGGATTTGCGCGAGGTGAATTTCTCACCGCTTTATTTCTCAACATCCAAACGAAAATGCGTGGATTTAAGCGGTGCGGATTTAAGTTATGCTGACCTCTCCAGAGCCAATCTCGATTCCGCAATTTTGGATGGCACAATTTTAATAGGTGCCAAGCTGGACCACATCAACCTCAAAAAACTGGACCTTTCCAAGGCGATATTGGGTGAACCACCATCGGAGTAAAGCTTTATAAGAGCTTACTTTGATGATGACTCAGACACAGACTCAATCGCGCGCCAAGCAATATCGCGGCGGCAAAACCCCTCCGGCCAGTCGATCAAATCAACAGCCGCGTAGGCTGCGCTGCGGGCATTCGTCACGTCTGTTCCGGTGGCGCAAACGCCCAAAACACGGCCGCCATGGCTGATAATCTCATCGCCCGATTGGGCCGTTCCCGCGTGAAAAATCTGGACATTCTCACAACCAGCTGCCTGATCAAGCCCGCGAATGAAGGTGCCCTTTTGGTAATCCCCCGGATAGCCCTTTGCTGCCATCACCACACACAGCGACGGGTTGGGCGACCAATCAACCTGCGCATCTTGTAAATTGCTCTGCGCACATTTATATAAAACATCCACCAGATCGGATCGCCAGCGCAGCATCAAACATTGGCATTCTGGATCACCAAAACGGGCATTATATTCAATCAATTTCGGGGCGCCATTCTTGACCATCAGGCCGGCATACAGGACCCCCTGAAACGGTGTTCCTTCGGCGATCATAGCCGCCACGGTCGGCTCTAAAATTTCTTTTAAAATGCGCTGATTGAGCGTGTCATCATTCAACCGCGCGGGAGAATAAGCCCCCATACCACCGGTGTTGGGGCCGGTATCGTTATCGCCCACCCGTTTATGATCCTGCGCCGAGGTGAGGGGAAGTAAGTTTTTATCATCGCATAGGGCGAAATAACTGACCTCTTCACCATCCAAAAATTCTTCAATCACCACGGAGGCACCGGACTGGCCAAATAATGTGCCCGATAACATGTCATGCACTGCCGCTTTTGCTTCTTCAATGCCGGTGGCGACTACCACGCCCTTACCCGCGGCCAAGCCATCGGCCTTAATCACAATCGGCGCCCCCATTTGGTCAATATATTTATGCGCCGCCGCGATGTCGGTAAAGCGTTCATAGGCAGCGGTGGGGATGTTATATTTACGGCATAAATCCTTGGTGAAACCCTTGGACCCCTCAAGCTGTGCGGCGGCTTTAGATGGGCCGAACGTCACAATGCCTAAGGCCCGTAACTGGTCTGCAAGACCCATCACCAGAGGAATTTCGGGGCCCACAATCACAAAATCAATCGCCCGTATGCGGGCAAATTCAACCAATTGATCCACCTGATCCACTGCAATTGGCACGCATTCGGCAATTTGGGAAATGCCCGCATTACCGGGGGCCACATATAATTGATCGCATAAAGGGGATTGCAAAATTTTCCAAGCCAGCGCATGTTCACGCCCGCCCGAGCCCACCAGAAGTATATTCATTTTGAATGCTCTTTATAAAATTAAGACACAAAAATCGGAGCTTTGCAGCCCCTAATATTAACGAATAAAGATTTGCACCTGAGGGTTGGTGACATTGCCGCTCATGCTCGAGGGGGTAGAAAATTTTGCCTGGGGAATCCCGTTTTGAGTCATGGTGGCAATCACCTGTTGCGCGTTACGCAGGGATTTCGTGCTGTCGATTGTGGCCTGAGCCGCATTGGTGGTGGCGGGGTAAACGCCGCGCACATCAAATTGGGCATTGGGGAATTTTTGCAGGGCTTTTTGTAACGCAGCCGTGACCGCAGTCGCATAGTCCACCTTATCCCCCGTGTAATGAATTTTAACCAAGGGTTGAACCGCGGGATTAATAGTGGCGGGCGCAGAGGTTGGTGCAGAGATCGATGTAGTGGCCGGTGGAGTGGTTAAGGCCACAGGTTGCACGGATGCCTGGGCGGGGGGCAGTGGAGCCGCAGGAGTCGGGGCCGCAGGTGCAGCTACGGCTGGTTGAATTGCAGCCGGTTGAATGGTTGTAGGACGCGGAGATGATGGCGCGGCCACAGCAGGGGCTGCCATAACAGGTGCGGGCTGGCCAGCTGTCACGGCGGTCACCGCAACAGGGTTAGGGGATGGGGATTGCGTACTCAACTGGGCAGGGGGCGCAGCAACTGGCTGTAATTGGCCCGCCGCAGGAGCCACAGTGTCTATTTTATTCGACAAAGATGCCAAAATTTGTTGCGAATCTTTATCCGTATTTTCCTGTAAAGTTTTGAGTTTGAGAGAGGAATCGTTCAACGCACCCAAAAGGCTGGAGAGTTGAGTCCGCTCCGCATCATTGGTCTCGGGAGCTCCGGCCTTCGATTGAATTTTCGCCACCAAATTCGAGGACTTTTCAGCTGCTGCTGCAATGTCACCAGAGAGAGTTTTGAAATTATTGGCATTATCCTGCAATTTGGCAATATTTCGCTGTGCCCGTTGATCCCGTGCAGTTTCAGACATTTGGGTGTTATTTAAACCCTGTGATCCGACCGGTAATGGAATGGTGTTTTTATAGTAATTAGCTGATTCAATCTGGTTGATTTTTTGCAACT
>JBDHTT010000055.1:0-9314 GCA_039808785.1 Alphaproteobacteria bacterium
AAGGCAATGCCGAATAAAGTTGCGGCAATACCGGCCCCCAAAATCGGCGCAATGAGTTGGTGTGCGTCCGTCAATTCGGCAATCTCAGTATGGCCATTGGCATGGAATGTCGCCGCCGCCAAAATAAGGATAGAGGCATTGATGGTGAGAGCCAACATTAGGGCGATGGTCGAATCAATAATAGAGTATCTAATCGCTGTTGATCGGGACTGAGAATCAGGCGAATAGGCCCGTGTCTGGACAATTGAGGAATGGAGATAGAGATTATGGGGCATCACCGTCGCGCCAATAATTCCCATGGCAATATAAAGCATGGCAGGATTTTGAATGATTTCGGGGGAGGGGATAAAGCCGCCGGCCACCAGTGATAGATCAGGTGCGGCCATATAAACCTGTACCGCAAAGCAACCAAAAATCACGATAAGGAGGGAGATCACAAAGGCCTCAATCCATCTAAAACCCAGACGTTGCAGTGCGAGCACCAAAAACACGTCAAGCCCGGTGATGAGCACCCCCCATTCCAGCGGGATATGAAAAAGAAGATAAAGCCCAATGGCAGTGCCGATGACCTCGGCCAAATCAGTGGCGCAGATTGCCAGTTCCGCCAAAACCCACAACACGAATGATATGGGGCGGGGATAATGCGCGCGGCAAGCCTGGGCCAGGTCCAAACCCGTTGCGATCCCTAAACGCGCACATAAAGATTGCAGAATAATCGCCATAATATTGGAGATAAGGCAAATGGAGAGCAACGTATAACCAAATTGCGATCCGCCGGCCAGGGCCGTGGCCCAGTTTCCGGGGTCCATATATCCGACAGCGACGAGGTATCCGGGACCGATATAGGAAATAAATTTACGCCAAAATGATCCGTGTTTGATCACTGAAACTGTGCCAACCAAATCGCTGGAGTTTTTATCCGATTGGAATTGGCCCTGTGCTTGAACTTGAGTTAAATAGTCGCGTAAAATCTGGGGGGTCATGAACTTTGTTTTCTAAATATTTTTATAATTATGAATTGTTAAGAAATATCTGTATTTTTTACTATACGCTCAAAAATGTAGCCTTGGCAACAAAATTGACAAGGTATTTATCATGGATTAAATTAAATTTATGAAAAAATCTGAAAGCCAAGTTACTCAAAAGCCCGCTGAGCCTTCGAAATCATTGAGACCAAGGAAAAAAGCTCTGCTCGACCTTGATCGCGCAGCAGCGTTTGAGTATGTGCGTCAGGCACATCAAGAAGAAACAGCGCAGGATTATGTTGAAATGATTGCGGATTTGATTGCGCAGCATGGTGAGGCAAGGGTGGTAGATTTGGCCAAAAATATGGGGGTGTCGCACGCCACTATCAACAAAACCATTGCGCGGCTCAATCGTGATGGGTTGGTGGTGAATCGCCCCTATCGTGCGATTTTCTTAACTCCCGAAGGCGAATCCATGGCTCGTGATTGTAAGGCGCGGCATGATATTGTTTTTCGCTTTTTATGCGCATTAGGTGTAAAGCCGGCCACGGCGCACCTCGATGCCGAGGGCGTGGAGCATCACATTAGTCCAGAGACTCTGAAGGCTTTTGAGCGTTTTTTGAAGAAAAACGCTCCCGCAGGGAATACGTAATTTTTTTCTTTAAATATGGACTCGCGACAATTAAAATCAGGATGGCAATAAAGGGCAACAAGTAGTGGTCAATGCTGCCATCTGGAATAAGACTCCCAACCGTGTGACCCAGTAAAGGAATGCCGACTGCCCATAAAATCGCCCCTAGCGCGGAATAGGCCACAAACAGCCCGTAGTTCATATGACTCATTCCGGCCATAAAGGGCACGAGCGTGCGTGCAAAATGAATAAACCGCGCAATCACCACCGTAAAGGCACCGTATTTTTCAAAAAAATAATCACATTTTTTTAAGTAATGCGGTTTGATGTACTTTTCACCATATTTTTGAATGAGCATAGGCCCCCAACGCTTGCCAATCTCATATCCCGCTAAATTGCCCAAAAATGCTGCAATGGCGCAACCGGGAAGCATAATCCATAAATTAAAAACATGCTGACTCGCTAAAATCCCAATGGGAAACAAAAGACTATCGCCCGGAAAGAATATGCCAAAGAAAAAGGCTCCCTCAATAAACAATACGGCCCAAGTGCCGACATATCCTATAGTTTCAATGAATTCGATGATGGTCATTATATGGTCACTATTCCACGTTGTCCCAAAAAATTAAAATCCCGAACCGGTCGGGATTTTGAATGTGGCTTAAGACGAATTAAAAATCTATCAAAAATTTTTAGGCAGATTTTTTACTTGCCGGAGCGGCTTTTTTATTTTTCGCGGCTGCTGCTGCACGGGCGGTGGATTTGACCTCATCCAAATAAGTTGTAATGCGGCGTGCAATCACATCGCATGCCTCACGCCCGGATTTTGTGCAAATATCGCCCACTTCCTGCATTCCCGAAATAGCATCTTCATAGGCCTCACGAATGAGTTCAGCACCGCGCGCGACTTTTTCCTCCGGTGTGCCTTCATTGACAATTTCTTGGAGAATCGCAGAATTATCCTGCATGGCTTTTGAAATTATTTCACGTTGCCGCTGCATCACAGTTTGCATGCTTTCTACGGCGATTTGTTGAGCCTCCGCAAAGGCCTGAACCGATTTTCTGGCCGATTCCATGATATCTTTAAATCCTGCCATTTGTATGTTGGATGCAGGGTTCATATTGTTCAAATTGTTCAGATACTCAGGCTTCAACCAAGCTTCAAAAGGGTTATTCATGATTTGCTACTCCGCAATAATTAAAAAGGCGAATCGATATTCTCACCAGTATTTAATCTAAACACTAGGCTTGTCAAATAAATTCGATAAAAATTGCTAAAATATGCACGAAATATAATGAAAAATTACAATGGAATGTTTGCGAGATGATTATGTTTGGCATGTGTTGCGATAAAAATTGTGGGGGATGTGGATAGAATGGCTTTTCCACTTGCAAATGCAAAAAATGATGGTATGGTTTGCGAATTCTGACATATTATTAACTTTTAATAGGAATTATGAATTATGAGCGACATTGCAGACCGCGTAAGAAAAATCGTTGTTGAGCACTTGAGTGTTGACGAAGCCAAAGTGACCGAAAATGCCAGCTTTATTGATGATCTGGGTGCAGATTCTTTGGATACGGTTGAATTGGTTATGGCCTTCGAAGACGAATTTAATATTGAAATTCCGGACGATGCCGCCGAAAAAATCCAAACTTTTGGCGATGCTGTTTCCTATATTAGCCAGAAAGCGGCCTAATTCGGCACGCTTTTACATGGGTTTAGGAAGGGCCGATTCGCCGCATGCCGGTATGCATGGATGGCGCGGCCCTTTTCTCTCATTTTTTGGTGTCAATACGCAAAAAATGGTCTAAAAAAATTTCTCAACTATTCTTTCGAGCAAGATGAGCATGAGACGAGTTGTAGTCACCGGTATGGGGTTAGTCACACCGCTCGGTGTTGGCATTGAAAAAAATTGGGATGCGATTATTAACAGCCGCAGCGGGATTCGCAAGGTCACGCGGTTTCCTGTTGATGATATGGCATCACAAATTGCCGGGTTGGTACCCTATAAATCCGAAGGGTTTTCGGATGGTTTCGACCCTGATGAAGCCATGCCACCCAAAGATCACAAAAAAGTTGATTTATTTATTTTATATGGCATGAAGGCGGCGGATGACGCTGTTAAGGATTCGGGCTGGGTTCCACAAACTCAGGAAGATTTTGAACGCACCGGCGTAATGATCGGGTCGGGGATCGGCGGACTGCAAAGTGTTTATGAAACTTCGGAAACATTGTTTACCAAGGGTCCGCGCCGCGCATCACCGTTTTCCGTTCCTGCAATGCTGATTAATTTGGCTTCGGGCCATATTTCGATCAAACATGGATTTAAGGGGCCGAATCATGCGGTTGTAACGGCCTGTTCCTCCGGTGCGCATGCCATTGGTGATGCGGCGCGCCTTATCATGTGGGGGGATGCCGATGTGATGGTGGCGGGTGGGGCCGAGGCCGGTGTGAATCGGCTTGGAATGTCATCATTCGCGGCTTGTCGGGCGCTCTCGATCTCTTACAATGATCAACCGGAATTGGCTTCGCGCCCCTTTGATGAGGGCCGTGACGGATTCGTCATTGCCGAAGGATCGGGCGTTGTGATTTTGGAGGAACTGGAGCATGCGAAAGCCCGCGGTGCTAAGATTTATGCTGAAATTGTTGGTTATGGACTTTCCGGTGATGCGTATCACATGACCTCCCCGGCGGAGGATGGTGACGGCGCCTTTCGCGCCATGCGTGCTGCCTTGAACCGCGCAGGAATTGCACCGGATCGGGTGGATTACATCAATGCCCACGGAACATCAACCCCCATGGGAGATGGCATAGAATGCACAGCCGTAAAACGGTTATTTGGCGCGGCGTTGGAGCGCGCGGCCATGTCATCGACCAAATCGGCGATTGGGCATTTGTTGGGCGCGGCGGGCGCGGTTGAGGCTATTTATTCGATTCAGGCCATTAATACCGGAATTTTGCCACCCACCATTAACCTTGAAACTATTTCCGAAGCTTGTCAGGTCATTAATTTGGTGCCGAAAGTGGCGCAGGAGAAAAAAGTGACCTATGCGCTCTCTAACTCCTTCGGGTTTGGCGGGACGAATGCATCGTTGGTGCTTAAAGCCTTTACGGGATGATGAAAGAACGTCAAAGTCGGAGAAAACATTGAAAATCATTTTGTATAAAGTTTTTCTAACCTTGGCTATCTTGGTTTTGACAACATTATGTGCTGCGGGCTGGTTTTTCTTTGATAAATTCAAAACACCTGCTTCTATCACTTCCCCCAAAATTGTAGAGATCCCCAAGGGGTTCGGCACAGCGCAGATCGGCGAGATTTTGGCTCGTGAGGGTGTCGTTTCTAACAACATGGTCTTCGCCTTGTCCGCCAAAATATTACCGCCGACTGAGTCTTTAAAGGCGGGAGAATACGAATTCGCGCCGGGTATCTCCATGCGGGATGTCATTGAAAAATTAAAAAACGGTGATATCTATAAACGCAGTTTTACGATTCCCGAAGGTCTCACCGGTTATGAAATTATGCAAAAATTATCGCAGGTTGAAGCGTTGAAGATTCCTCCCGGTGCCATGGAAAATCCACCCAAGGAGGGGAGTTTGTTGCCGCAAACCTACCAATATATGGGAGGGGAGAGCCTTGATCGGAAGATTACGCAGATGCAAGCTGCTATGACCCAATTACTGGATAGCGAATGGGCCAAGCGTGATGAAGATTTACCGCTCAAAAGTCCACAAGAAGCTCTAATTCTAGCCTCCATCGTTGAAAAAGAAACCGGAGTAGCGGGTGAGCGCGCGCGGATTGCGGGCGTATTCATCAACCGCTTGCGGCAAAACATTCCCCTGCAATCTGATCCCACAATCATTTATGCGCTGACCAATGGGCGCCCGGAAAATAAAGGGCAGGGGCCGTTGGGGCGAAGGTTGTTGAGTAAAGATTTGGAAGTTGAGTCGCCTTATAATACCTATGCAAACACGGGACTACCGCCTGGCCCTATCTGTAACCCGGGGGCAGAGGCCATTCGCGCGACGCTCCACCCTGAACATCATAATTATATTTATTTTGTTGCCGATGGCACCGGTGGTCATATATTCTCATCAACGTTAAGCGAGCATAACCGCAATGTGGAGAACTGGCGACGATTGCGCCGCAATAATGAAAAATAATGCAAAAAAATTTTGAAGGACGCATAAACATGCCCATATTAGGGGACGTTGGAAAAATACGCGGTTGCGTGCGGCGGTGGAGTCAATTATCGTTTTGGGCTTGATGATGCCGTATTGATTAAGGACGACCATATCGCTGTTGCAGGCGGAATCGTGAATGCCATAGAAAGAATTCGTGACTGTCGTAGGGCATATGATAAAAATTGAAGAGGAAGTTGATACACTTGATCAATTCGCCCAAATTTTGGATCAAAAGATTGATGCAGTGTTGTTGAATAATATAGTCCCCGATCAACTCAAAAAAGCGGTTGCAATGAATGGTAGGCGGTTTATGCTGGAGGCATCAGGCGGCGTAAGTCTGAGCAATATTGCCGATGTTGCGCGCAGCGGGGTTAATCTGATTTCTTGCGGTGCCTTACCCATAATGTGGAAAATTTTGATGTTGGATTGGATATAAAATGACAAAAAAAACATTGATCGAAATTGGAGTGGTTGGATTGGGTGCTATCGGGTCGGTTGTCGCTCAGGCTTTGATTTTGGGCATCAGCGGTTATGAGTGGATCGGCGGATGCGATGTGGATACGGACTCGGCGGCCGCCAAACCGAGTCGATAGCAGTTTAAGCCGGCGGTTTAGGCAGGCGCGAACCAATCGAGTTTTTTTAAATTAAGAGCCACTTTCGTTATGACCAACACCATCAATACAGCGGATAAAAAAGAATTATTTTTGGTGGATGGGTCGGGCTATATTTTTCGTGCTTATCATGCGTTGCCGCCACTAACCTCACCGGCGGGTGTGCCGATTGGTGCTGTGGTTGGTTTTTGCAATATGATTTATAAATTGCTGAGCACACATAGTGATGCGCATATTGCCATCATATTTGATTCGGCGCGCAAAAATTTTCGCAATGAGATTTATCCGGATTATAAGGCTCATCGTCCGCCGCCACCCGAAGATTTAATTCCCCAATTCGCCTTAATTCGCGATGCAGCCGCAGCGTTTGGGTTGCCGAGTTTGGAGTTGGAAGGCTATGAAGCCGATGATTTAATCGCAACCTATGCCCGATTGGCGGTTGAACATCATGTGCCCGTGACCATTATTTCTTCGGATAAAGATTTAATGCAATTGGTGCGGGACGGCGTGAGGATGATTGATCCCATGAAACAAACGCGCGTGGGACCTAATGAAGTTTATGAAAAATTTGGCGTGGTGCCGGAATTGGTGGTGGATGTTCAGGCATTATGCGGTGATTCGGTTGATAACGTGCCGGGTGTGCCGGGAATTGGGATTAAAACCGCCGCGCAATTGATCAATGAATTTGGGTCGTTGGAAAATCTTTTGGGCCGTTTGAGTGAGATTAAACAGCCCAAACGCCGTGAAGCCTTAGAATCGAATGCCGAGCTTGCGCGGATTTCCAAACGCCTTGTTACATTGGATGATCATGTGCCCATTAGGGAGGGGCTGGAGCAGCTGGTGCCTACTGCGCCATTTTCAAACACGCTTAAACAATTCCTGGATTTTCATGGGTTAAGAGCCCTCAGCGCGCGGATTAATTTCTCAACCGATACGGTGGTCAATGGTCAGGGTATGGTGAATGAAGGTGACTCTGGTGATCTATCCGTGCAAATCGGGTCGCAAGCGGACATAGGCATGGGGGAGAGCGCACCGGAAAGCAAAAATTTGCACAAAACTATACAAAAAAATGTGCAAAAAATTGATCAGAATTACAAATTGATTTTATCCGCATCAGAGTTGCGGGATTGGCTGGCGGAGGTTGAACAAAACGGATTTTTGGCGTTTGACACGGAAACAACGGGACTGACCCCCGCAACGGCGGATTTGGTTGGTATTTCTCTCGCAACTCAGCCTGGCCGTGCCTGTTATATTCCTCTTGGGCATGGTGCGAAATCCGATCTGTTCGGGCACGCAGAGTCATCACAGCCGCCGCAAGCCAAGGCAGATGACATTGCCGCGATTTTAAAACCCGTGATGTGTGACCCTGCTATACTCAAAATAGCGCATAACGCCAAGTTTGACATGCAGATGCTCTCCAAAATCGGGATTGATGAGGTTACTCCAATTGATGACACCATGCTCATGTCCTATGTGCTGGACGGGAGCAATCACGGGCATGGGCTTGATGAGCTGGCGCAGCTTTATTGCGATCATAAAATGATTGCGTATGAAGAGGTTACGGGGACGGGAAAGGCCAAAATTTCCTTTGCGGAAGTTGCGCTCAATAAGGCTTGTGACTATGCGGCGGAGGATGCCGATTTCACCCTGCGGCTTTATCATCTTTTGAAACCGCGCATTGCGATGGAAAAAGTCGCGCGGGTTTATGAGGATATTGAACGGCCTTTAATCTCGGTGATTGCCCGCATGGAATCGTATGGCATTATCGTTGATCGTGATGTTTTGAAATCTCTTAGCCATAAATTCTCGGAACTCATCGCACAGCATGAACAGGAAATTTATCGTCTCGCGGGGCATGAATTCAACATTGGATCGCCCAAGCAATTAGGTAAGGTTTTATTCGATGAATTGGCGTTGCAGGGGGCGGGGAAAACCAAAACCGGCGATTGGTCAACGAGTGTGGATATCCTCGAAAAACTGGCGGCGCAGGGCCATGAAATCGTGGCAAAAGTTTTAGAATGGCGGCATTTGTCCAAGTTACGCTCAACCTATACCGAAAGCCTGCAAAGCCAGATTAACCCGAAAACCGGGCGGGTGCATACCTCCTTTGCCATGGCACTCACTAATACTGGGCGGTTGTCATCTTCCGATCCCAATTTGCAAAATATTCCGATTAGAACAGAGGAAGGGCGATTGATCCGCACCGCTTTTGTGGCTGCTCCTGAACATGTTTTACTCTCGGTAGATTACAGCCAGATTGAATTGCGCTTGATTGCGGAAATGGCCAATATTCCTGCCTTGAAATCCGCCTTTTTGAATGGCGAGGATATTCATGCGCGCACGGCCTCCGAAGTTTTGGGGCTCCCCATGGATCAAATTACGCCCGAATTACGCCGCCAGGCCAAAGCGATTAATTTCGGCATTATCTATGGCATCAGCGGCTTTGGTCTGGCAAAGCAATTGGGATGCAGTGTGGGGGAGGCAGCCAATTACATCAAAATTTATATGGCGCGGTTTCCCGAACTTGGCCAATTTATGGAGGACTGTAAGGCGCAGGCGCGTGAGAAAGGCTATGTGCTCACTCTCATGGGCCGCAAATGCATGACCGGCGGCATTCATGAAAAAAATGCGGCGGTTCGTAATTTTGCCGAGCGTCAGGCGATTAATGCACCGCTTCAAGGAACGGCAGCCGATCTAATTAAGTTGGTAATGATCAAGATTGATCACTTGATCTTAAACCAAGATTGGCCGATTAAAATGTTGCTTCAGGTTCATGATGAGCTGATTTTCGAAGTTCCCGTTGATAGGGCCGCCGAATTCTCCAAATTAATTACCGAGGAGATGGAAAAGGTTATGACGCTCTCCATCCCATTGAGGGCCGAATCAGGATATGCGCGGAATTGGGCGGAGGCTCATTAGAA
>JBDHTT010000056.1:0-9302 GCA_039808785.1 Alphaproteobacteria bacterium
TGCCAGTTTTTAGAGCTTTATCACGCGATTGAAGAGTAGATGCCGACTAAGACTTTTGGATTTTTGTATCTTTGTTGCTCTTTCATAACAATCCCTTTAGGCCAATGTAGGGGTCATCGATCCAATAAATCGGGGTGGCGGCAACATGGGTTTTCACAATGGGCACATAATCCAAATCGTAGAATTTCAGGAAATGATGGAGATTAAAGCTGCCCGCGCTCATCAATACATCCGTAATGCCGCCCGTCAGGTAAACCCCGCCGTAACCATAGCCATATGCCACGGATAGCGCCGCAAAACTGCCGAAAATCTCAAGGAAAACACGGATTGATTGTTGCACAATTTCGTCATTTTTGCCGCGTAAAATAAGGTCGTGCGTATCGTCATAAATCGGGGATTTTATCCCCGTTTCACGGTCCAAAATTTCAGTATATAACGCCCATAATCCGGGGCCGGAGAGGATGTCTTCATAAATCATTTGGCTTGAGAGGGCGCGGCGCGTGTGAACGGCGGAAAATAATTCGCTATGTTCGGTGCTTAAGAACGCCGGTGCGATATGTGCGCCGTGGGTGCGCTGCACATACGGGCCGTATGGCGTATTGAGGATATAGGCAAGCCCCGTCCCGGTCCCCGGGCCGATCACCACGCGCGTGGCATAGGGTGGAATTTGCTCACGCTCCCCCCTAGGTTCCCCCGCCCGCAAGACTCGCAAGGGAGTATGGGGGAATAACGCAATACCATTGGCATTGGCGGCGAAATCATTGATTTCCGAATAACGGCATTGGGGGCAAAGCGCGCGCGTTTGCTCCGCCAGACGGCTCCACGGATTGCGATTGCCGAGTGCCATACGAAGCTCACTAACATCCGCGCTGTTTATACCCACCCTCTGCAGGTAATCGTCCAGCACCGCATCGAAATTTGGATAGTTGACGATTTTAAGCTTTTGCGGATTAAGGATTTCGCCCTTGTTGTCCTTGTCCGCGTCACGCGCTTGCATTTCGCGCGAATCATTTATATGTGCGAAACGCAATTTATCTATATGTGCGAAACGCACATGGGTCCCGCCCATATCACACAGAATGATCATGATTCGCTTCCGATTTCAAGGATTGCATCATGTGATGGCGGCTATCTTCAATATCGCCAAACGGATCAAGGTGAATCATAATTTCGGCATTTTCAAATTCTTTTAACAACGCCTGTTCAACTTCACGCGCGACATGATGGGCCGCGCGCAGGCTCAATTCCCCTTCCACTTCCATATCAAAAGAAATCATGTATTTGGTGCCGAAAATGGTGGTGCGCACGTCATGTGCGCCCTTACATTGAGGGTGAGAGCGAATCAGGGCGATAATGCGCGATCTGACATCCCCGGGAAGCTCCTGGTCCATGAGCATTGCAAAGGAACTACAGGCAATGTGATAGGCTGCGCGCGCCATCAATCCCGCCACCACCAATGCACATAACGGATCAAGCCACGGTGTGCTCCATCCCACCATATCCATCATCACCACGATAAAAACGCCAGAATTAATTGCCGTATCGGTGGAGTAATGGAGAGCATCGGCCTTGACCGCAAGTGATCCGCTCTTCTCCGCGCCTAGGTGCTGTACCTTTGAAATTACCAGTGATAGCAGCACTGAAAACCCCATCAAGGCAAGTGTGAGAGCATGATGAGAGATGACCTCAGGATTCAACAAACGGCCAAATGCCTCCAACAACAAAAACGCGCCGCCCCCCATGAGGAATGCCGCCTGTATCAAAGCAGAAATGCCTTCAATTTTTCCATGACCGAATCGGTGATCATCATCCGCCGGTTTCACCGACCAACGAATGGCCAACAACGTCATGAGCGAGAGACCAATATCAGAAAGCGAATCAACAAAGGATGACAGCACCGCGGCAGAATGGCTAAGATAAAGCGCCACAGCCTTCACCACCACAATAACAATCACACAACTCACGGTGATTATTGACCCGATCATCGCCGGATTGTCGTGAAATTTTTGCCGTAGGTGAGAAATCATTTACTGTGTCCCCATTTTTGTATCTTTCATTTTCTTATACACTCCGGCTTGAGCATTTTTCAAGCCTTCCTCGGCAGTTTCTGACACAATCAAAAAGACGTGAACGTTCCTGTACGAAGTACGAATATATATTTAGGAATACTGAGCTTGCCGAAATTGTAACTTCGCTCCTGATGTAGACTCCCTACGCTGCGTCGCTTGTTCCTAACCGACAATTCAGTATTCCCAGTATATGATAGAACGGGGGCGGTCTGGTGTCCTTCATATAAATTCGGGATAAAATCCCGGTGGAGAGACTCAAAAAACATAATTTTCTTTGTAAAATTTACTTTCCCTTTGCTTTTTTCAGGTAAAAATAATGGGACCATGCTGTATGCAGAAGTAGAGATCATGAACAGATTCTTAAGAAATGGGAGTTTATAACGATGGATATCACCCAGCTTTTGGCGTTTGTGATGCAAAACAACGCTTCGGATTTGCATTTAAGTGCGATGAACCCGCCCATTGTGCGTGTGTATGGGAATTTGAAGCGGTTAAAGGCTGAACCGCTGACCAATGATCAAATTCGTGCGATGCTTTATTCCATTATGACCGATGAACAGCGGGCGGAGTATGAAAAAAATCTCGAACTGGACTTTGCAATTTCCTTTGGGGAAAAGGCTCGTTTTCGTGTGAATGCCTTTACCAATCGTAACGGAACCGCGGCGGTGTTTCGAACCATTCCATCGGTTGTGCCGACGATGCAAGAGCTTGATTTGCCCCCCGTCATGAAGCGTTTTTCGGAATTGGAAAAAGGGATCATTTTGGTCACAGGCCCCACAGGATCGGGGAAATCCACGACGTTGGCCTCTATGGTCAATCATATTAATGAAACCATGCCCAAGCATATTTTAACGGTTGAGGACCCGGTGGAGTTTTTTCATAGCTCTAAAAAGGCACTGGTTAATCACCGTGAGCTCGGCAATGACACACATAGTTTTTCCCGTGCGCTTAAAAGTGCCCTGCGGGAAGATCCGGATGTCATTTTGGTGGGGGAGATGCGTGACCATGAAACCATCTCACTGGCACTGACCGCTGCGGAAACGGGACACTTGGTATTTGGGACATTGCACTCCAATTCGGCCGCCAAAACCATTGACCGTATTATTGACGTTTTTCCCACGGGGGATAAAGAGATGATCAGGGCGATGCTCTCAAGCTCATTGCAGGGCGTTGTGGCCCAGACTTTGTTGCGGCGCAAAGGGGGGCAGGGACGTATCGCGGCGTTTGAAATTTTGGTGGGCACCAACGCGGTGCGCAACCTCATCCGCGAAAATCAAATTCCACAAATGTATTCGATGATTCAAACCGGATCGCGGTATGGCATGATTACGATGGAGGATTCGATCAAAAGCCTGTTGGAACAGGGATTAATTGACGAAGAAGAAGCCAGGGGCGCATTGATGAAGGCATCGGATGATGACGGCGGTATGGATAATGGCGCACATGATCAGGCAACTCAGCAAGGGCCGCAATCCAATTCGCGTGCCAAACGCACATCATCCCAGGAAACTCAACCGATCAATATTGAGGAAGGCTATTCATTTTGAACGAACCGCTGATTTATACCTACCTCATGGAAATGAATCACCGTAACGCCAGTGATTTATATCTGACCGTGGGGTTTCCGCCGGCATTGCGCATTGATGATGCGATGATTCCGATCACGGACAGGGAACTCATGATTCAGGATATCAATGAAATTCTGGCCACCATTCTCACCACGCGCCAACGCCGAGATTTTGAATCAAAATTGGAAATGAATGCCGCGATTGACCTCAGCAGTCATGGCCGTTTTCGACTAAATTTAATGCAGCAACGCCAACATCCGGCGATGGTCATTCGCCGCATTATCTCTCGCATTCCTAGCTTTGAAGAATTGCGCTTGCCGCCAATTATGAAACAATTATCAATGACCAAGCGCGGGCTTATTTTGCTCACCGGGATGACCGGATCGGGGAAATCCACCACTTTGGCCTCAATGATTGATTACCGCAACGGCCAGGCCCCGGGCCATATCATCACCATCGAAGACCCGATTGAATATTACCATGACCATAAAAAATGCGTGGTGTCGCAACGCGAAGTCGGTGTTGATACCGAAAGTTACGCCACGGCACTCAAAAACGCGCTGCGCCAGCGCCCCGATGTGATTTTGGTGGGGGAGATCAGGGACCGCGAAGTGATGGAACAGGCCTTGACCGTGGCCGAAACGGGGCATTTATGCCTTGCCACCATTCACACCAACAATGCGTATCAGGCGATTGAACGTATTGTAAATCTCTTTAACGAAGATATGCATCAACAGGTGCGGCTCAACCTTGCCACAAATTTAAAGGCGATTATTTCGCAACGCCTTATTCCCACGATTCGCGGAAAAGTGACAGCGGCCTTGGAAATTATGCTCAATCAAGGCTTAATTCGTGAGCTGATCATGGAGGGAAAAATCGCCAAAATCAAGGATGTCATGCAATCTAACCATAGCAACGGCATGTGTACCTTTGATCAATCTTTGCTCTATTTATATCGTACCGGGCTGATTTCCGAAGAAGTCACGCTCTCCCAAAGCGACCTGCCGACCGATATGAAACTCAAAATCCAACAAATGAAGCTCGGCCAAGGCCCCACCGGCCTCGTGAGCATGGATACCTCTCTCCTGACCATGACGGAATAATGATTTATTCCTTTTGAGTGCTTTTGGCCGCTAATTTCTTTTCCAACCAATGGATGTTATACTGGCCGCTTACAAATTCCGGTTGCTCCAAAATCCATAGATGCAGCGGGAGAGTGGTTTTAACCCCGTCCACCACGGTTTCGCCGATGGCGCGTTTCATGCGGGCAATACATTCGGCACGATTTTTGCCGTGAACGATGAGTTTGCCCACCATTGAGTCATAGTATGGCGGAATTTTATAACCGCTATAAACGGCACTATCAATTCGCACGCCAAGGCCACCCGCCACATGCAGCATTTTAATCTCACCGGGGGAGGGGATAAAGGTTTCGGGGTCTTCGGCATTGATCCGCACCTCCATCGCGTGGCCGTTAAAACCAACTTGGTCTTGGGTTACTGAGAGTTTTTCACCCGCAGCCACCCGAATTTGTTCGGCGATCAGGTCAAGCCCCGTGAGCATTTCTGTCACCGGATGCTCCACCTGAATCCGCGTATTCATTTCCATGAAATAAAATTTGCCGTTTTCCCACAAAAATTCTATTGTTCCCGCGCCGACATACCCCATTTGGCGAATCATCTCGGCTGTGCGTTCGCCGATTTCCTTGCGGGCTTCGGCGGTGAGGGCCGGAGAGGGCGCTTCCTCCACCACTTTCTGGTGGCGGCGTTGGGTGGAACAATCACGCTCGCCCAAATGGATGGCGTTACCATGTTTATCGCCAAAAATCTGGATTTCAATATGGCGCGGTTGGCCCAAATATTTCTCCATATACACTGTGTCATCGCCGAAATTGGCTTTGGCTTCGGTGCGTGCGGTTTTATATTGCTCCACAAATTCGCTTTCCTGATGCACGACCTTCATACCGCGCCCGCCGCCGCCAGATGCGGCCTTAATCAAAATCGGAAAGCCCATTTCAATCGCCATTTTTAGGCCCGAGTCGGCATCCTCCACCGCACCCGGAGATCCGGGAATAACCGGCAAGCCAAGCTTTTGCGCCGTTTGCTTGGCCATCACCTTATCACCCATCGTGTCGATATGCTCTGGTTTCGGGCCGATAAAGGTAAAACCGTGCTCCTCTACCATTCTTGCAAACTGCGCATTTTCTGAGAGAAAACCATAGCCCGGATGAATGGCATCTGCCCCGGTTAAGGCAGCGGCACTCAAAATCGCATGAATGTTCAAATAGCTATCGCGCGATTGCGGCGGGCCAATACACACGCTTTCATCCGCCAACCGCACCGCCATGGCATTGGCATCGGCGGTGGAATGGACGGCCACGGTTTCAATGCCCATTTCCTTACAGGCACGCACGATTCTCAGGGCGATTTCGCCGCGATTGGCAATCAGTATTTTTTTAAACATCATTTTACCTTTTGATCATGACACGAAAAAAGGATGTGTTTTATTCCACAACCATCAGGATTTCACCAAACTCAACTGGTTGGCCGTTATCCACCAAAATTTGGGTCACGGTGCCGGATTTGGGGGCCTTAATGGCGTTCATGACCTTCATGGCTTCAATGATCAACAACGTATCGCCTTCTTTCACGTTTGTACCCTTACTCACAAACGGTGCAGCTTTGGGTTCCGAAGACATATAGGCGGTGCCAACCATGGGCGAGGTCACGGCACCTGGATGATTGGCTGCAATGGATGAGGGCGGTGCGAGGCTCGCAGCCTGCGGGATAGTGGGGTCAGATGGCATCATGCTGGCAATATTGGGCACGATATGAGTGGGCGCGTGCATGGCGGCCACGGGCGCACCTTTGGACACGCGGATTACGCTCTCCCCTTCAGAGACTTCAATCTCGTTCAATCCGGTCTCGTTCAAAAGATCCGCCAATTGGCGAATAGACTCTGCATCGATTTTCATACACATATCTTTCGTTAAATCTTCACGTCAAATCTTTAAGGGGGCAGCCTGCATGTTTAAGATGCGCAACTGCGTGAGTATTGATTACTCAAAAATCATCAAAATGTCAAAGCCTGTGCAAAAACCGACCCGGCCGCTGTTTTTTAGTGTCGTTTTTCGGGGCTTTTTTAGCCACGAAACCTCGCGACCCATACGTAGCTAAATGTCGCTAAGTGTGGTTCAATACGGCTAAATAGGGATGGAATAATAATTTCAACTTATTTTTTGTGTTTTCCCAAACGTTCGGCAATGGCCTCAATTGCCATGACATAGCCCTGAATCCCATGACCGGTAAAGTGAAAATCGGCAACGGATTCAATATAGGAAAAATGGCGAAACTCTTCACGTTCCTTGGGGTTAGAGATATGAACTTCGGCAATCGGCACGTCCATCAACAATTTTAACGCATCGTGAATCGCCAATGATGTGTGGGTAAAGGCCCCGGCATTAATGACAATTCCGCCCACGCGACGATAAGATTCATGAAGCCAATCCACGATCATCCCCTCATGATTACTTTGACGGAAATCGATATCAAGCCCGTATTCTTCACCCGCATCACGGCAAATTTTTTCAACATCCTGAAGTGTTTGCCGGCCGTAAATATGCGGTTCACGAATTCCCAGCATATTTAAATTGGGACCGTTCAAAATAAAAATAACGGGCATCGACATGGCGAAATTCCTTTGGATCGTAGGTGGTTA
Source organism: Alphaproteobacteria bacterium (assembly GCA_039808785.1). GTDB lineage: Bacteria > Pseudomonadota > Alphaproteobacteria > Micavibrionales > Micavibrionaceae > UBA1573. Next base: position 7,355 of record JBDHTT010000056.1, read on the forward strand.
AAGATTTTTGGAGCGATGAGGGCTTCAATTTAACATGAAAATTCTATAATTTATAGCGCAAATTATATAGCGCAGATTATTTTGAATGCAGGAAATATGATAGGAAGGGATTTATAGTGATTTGAAATAAGAGTAGGATACAATTCTTATTTCAAATTATACCGTGCAAGGCGCGGCGAACCTTGCGCGGAAGTATGTCCAGCATATGAATGGTTCCGCTAAGAATGTCTTACTTTTTTAGCGGAAATTATTATATGTGCGCCGCACAATAAAATATCCACAGGATTTTGTACGAAATCAATTCTGCTCTTGACTGCAGCAAAAAACCCTTTACATTCATTATTGCAATGCAATATATTCTTTGCTACAATAAATTATTAGGCTTTGTGTTCGCACAATTCCATTGTGATGAAATAGCAAGATATTAATTAGCAAGATTTTAAGTGTGTCATTTTTTGAGGAGCAAACGCCTATGGCAAAAAAAATTGTAAAAGGAAAATCTGCGTCAAATCACTCTGCTGCCGGAAGTTCTTCTTCTAGAAATTCCGCTGTGGGCAAGGTGTCCACCAGATCATCCAAACCTAATGATGCTGACAACGGGCGTGTGGTTCCGCTGCGTCCGCTGCCTTTTTCGTCAGCATTTTCGGCACCGGTATTCGAATCAACTTTTCCCCCACTTTTTTCATCTGCACAATCTGATCGAAATGGGATGGAATATTCTGCTTTTTCACAACCCTTATCTAGCCAAATGGAGACAATGATGGCCACTTATAAAGAACAATCCGAAAAAATTTACGGCGACGTAAACTCACAATTAGCGCAGGGTATGGAAGGGTACACACGCTTTGCCAGCAGCATGATGAATGGTATGCAGGTTATTGCCAAAACCTATATGACCATCTTGCAAGACACGGCAGAGCGTAACTCCGCCGCGATGAGAAATTTGATGGCCTGCCGTACTTTGAATGAAGCGACTGAAGCACAAAATAAATTGGTTCAGGAAAATTTGGATGGTGCTATGTCGGCCGCCACACGCCTATCTGAAATTGCGATCAAAGTATGCTCTGAAGCGTATGAGCCAATCAACGATCAAGCGATTCGCACCGCCAAAAAAATGAGTGCGTAATTCACGGAATTTCATATTTAATTCCGGATAAGGAATCATATTAACCGCAACTTTGTGGTTTTTGTAATTAAAATTTTTAGTTTGATAAAAAGCAACCTTCACTGACGGTTGCTTTTTTTTGCATTTTGTTTGATTTCGCTGTCGTTTTTTTCTAGTATTTTTGATGGTAATTTTCTATTGAGGGTATAAGAAAAATTTATAACTTCAAAAAAAATAGGGACACATCATACATGCAACATCAACTTGAGAATGAATTCAGCTTCAGCCACGCGCATTATTCTCTCAAAGGCGTTACGCGCGAACAGATCTTTAAAAATATTTCCTGGAAAATCTCGGATGATTTGGGGTTGTCAGTTCCGATTGTGACCGAATCTCTTGAGCATATTTATAAACATCGGGAGATTATTCTGGGACCTGGGCTCGCGATGTTCGATTGGCAAAGTGATGATATTTTCTCTCCCTATGTGGCGATTTTTCATCTGGATCACCATGTTTTGCTGCGGTCACGCGAAACTTATCCCACTAAATATGTTGTCGTTTTGGTTTCTCCGGCCTCACAATCCCTGATCCATTTGCGGCATTTGGCGCGTATCTCGCGTCTTTTTCACTCCCATAATATCCTTGAATCTCTCAGCCGCGCCCAAAGCGAGGATGGTCTGCTCTCGGTTTTAAATGCTGATTATCTGGCGAAGAGAGAAAGCTTCGCTGCTTAATTTAAGCCGTGATCATGAAGCCGTGAAGCCATAAAAAAACCGAGCCTTTGAGTCCAAAGAGCTCGGTTTGTCAACTCAGGTGAGAGAAAAATTATTTTGTAACTTTTTT
>JBDHTT010000057.1:0-9007 GCA_039808785.1 Alphaproteobacteria bacterium
TTTTTTGTTGTCTAAAATCCAGCTTTTGACGCAAGAATCTGCCTGTGATAGCCTAAAATCTATCGCACAACACTCGCACAAAATCGCACATGTGCGAATGACGGAGGCAGATAGATGGAAACAGTGGTTGAAAACCAAGCCGTCACAGAAGCACTAAGGAAAATGTTTGATTTAACATGGAATAATGCACTAGAGACACCGAATGAAACCCAATAACGAAAGAACCACAGCCTCCTTTCTTCATTCGTACAAAGAGGGGCACGACTATACTTATCTCCACGATAACGAAATTGCCGCTTGCGTAAAAGATTAGATGTATTAAAATTGGTCATGTTGAAGGGGCCTCGATCCCCTTCAACATTGAATCACATTACCTTCCCTCTGTGAATCCTCTACTTTCGCAACAGGTCTACTGTATAATAAATCATCAGGCACCCAAACCCTCACCCAAATCAATTATCTATCTTAAAGTGATTGTCTCGCAACAAAGCCCCCCTTTACAATGAATCAGGTGTAGGGTTATAGTCTCCTTTGTCACATCAACAAAAATTTCTGAAAGGATTTTTGACATGGCTTTGAAATTAAACAAACTGACCTTATTACTCGCCGCATTGGTTGCTCTATCTGCCCCTGCTTACGCAGCAGAAGGCAAAGATACTGCTGCACCTGCAACTACGGCGGCACCTACCGCTGAAACCGTCAAAACTTACGGTGAACTTTATGAGGGAGAAAAAGGTGAAACTGTAGAGATTGCCTTTCTTGAAAATAGCGATGATGCGCTCCTTCTGATCAAGGGCGTTAACCATGAATATGACAACAAGGTGATTCGTACAACCATCTATGATTTGGGTGATAAAGGCAAAGATTTCTGGTTCAAATATAAAGGTGAGGATTATAATCTGTTCCTGCTGCGCAATGATTATTACGGGTACGGAGCGGAGTTGCATCTCCCTGATTATAAAGACGGCACGATTCACATGTCATTTAAAAACAAGGAAGACGTTTTGCCCAAACATATCCTGACTCAATATGAACAACAAAAAGACAATCCGTAAACCAATGACGGAGCAAGAGAATCAGTCTATTTAAGGATATTTACCAATGTCCTTAAATTCTCTTCCCTATAGTCGCCGTTGGTGAACGGCGGCTTTTTATTATCCTATTGTCCTGTATAGCATAGCCCATAATTATTTAGACAAATGAAATGATTGTGTTATAATCAGAGGATGAGATGTTCAAGTGATTTACGCAAACGAGTAGTTGAGTTTGTAAGGGGCGGCGGAAGCAAGGCAGACGCAGCTCGGTTATATCAAGTATCCCGGGCCAGTGTTTATAATTGGCTCAACGATGATGATGTTTCGTCCTATGAGAAGCCTGGCCCAAAAGGCTCTCGGAAGATAGACCTTGATGTTTTGGCGGCGCATGTTGAAGAACATGATGACTTAACGCAGTTGGAACGGGCTCGTCATTTTGGGGTTTCGCGTCATTGCATGTGGTACAATTTGCGACGACTTAAAATCAGCCGTAAAAAAAATGATGCGGTACACGCAACGCGACACTATGAAAAGAAAGGCGTTTTTACGCCTTCGTGAACGTTACTCTCGGCGGGGATGTTCCTTTATCCATCTGGATGAATGTGGATTTGCCCTCGAAACCGCAAGACTTTATGGATATGCGCTGAAAGGAAAACGTGTTTATGGGGAAATCTCGGGTCACAAAAGACCCCGCACATCTCTCCTTGCCGCGCGGATGCCCGATGGGACATTGCAAGCGACCCAACTTTGGGAAGGAACGTGCAATGCGGACATTTTCAATGATTGGCTGGAACATCAACTGACGCCCCACTTAAAACCTCATCATGTGGTCGTCATGGACAATGCGGCCTTTCATAAGTCACCAAAGACACGCGACATTATTCAGAAATCAGGTGCAAAGTTACTCTTCCTTCCTCCATACTCGCCAGACCTCAACCCCATCGAACACGATTTCGCTGCCCTCAAAAAAATAAGACAATTCAACCACACAAAATCTATCGATCAAATCGTTAAATCGTATAAATAATTATGGGCTTAGCTATAGAATCTCGCTCGTGGGGACCTGTTCGTGGTCTTATACTTTTAGATATAGGCACATAGCGACGATCAGAATACTGAGGAGTAAGCTCCACCATTTCATCAATCCTGCTGGCGGGAGTTCGGTGAGATCGCCAAAGTTGTCGCCAAAAGTTGATCCATCGTTGTATCCCCCTGAAGGTTTTAAATCTTTCATGATCGATTCAATGATTTTCTTTTGCGCGCGACGCCCCCAAATCTGGCCTAGATATTTCGATCCGACATAACCCAAATAAACAAAAAGCGCATTCGCAAGATATAAAATTATTAAATACATATCCGGTGACAAGTTTATAGAAAAATATCTTGCCAAGCCGTTAGCCGCATAGGCCAAAGATCTTTGCCCACCGTGAAAGAAATAATAGGCGCAAAACAATCCCAACATCGCCTGTCCCGTCAACATGCCCAAATAGCGCGGCACACGAGTAACATGGCGCAGGACAGTAATCGCGCTATTGGCCATTTCCATCAAGGTTTTTGGGGAAACCCCCACGGGATATTCTTTTTGTAAATCAGCCGCAATCACGCGGGCGGGCTTGGCCGATACGGCCTCAGCCATCACAGTACGCCAAATTTTATATTTACACGCACGTGCAACATCGGCTACTGGTTCCAAACTACCATGAGCCGCGCGCTTTAACGCCTTAATCCCCTTGATCGTCAACCGTTCAAGAAAATGTGAGCTTGAGAGCGGCCGCGCCCCCTCCCCAATCACGGTGATCGCGGTCGGCTCCCCTTCAATATTAAATTCAAAAATTCCGAAATAGGCACCCAAGTAAAAATCAAGTGGGATAACGCCATTGGCGTAGTTACGCTCTCGCCGTTCCTCTTCCTCCGCCTGTTTTTCCGCCTGGTCCGGGTCAGCTTGGCCTAAACCCAAAGGACCTTTAAGTAGTGTCGGTGTTTTGGGCCCGGGCGGGGCGCAGAAAAACAATTCATTGTTGATAAATAATTCCTCTGACTTGTGCCCAATCAAGTGAGAGAGCATTTTAGGCATTTCTTCAGGCTCAAAACTTGACTCGAGTGAGGCTTCAACCTCAATATGCGCAATATGGGAGTTGTAACCACGACCGTGGCATGAGCCGCAAATTGTTTTGCCGGTGCCTCCACATCCACGGCAAGGAATTTGTCCTTGTCCTCCGCAGGTTGCACAAGGAATGCGTCCGGTACCGTTACATTGCGGGCAGGGTTGTTGTCCCTGAGGGGATTGAATGCGCCCCACCCCGCTGCAGTGCGGACAGGGTGAAAGCCTTGAACCGTGGCATGTTGGACAGACCTCGCGTGTACGCCCGTCACATCTGGGGCATTTCATTTTGCCAGTGTGATTACAGGATTCGCATTCCTCATGCCACACTAAATTTTGGGTAAATCCCTTGAGGGGAATGGTTTTTCCATTTAATCCGAACCCTCGATCGGGTCGAGTCCGGATAATATCAATCACCTGTTGACGCCGCATTTCCTGTTGCGCGATAATCTGAGCGACATCCTGGGTTTTGTGCCTAAATTCCTCCTGTGAGGTCACTGCAGGATATTCCGTGTTCTTACCGTGCTCATGACGCATGGTAACCTTGGATCTTAGCCGAATAAACACATGCACGGGGAATTTATAACAGGCAAATTCCGGTGTCGTAACAGGTATTACATTTTCTGGATTCCCGCCATTTCCATCCAGGATATAGCGCAAACGATCAAGAATAAGTTCAGTGACTTCCGCATGTTGGGCCTGTGCGTCTTCACTCATCCTGCGCCACCCCCTGCAGTCAGAAGCAAATAATAGCGTTTTTCAATGATTTTTTGTTCAAATACGATGGTTGCGGATTTATTCATAGTTTGCCCATAAAATGGGATCATACGCTGAATTTCCACACTCCATTGCTCATAATCCATATCAAGCAATTTTTCGCGGATATCATCTGGAAACACCATCCACTCCCGCACCCCCACCCGGCCTCCACCAATTTTAGGGACTAAAGCCTGCGTGACAATCATGCGTAAAGTTTCCATGAGCGCATAGGCCCGCTCTGACCGTTCTTCTTTCTCAAAGGCAGAGATCATACGCCGGACGGTTGAGGCAACACCGGTTGTATGTGTCGTGGTGTAAACGGCGTGACCCGTTTGTGCGGCCTCGATAGCTGCCGAGATCGTTTCGCGGTCACGTGCCTCCCCCACCAAAATAATCTGCGGTTTTCGCCGCAGCGCATTGCGCACGCCGGCAGCAAAATCAGGCAAATGGCGAGGTATCTCAGTTTGAGAGACAAGAGAGCGTGGTGAATGAATCGTATCATAGGTGAATTCAATCGGAGATTCATAGGTGAGCATTTTACCGCACCCATGAGAGCGTTCGAGCATCATTCGATTACCCGCAGCCAGTAAGGTTGTTTTACCAGAACCTGTCGGCCCTGTAATCACGACCATCCCCTGCCGCGGTGCCCAATTATCAATGATTGGCTGCTCAATTTTTAGATCTTCCATCCGCGGAGCTTCTGCCGGCATCACCCGCATGGTAATTTGCGCGGCATCCCGTCCGTGTGCCAGAACAGCCGTAATATTCACCCTAAAACGGCTACGAGAATAACGATCAGGACGAATTTCATAGGACACATCAAGATCACGCCCCGACGCCAAACGGGCAGACGCATCAGGCCCGTAAATTTTTACCAAAAACGCATGCATATCGGCAGCATCCAAAGGCCGATAGGTTGAAGGATACAAAATACCGTGAATTTCGGTGTAAACCGGGCGATCGGTCTGGATAGTGATATCGGATGCGCCTTTTTTTACGCAATAAAGCAGGAACGCATCCACATGCACTTCGGTGAATCTATGAGGCTCATCCGGCCAAGTTTCAACGAGGGACTGATCCCCTTTGACCAGGCTTACCGGCTTGCGGGTTGCCATTCTTGTGATCCAGACATAAGTTCAGGTGTTCCGGTAATTCTGACTGCGCGGTCTCCCACACGCATGGTTGCAGCTTCTTTAGTCACTCCTCGATCAATTTGTTGTGCAAATGGTTGTGAAACCATTCCTTGGGCTAATAATTTGCGATAACGTACCATGCCATCAAAATCAGAAGATAATCGATTTAAATCCTCGTCAAAAACCTCACTCCCCTGCTCATACCCTTCTTTCCATCCTTGCTGCACCAACTCGCGCCATAATTTGCGCTCCGCCTCGTTTTTTGGGCGCAAAATCTCCGGAGGATCCTCAACCTTCCCCCATCCACGCTCAAGATACGTGCGCCAATTGCGCGGCGCGGAGACAATCTTAACGTTTTCCTGAATTTTATAGATAGCATCCGATACGGCAGCAGACTGCCCGTCACCGTCAATCAACAGCGCATTCAGCGATTCCGATATGATCGGTGGCTCAATCAAAAACCCTGAAGGCGCCGCGATCAACAATTGCCGAAAATCAAAAATCTTATCCAAATGATTAGCCCGAATATCCAGCTCCTTGCGAATTTCGTAGCTTCTGGCAGCTAACCCACCGCGAGCGCCATAGGACAAAGCGGCCTCTTTCAAGGCTTCTTTGCGAATATCAAGTGGCAAGCCTTTCGCCTCCGGAGATTCAACATATCCGGGAATCTCCTGCAAATCTTCAAGCTTTTTCGGGGTGAGCGTTTCGGCTTCAAAATCACGAACATCTCCCCCGTCTTTCATCTGATCAGCTTGATATATTTGGGATTGCAACGTTGGGGACATTTCTGCCGCACCGGCACTTATACTGCCGTCAATCGTATTAAATGCGATCAGTAAACACAACAACGTGCCAAGTTTTATATGGGTTAACAGCAATCGGATCATCAACATATCTCCCTATTGCTTAAGGCTTGGGCCGAGCAACATCGCCAAGCCCAGTTGCGGGGGAGTAACTTAACTCAACCACTCGATCCCCGGCATTGACGTGAATATCCGCGCGCGCACCCAATTGCAACCCAACCGAGCGCAAGATTTCAACGATCGGCTCATTGGTTACATTAATCGACACTACGATTGGTGTCGCAGGTGCGGCGCCTAGAGTTTGGAAATGATAGCCGGCACGATCCGCCAATAATTTGGTAATCTGGTCAACCGGGCCAATCCAGTTAATGGTCATGGCGCGGCGCAGCTCAGGCGGCGCATTTTCTATTGCCGCGACAGATGCTGCCGGTGTTCGTTTTTGTTCGACCGCAGCCAAGGTTTCCAAAGCGTTCGAGGCCCGATCCGCTGCCTGAGCCAACATCATCGACACCTTATCAGGTTGTGCCACCAACTGAGGGTCCTTGACCCTCACCGGCTGATAAGTTTCACATCCCGACAATCCCAAAGTTACGAGCAGTATAGTTAATAAAAAAGCGGAATGATTCATGACGTTTTAACACCCTCAAAATTTAATGACACTATTCCGATTCACACATATGGCCACGGCCAAAGTCTCATCTTGCATAACCGAATCCCGATTATTTTGGATCCCCAGTCTAGCGTTTTCGATCTCAAGTGACAAGCTTCTTATAAATTCTTTGCGCATTCTTTTCAATTCCTTATGTTCAACGGGTTGTTCTGGACTTAAATTGCAGAAAAAGTTAAAACCGGAAAATAATTTAAGCTTAGTTTGAGAATGAATGAAACCATGAATATTTTAGCCATAGATGTCGCAGTCCGTGATATTCAGGTGGGGCTTTTGGCCATCGCCACAGCACAAGATCGCCAAGAGTCTGACTTTTTCTATGCCCACATTGAAACCGAACGTGGGCAGGCGGAACAGTTAGTGCCGACCATGGCGGATATTTTAAACCGCGCAGGACGCACACCGAAATCATTGGATTTAATCGCAGTCACTCGCGGCCCCGGTTCATTCACTGGTGTGCGCATTGGATTAGCTACCGCGCGTTCATTTGCCATGGCCCTGGATATCCCAGTGCTTGGTTTTTCGACGTTAGAGCTTATTTTAGGGGCGGAACGGCAATCTACTCCGGCCCCTCCCACTCTAGCCCTCATTGACACAAAACGCGGCGATTATTACGGCCTGAGCACAGACATGGCTTTGAACCATCACCCCCCGCGCATTTTCAACCCTGAGGAGCTACAAAATCACGGTGGTAAAATCATTCTCGATTCCTTACCCTCGCTTGAGCACATGGCACAGATTGCCGCATCACTTAAAACAGGCGATTACGGTCATTACCCCCCCACCCCGATCTATATCCGTGAAGCAGAAATTCACCGGAAAAACAGTGGATAATTTTCTAATATGATTTGACGCATGCACGATATACTCTCTAAGAATCTGTATTAATCGGGCTAAATTGGGAAGGGACTTTAAGCATGCAACAATATCACGATTTATTGCGCCATGTACTCGCGAACGGAATCAAAAAATCTGACCGCACCGGTACAGGTACCATTTCGGTTTTCGGATATCAGATGCGTTTCCGGATGGAGGACGGGTTTCCCCTCCTCACCACAAAGAAAGTTCATACCAAATCGATGATTCATGAATTGCTGTGGTTTTTAAAGGGGGAAACAAATATTAAATACCTCAAGGACAATGGCGTATCAATCTGGGATGAATGGGCGGATGAAAACGGTGATTTGGGACCGGTTTATGGTTCCCAATGGCGGTCCTGGCCGGCGCCCGATGGTCGTCATATTGACCAGATTTCAAATTTGATCCACGATATTAAAACCAATCCTGATTCACGCCGCCTGATGGTCACCGCTTGGAACCCTGCGGAAATCGGTAAAATGGCTCTGCCGCCCTGCCATTGCCTGTTTCAATTTTATGTGGCGGATGGGCGCTTATCTTGCCAATTATATCAACGTTCAGCCGATATTTTCCTCGGTGTGCCGTTTAATATTGCGTCCTATGCGCTGTTGCTTGAGATGGTCGCGCAGGTCTGCGGCCTGAAGGCAGGGGATTTTGTCCATACTTTGGGCGATGCGCATATTTACCTTAATCATATGGAGCAAATTGAGCTGCAATTATCGCGCGACCCGCGTCCGCTCCCTGCTATTCATCTCAACCCTCATGTGACAAATCTGTTTGACTTTAAATATGGAGATTTTGAGCTGGTCGGCTATGATCCCCACCCCGCCATCAAAGCCGCTGTTGCGGTTTAGGGTTTAGCGAAAGCTCAATCTCGCGCAGTGCTAGAATATTCAACAAAGCCTGGGCCGGATAACAGATTTCCCTGCGCGTGAGGTTTTCTGTGATGCATTCAATCAGTTTTGATGGATCATGTAAATCATCATGATCAAATGCAAGAAGCTTGCAAGCAACGCATAAATTTGCTTGTGTTCCAAGCAATGGGTGACCTCCTATGAATCCCAACATATCGCAAACGGTTTTTACCCCTATCTTTCTGATGGCCCAGCATATGGCCATTGGGCTAACATCCTCCAAATCTAAAAGCGTTGTCACCAAATTTAAACGAACCAAACTCTGATCCGTAAATAGATAAGCCAGTTCGAAAGTTTTCCTTAAACCTCCTGATTGACCGCTGTGCGCTGACAAATAGTTATCATAAAAATTTACGCAATCACGAATTGATCTTTCGGCTTTTCTCACTTGAGAATGATCGTTCATATAACTCACCCACTTATTTTAAATTATCCATGGGGAATATCTCAATATGTCGATAGAGTCAATGAGAATAATTATCATGTGCAATATTTTTTGAGAACTTGTTTTGATTTCGCAACGGCCAGAGATCATGAATAGAGTCTAAGAACCTGTTCATAATCTCGCTATGGCACAGGATTTTTGCGGTTTTTCGAGAACCGCATCGGATCGTACATAGATGTACGTGAGAAGCGGAAGCGCAGAAATACCGTAAAAAGCCAACGCCAGAGTAGAGATTATGAACAGGTTCTAAGGGACGGGATCAATCCACGGCCCCTTCCCCCACGGGTGGCAAC
>JBDHTT010000058.1:0-8407 GCA_039808785.1 Alphaproteobacteria bacterium
GATGATTGTCACCAATCAACGGATATTTTTTCGCTCCGGCATTTTGAAAGTGGATACGCTTCAGGTGCGCATGGAACGGGTTGAAAGTGTTGAAATTCAACGCACAATCACGGGCCAGATTTTAAATTATGGCACGATCGTGCTGACCGGAACGGGGACGCGATTTGCTTTTATTCGTTATTTGGCGAATGCACCGCAAATTCGCAACGTGATAGATGATACGCTTTATGCACGCGATCAGGCAGCCCAAGATGCGATCCGGAATATATCGAACAATAGCGGTAATTAGTAAATAAATGTCATTAAATGAAAAAGGTCGAAAAACATGAAATGGGATAAATCAAAACTGGTGAGTCGTTATGTGACGGAAGGTGCAAAAAGCGCACCGCACAGGTCCTATTATTACGCTATGGGCATGACGGAGGAAGAAATTCACCAACCGCTCGTGGGGGTTGCGACCTGCTGGAATGAAGCGGCGCCGTGTAATATCGCCCTCCAACGTCAGGCGCAGTCAGTCAAGCGCGGTGTCTCAGAGTCAGGGGCTACGCCGCGTGAATTTACCACCATTACGGTGACGGACGGGATCGCGATGGGGCATGAGGGCATGCGATCATCCTTGCCATCGCGCGAAGCCATTGCGGATTCGGTTGAACTCACGATGCGCGGGCATTGCTATGATGCGCTGGTGGGACTTGCGGGATGTGATAAATCATTACCCGGAATGATGATGGTGATGATTCGCCTCAATGTTCCGTCCGTGTTTATGTACGGCGGCTCGATTTTGCCCGGTAAATTCCGCGGCCAAGATGTGACGGTGATTGATGTGTTTGAAGGGGTCGGCAAGCACGCCACCGGCGAGTTTTCGGATGATGATCTCAAGGAAATGGAGTGCTGTGCTTGTCCTTCCGCGGGGGCGTGCGGTGGACAATTTACCGCCAATACTATGGCATGCGTGTCAGAGGCCATTGGGTTGGCGCTCCCTAACTCTGCCGGCGCACCCGCGCCATACGAAAGCCGCGATGAATATGCCGCTGCCTCAGGTCGCGCGGTGGTGGAGTTAATCCGCAAAAATATCAGACCGCGCGATATCGTCACCCGCAAATCGCTCGAAAATGCCGCGATGATTGTGGCGGCCACGGGCGGGTCCACCAACGCCGCGCTTCATTTGCCCGCCATGGCGCACGAGGCGGGAATTGATTTTGACCTCCATGCGGTGTGCGATATTATGCGCCGCACGCCGTATCTCGCGAGCCTTAAACCCGGCGGGAAATATGTCGCCAAAGATCTCTATGAGATTGGCGGTGTGTCGGTGGTGCTTAAGGAATTGCTGAAGGGCGGCTATTTGCATGGGGATTGCCTGACCGTCACCGGCCGCACCATTGCCGAGAATTTGCAAGATATTAAGTTCCCAGAAAATCAAGATGTTGTAGCACCCATCACCAAGCCGTTGTCAATGACCGGCGGGGTCGTGGGTCTGCGCGGGAATCTGGCCCCCGAAGGCGCGATTGTGAAAATCGCGGGGATGGAGAAATTGAGCTTTGAAGGCCCCGCGCGCTGCTTTGATTCGGAGCAAGAATGTTTTGATGCCGTTCAAAATCGCGCCTATCAAGAAGGCGACGTGCTAGTCATTCGTTATGAAGGGCCCAAGGGCGGCCCGGGGATGCGGGAGATGCTCTCGACCACCGCAGCCCTTTACGGCCAAGGGATGGGCGGTAAAGTCGCCCTGATCACCGATGGTCGTTTTTCGGGCGGCACACGCGGATTTTGTATCGGCCATGTGGGGCCGGAGGCAGCCGTAGGCGGTCCAATTGGTCTCATCCGTGACGGCGATATCATCACGATTGATGCCGAGCAAGGAATTTTGGATGTAAAATTGAGCGAAGAAGAATTGGCGGCGCGCCGTGCTGCCTGGGCTCCGCGCCTTAACCGTTACCGCGCGGGCGCACTGTGGAAATATGCGCAATTGGTGGGGCCGGCCGTGAAAGGGGCCATCACTCATCCGGGTGCCGAATCGGAAGAGCATATCTTTGCAGATCTTTAAGACTTTGCGTGTATGAATAAAGGCATGACTCCGTTTCAAAATTTATCGAAATATTGCGCCATGCCGAACATTCAGCAAACTGATACATTCTCTGGGTATCATTCTTATCCCTTTCCCTGTACTGCCCCCCCAAAAGCGCGTGGTGTGAGTTTGGGGAGGCGTCTGGGGAAGCGTCTGGGACTGGGTGGTGTGGCTATCTGTGCCATGTTGTTCTCAACCCCTTTCTTGATGGGGCGGTCGGCATTGGCCGAACAATTGCCTGAAAACCGCACGGCGTCTTTTTTCTCACAACTCATGCCGCATGCGGGGGAGGAGCTGATCGCGCAAATCCCTATGCTGCCGGCTGCGCAAGCACCTGTGGCCAACACCCAAGAATCGCAGCTCCCCACCTTACCAAAACCGTTTCTTATGACTCTTATTGAGGGCGGAAAAATTGACGGACAGCGTATTGCACAACCCGAAGATATCAAACGCTTTTACACGGAACGCAACGGGCAATATCTATGGGTGAAGGACGGACGCTATACGGGCGATGCAAAAAAGATTTACGAATTGATAAGCAGTGCCGCCGCCCATGGGCTCAACCCGCAAAATTACCGCGCTGAATATTTAAATGCCCGCATCAATGCTCGTTTTGCCGATGAGCCCCAAGCAGCAGAAGCCGAATTGGCCATGAGCGATGCTCTGGCGCGACTGGGTGGCGATTTATCGGGAATGCGCTTGCCGCCTGCGCTGATTAAGGCCGACAAGAATTCATGGTCCGCGGGGGCTGCGGCCTATTCCCTGTTACGTGCGGTCGAAAACTCCCGCGATCCTGCGGCATTGATTGAAAAACTCGCACCCCAAGATGAAACCTACCGCGCCTTGCAAAAGGAATTGGCGGCCTTAATCAAACAGGCGGCGGCAGAGCAAGCAACCACGCTGCCCAAATTACCCGTGAAACTCAAAACTCTTAAGCCCGGGCAACAAAGCCCTGCCGTGGGGATTTTGCGCACGCGGCTCGATCCGCAATCCATTGTCGTATCGGATATATATGATGAAGAATTGCAGGAAAAAGTGATTGCCTTTCAAATTGATCACGGTCTCAAAGGTGATGGGGTGATCGGCCCGCGCACGCTGCTGGCACTCAACGAAGGAACAGCAGAAAAAATTATCAAGGTGATCGCGAATTTAGAGCGCCGCCGCTGGGTTCGTCGTCCGCTGCCGCCGAAATATATTGAGGTCAATATCCCCGCGATGCAGCTTCAAGCGGTGGAAAACGGGCGCACACAATTCACTATGCCCGTGGTGGTGGGGCGGCCCAAACGCCCGACCATGAGTTTTGTGGATGAAATTGTCGGGATTCGCTTTAACCCGTCATGGTATGTACCCGATACCATCAAAAAAGAAGATTATCTGCCGATGCTGCGCAAAAATCCTCAGGCACTCGCCGAAAAAGGGATCGCGTTTCGCGTATATTCCGCCGAATATAACCGCATGATTGATGTCTCGCCGGAGGATATAGATTGGCAAAATACCTCATCCGGCGGGCTGCGCAATATTCAAATGGTTCAGGGGCCGGGGGCGGCGAATGCGCTGGGTGTTATTCGCGTCCTGATGCCCAATCAATATGATATTTATTTGCATGATACCAATACGCCGGGCCTGTTTCAAAAGGATGACCGCGCACAAAGTTCGGGGTGCGTACGGCTGGCGGAGCCGCGCCGCATCGCCAATTTTATCCTGGATGACAATGCGGGGTGGAACGACAAACAACTGGATGCCCAGTTAAAACGGGGCAAGACCAATGAAATCCACGCATCAAAAGCTGTGCCCGTCTATCTGCTTTATTTCACCATGTGGCGTGATGATGCGGGCAAATTGATCTATGGGCAGGATATCTATAATCTCGATAAAGCTCTGGTCGATGCTTTGAAACAACAGAATAAATTGCCATTCTTGACAATATTAAAAATATAAATTTTTTTAATAAAATTAATCGACCTATTTTTAAAATTATGAAAATACTACCTGTGGTAATTTTGTAGATAATCGTAGCTATCTGTAAAATTAATCACATATATGCATGGGAAAGTTGTAAAATGACAAATGAAGGTAGAGTTGAAATTATGGAACTTATGAAATGTTGGCAAAAATTCATTGAGGACATTAGAAATGGAAAAATTACTAGCTGTTTAGTCCCAATGATTGATGGGTTGGATTAGTTGTAAATCTTTCTGGCTCTTGATGTCCATATTTTGCAGATGTATTCGTAAGGGGTATATGATACTCAAAACTTCAGGGATAAAGACCAAGCTGAAGAATTTAGGAGAGTAGTTGAACTTGGGCTTCGGAGAAGTTATGGCTAAAATTCTTTTCTTAGCGCCATAACATCTTGCTTTTTTGCGGTGAAATGGATATGAGTAAAGGCACTGATAGTCAAGGATAAAAGAGATGACCGCCGTATCTGCCATGAAACCCAAACCGCACCCCAAATATAAACGTGTCTTGTTGAAAATGTCGGGGGAGGCCCTGATGGGTCCGCGCGAATTTGGGCTTGATCCCGCCACTGTTGCCCGCATTGCCGCGGATGTCAAGGATGTGGTGGAAATGGGCGTTGAGGTGTGTATTGTCGTGGGCGCGGGCAATATTTTCCGCGGCGTGTCGGGCGCATCGAACGGCATGGACCGCACCACAGCCGATCATATGGGGATGTTGGGGATTGTGATTAATGCGTTGTGCATGCAAAATGCGCTCGAAAATATCGGGGTGAAAACCCGCGTGCAATCGGCCATTCAGATGGATCAGGTCTGTGAGCCGTATATTCGCCGCAAAGCCATGCGCCACATGGAAAAGGGCCGCGTGGTGATTTTTGCGGCCGGGACCGGCAACCCTTATTTTACCTCGGATACGGGGGCGTCGCTTCGCGCGTCTGAGATGAATTGCGATCTGATCGCCAAGGGCACCAAGGTGGACGGGATTTATACCGCCGACCCGTTTAAGGACCCCCAGGCCAAAAAATACGACCATGTGACCTATATGGATATCCTGACCAAAGATTTGAAGGTGATGGATGCCACTGCTGTTTCCCTCGCGCGGGAAAATAAAATTCCGGTGATGGTGTTTTCCATCCGTGAGGAAGGCAATTTCGCCCGCGTGATTCAGGGCGAAGGCAGCTTTACCATTGTGAGCGACAAAGCCCCGTAACCGGACCTTTGATTGGTTCCGTAACCGACACAAAATTGATCAACAATAGGATAGGAGTGGGAAATGGCCATTGATTTGAACGATCTGAAATCGCGTATGAAGGGGGCCGTGGATGTGCTGGAAAAGGAACTCTCGGGCTTGCGCACCGGGCGGGCTTCGGTCAATATGTTGGAGCCGGTCACGGTTGAGGTATACGGGGCGCGTATGCCGCTCAACCAAGTGGCCAACGTGAGCGTGCCGGAGCCGCGCATGCTCAATGTTCAGGTCTGGGACATGAGCAACACCAAGGCGGTGGAAAAAGCCATTCGCGATTCGGGGCTGGGACTCAACCCTCAGGCCGAAGGGTCATTGATCCGTGTGCCGGTGCCGGAGCTCTCCACCGAACGCCGTCAGGAATTACAAAAAGTTGCAGGAAAATATGCTGAACAAACCCGAATCGCTATTCGCAATATCCGCCGCGACGGCATGGACACATTAAAAAAATCGGAAAAAGACAATGAAATTTCCGAAGATGAATTGAAAAAACTTTCAGATGACGTGCAAAAATTAACCGATCAATTTATTAAAAATGTGGATGATCATTTGGCGAAAAAAGAATCCGATTTGTTAAAAGTTTAAAATATACCAATCCGGTATATGCGTTTTTGGTATATTCTAGCAAATATACCAAATTGGTATATACCAAAAGCGCATAAAATTTGTTACTTATAATAATGACCATAACCAAAAAGCTGTTTTTGTTGTGACGAAAAAATTGAACCAAAATTCACCTGACGCAGCCCTCACCATCCCCCGGCATATTGCAATTATTATGGATGGGAATGGCCGTTGGGCTAAGGCGCGGGGATTGCCGCGCACGGTGGGGCATCAACGCGGATCGGAGTCGGTGCGCAATGTGGTCAAATCTGCACAGGAATTGGGCGTTAAGTATCTGACTTTGTTTGGTTTTTCCTGCGAAAATTGGTCACGGCCGGAAACCGAGGTCAATGAATTGCTGCGGCTTTTGCGGCATTATTTGCGCTCCGAAACCTTGGAAATGCATAAAAACGGCATCAAATTACGGGTGATCGGCAACCGCCATGCGTTTGATGCGGAAATTGTGGAATTGATCAATCAGGCCGAGCGTCTCACCGCCGAAAACCAAAAAATTACGCTGATTATCGCGCTCAATTACAGCGGTCGGCAAGATATTTTACATGCGGCGCAGATTTTGAGCGACCATGTCGCCCGCGAAAAACGGCCATTCTCGCAAGAGGAAATTGACGCGCTCTTCCCGCAACTCCTAATGACTGCGGGCATTCCCGACCCGGATTTGATGATCCGCACGAGCGGCGAGCAAAGATTATCGAATTTCCTCCTCTGGCCTTGCGCCTATACGGAATTTGTGTTTACGCCGAAATTATGGCCCGATTTTGACCGTGAGTGTCTCATGCACTCCATTCGCGAATTTTCCAACCGCGACCGCCGTTTTGGCGCGCTGAACCCCCATGATATGGCCGATTCTCATGGGGCTGACGTGCCCCATCACCCCATAACGTGTCGCCAAAGCGCGTGAGGATATATGGCCGCCTTACCATCCTATATTGTACGCATTTTATCATCACTGGTCCTTATTCCTTTGGTGGCCGGGGTGATTTTATGGGGTGGATGGGCGTTACAAATCTTGCTAGCAGCGTGTTTTTTGCTCTCGCTTTATGAATGGAATGGCTTGGCGTTTAAGATCACGCACAAAATTTGGGTGCGGGGGCTGTTGATTCTGGCGGGTATCCTTTATTTGATGGTGCCGTTCCGCGATTTGGCGATGTTGGGATTTAACGGGTTGAAATTGGGCGAAGACGGCCGTATCGCCATTTTATATTTATTTGTGCTGATTTGGTCGAGTGATACGCTCGCCTATGTTATGGGTAAAAATATCGGCGGCCCCAAAATGACCCCGCATATTTCGCCCAATAAAACCTGGAGCGGCTATGCTGGCGCGCTCCTGGGGCCTGCGCTTATGATGCCGCTGCTATTCCGTGCTTTTCCGCTCCATGCGCTGCATTCGGAAATGATGTCGCTTGTAACATTATTTGTCATGGGCGCGGTGATCGGGGTGGTGGGACAATCAGGTGATTTGCTCATTTCTTTCCTCAAACGCCGCGCGGGGGTGAAGGATACCGGGGCGCTGATTCCCGGTCATGGCGGTTTGCTTGATCGGATTGATGCACTCCTCCTGGCTGTACCGGTGTTTTATGCCTATGTGTTAATGATGAGTGAGGCGTGATATCATATAATTTTTCACTGCAAAACCGCCAAGACGCTAAAGATTTTAAGGTTTGGGGCTGTACCAGTTAACGCCAAAATGTGTTAGGAACTGGTATGCGAAAGAGCAGATTAAGTTGGCTACGGGTTTTTGGGCAGACACATATGAAAGGTTTGGCGAGGAGAGCGGGGTTTCCCGCCCGCACCCATCTTGAGATAAAATCTTTGTTTTTTTGAGAATTAATTTGTATATCTCCTACCCTTATGAATAGGGGTAGAACGTGGTTGCGATAGAAACAATCTGGATTTTTTAAGAGTTTTTAACTAGATTAAGGCCATGAAAATTCGTCATTTGCCCGATCATTTGATCAACCAGATTGCCGCCGGAGAAGTTGTGGAACGTCCTGCGGCTGCGGTGAAGGAATTGGTTGAAAATTCCCTGGATGCGCAGGCCAGCCATATCGAAGTTGAAATTGAAAATGGCGGGCGCGATTTGATTATTGTGCGCGATAACGGTATCGGAATGTCGGTGGATGATATGGTGGCGGCGCTCGACCGCCATGCGACCTCTAAGCTTCCCGATGATGATTTGCTCGCGATTAATTTTTTGGGATTTCGGGGGGAGGCATTGCCCTCCATCGCCTCAGTGTCCAGCCTCAAACTCATCAGTTCCGATCAGGGCAGCAGCGCGTTTGAAATGGAGGTGGTCAACGGTGTTAAAAGTGAGCCGCGCCCCTCTTCGCTTCCGCGCGGAACCGTGGTGGAGGTTAGAAAATTATTCTCCTTGACCCCTGCGCGACTCAAATTTTTGAAAACTCCTGCTACGGAATATGCGGCGGTCAAGGATATGATGCAACGGTTGGCGATGGTCAATCCCGGCGTTGGTATGCGTTTAATCCATAATGGCAGCAATAGTTTTTATTATGCTGCAGTGAGTGA
>JBDHTT010000059.1:0-8329 GCA_039808785.1 Alphaproteobacteria bacterium
TTGGAACAGAAAGTTGAGCAAGAAGGGGAGCAAGAGAGTTGGCGTCCCCCATATCCTCATTATTTCTATAGTTTCCGGTATGGGAATCTTGGATTCTACTGGGCTTGAGTACCGCAAGCGGAGCAAAACGTGCAATGCCGTTACTGGTGACAACTAGGACAGTTTGGGAAGTAAGAGTGGATGCGGGCGAGAGAGAACGGCAGGCGCCTTCATAATCTTGGACGAGGTGATCCAAAAATAATTGCCATGATTTCAAAATGTCTGATGGCCGCGGTGACCAATCATCGGGCATGATCAAATCTTTGTCCCAACGCGGTAGGGCTTGTGGGCCGAGGCGGGCGGCGATGATATCATCCGATTTATTTTCATCGGGGCCGTGGTCGACCTCCCTTAGGAAATCCAGAGTTTCAATCAGCGGTGGATGTGCCATTTCTGATGCTGCGATTTCGGCTGTCTGTTGAGTGCGCAGCAATGGGGCAGCATAAATTTTGTTGATTTGACCAAATTTTATTGAAAGATCATGGCCCAAGGTGTGAGCTTGATCGCGTCCACGTGAAGTCAACGGCATATCAGTGCGAGCACCCACACGGCGCGGGGCCTCGCCAGATTCAAACGTATTGCCATGACGGGCGATGATTAAACGAAGGGGCATAATTTTTGCAAATCTGGCGGGGCTATTTTGATTTCAAGCGGCCTATCGCAAGGTCGTTTAATAGTCAACATTGATGATTTTTAAAAAGGCACGCTCTAACGAAGCTTCCTCGGTGCGGGATTTAAGTTCGGCGGGTTGTCCCTGAAACGGGCAATCCCCCGCATGAATGACCGAGACATGATCGCAAATTTCATCCATGTCGGAGAGGATATGGCTGCTGAGTAAAATGGTGCGGCCATCGGATTTTAACGACATCAATAATTTTTTGACCAGCGCACGTGCCTGAGGGTCAAGGCCGCTCATCGGTTCATCCAAAATCAAGATATTGGCGCCGGTTAAAATTGTGGCAATCAGTCCCAATTTTTGCCGCATACCCTTGGAATAAGTTTGAACGCGATGCACGAGCACCTTTGGGTCAAGCGAAAGCGCGGCACAATATTTTTGTTTGTCATCAAGGCTGACTTTGGCGTTATAGAGCGAGGCCGCAAAGTCGATAAATTCGCCCCCCTTTAGAAACCAAGGCGGGTCAAACCGCTCCGGCAAATAGGAAATATTTTTGCGGACATTGGCGTCACCGGGGCTACGTGTGAAAATAGAAATTGCGCCGGATGTCGGAGTTTTAAGGCCCAAAATGGTTTTCACCAAGGTGGTCTTTCCCGCGCCGTTGAGTCCGATAAGCCCATATGTCTCCCCCTTTGTTACACGTAAAGTGAGACCATGGAGAACTTCCCGTTTGCCGTACCCTGCGCGGAGGTCCGCAACCTCAATCGCAATATTTGAGGAGACGTCAAGGTTCTGTATGGCATTATTCGACTTCATCTTTTCTCCCCTGATCAAGACCGTTCTGGTTATCTTCAATTTTGATATAATTGGAGAGGAACGATTTTTTATCAAGATCAAATGTTTGGCCAGGGCGCAAACGTATGGTAACCGGTTGGTTGGTCAATTGATCATACCATACTAAGTCAATATACTCCCCAGTGACCTTGATATCCGCGATATCTTCGGGAAGGTTTTGGGACGTAAGGCGTTGATTGTTGAAATAAACAATCCAGTCCCTGTCATTGGTGTAAAGAATACCGAGCAACGTCAGACGACGAATAATCTCTAAGGCTTTTTCCCCTTTGTTTTCGCGATTAGCAGGATCGCGCAAATCTTGTAATGTCGGAATGCGGGTGTTAAAGCCGATTCTCGCCTCCCTAAGCAGCGCATATTGCGGCGGGTTAAAGAAGAGAGAAGGGATTTGTGAGCGTTCATAAATTTGGGCTTTATATTTCTCGCGAATTTCTGACTCAATGCTTTTGAGAATTTTGACCTCGGGGGGGATCTCATCCGTATTACCGGCCTGAGAGGGTAAAATCCCCAGATTGCTAGGAGGTGGGGACTCAATATTAGCAGGAACAGAGGGCGTGGCCGAGTTATTCTGTATGGTTGCCAGCAAATTGGCAGGGTCAATCATAGACGCAGGGTTGTTTGCAAAATTTTGAGGGGTTTGAGCATTTGGGTCCGCCAATACAGCTTGCGGTGGCGGAATCGGTACTGATGTCGAATTGGGTACAGCTTGCGCCCTGACGGGAAGTGACCATCCTGCTATAATCAGGCAAAAGGCGCAGAAGAGCGTGAGAGGGAAAACGGTGGAGCGATAGGGAGAATTTGACAAAATCATTTTGCCCCCGTCGGAGCTTGAGGTTTAATATCAGTTTTGGCCGTCATGGTACGCCAATCAAATTCAAATGATCCCTTCAGCAGCGGTTTTGGATGTCCGCCGCCAATATCCCGTAGGGTCGCGGCAGTCAGTGGTCCCATACGCTCCACACTGAATTTCGTAATATCCACGCTACCCGGGTAGCGTTCCTGCATGAATTTTAAGAGCGTATAAATGTCAACATCCTCAATCGCTTCAATGTCCACCTTACCATGGCTTTTAATAAGAACTTGCGCCGCATCTTCGGCTTGTTGGTTGTTGATCAGAGCACCTGAAGCATAATCCGGTACGGCCTTTAAAATCCCGACACGGTCAACCAATTTCGAGAAATTGGCAACAGCATCGGCGCGGTCTTGGTTATTGAAAAATCCGTTAGCCTCTAACTCTTTAAAATCGCGTAACTGACTTTGAAGAAGGACAAATTCCTCCTTCATTTTTGCAACTTCCTGATATTTTTGATCGACGTAGCTTCTGACACCTTGTAATTCAGTAGATTTCTTTTCAACCTCGGGTAGGATATAGGTATAAAGCCCATAACCACCGCCGCCGGCAAGAGCCATTAACGCGATAATAAAGATGATAATTTTATCATTGACGCCTTTAACCATTTTTCGCCACCTTTTTTATGACGACTTCAGCTTTATAGCGCTCCTCGCTTTTGCGCTGTTCTCCTGTAACACCAAATTCGCGTTTAATAACCCCGGTATAAGTCAAGTCCTGAAGCTGTTTTGTGACCTCTGCCAGATAACCTTGTGAGTTCAAAGAATTATTGAGACGTTCCACCAATTTATCAATTTCCTGATTTCCTGCCTTAGGTTCAATGGTTCCGGAAAAACTGATATATAAGGTGAGATTGGTGGTACGGGAAGTTTGGGGCTGTCCTGTCGTATAGGCTTTATCCAATACTTCCGGACCATCATTGGAAAATTCAAACTTGTCCAAACGAATATCCTGCATTTCCTTAGAGACGGATTCAAGCAGCGGCAGCGGGTCAATCATCACGTCCTTTAGGGTTCTGGAGACAGCCAGAGAGCCTTTGATCAGGGGAACATCAATCCCCATTTTTTCTTTGCGCTTGAGCTCTTCATAGTAAATTTCATCAATTTTCTTTTTATCGGCTTGGGCGACTTCCAGATTGGTGGTGAGTCCGTAATAACGCATGCCAATATCGGTTGCATAGCCGAGCACCCCCGCCAAAGAAACGGCAGAAGCCAGCATAAAGGCCAATGCCACTCGGCGCGGTTGCTGCAGGCTGATTAGTTCGCGAGAAACAAGCGGCAATTCCAATGCAATTTTTTTCGCTGTCCATCCGGCGTGAATAATATCGGCATGGTGCTGATCATTTTGTACGCCAATATTTAAACCCAGATAGGCGGCAGCTACAGAAACCGGCAAATTGGTAAAATGACAGGGGACCGACATCATACTTTCAATCGGGGCCAGGAACTCACTCTCACCAATCGCGATAATGTCCAATCCATCTCCGGGGGTATAGCCAAACCTTGATAAATAACTCAAGGTGGCCTGAATTTCCTGAGAGACCTCAGCCGCCCAAGCACCGGGGGACGTGGGGTCAGGTTCCATCACTGGTGTCACGCGTGTGAGCGCGAGCTCATCATTGCGCACCACAATTTGTCTGAGGCCCCCGCCATGATGCTGGGATATCAAAATGGCCCAGCTGCTGCCCTCAATATCAAGCTTGTTTTTAGAAATATTTTTGACCAAGTGCGCCAATAGGGAGCGTGACTCAATCGGCAATAGCCCATACCCCATAATCTGAATATCAACTTTAGAGATGGCATGTACGATTTTTCCAAACGCATCACTGGCGGGAAGGGCGGCAAACAAGTGCAGCTCGGTTTTAACCGCATCCTTCTCCTGCTTTTCCTTGGAAGTTTTTGCTGCTCCCTTGGGTGGCGGCGGTTGCTTGAGCATCATAGAGGCACGAATCGGAAAATTCGGGAATGCCACGCTCAACCGACGCTTAATAATGTTGGCTTTATCCAACAAAGTAGGAATAGGAATTTTTTCTTTGCGGTAGTGCGGGTCAACCGTATCGTTGAGGATCACCGCCGATGTGGCACCGGATTTTGAGAGAGTTTCAGCTAATTTATCGCTAAAATCTGAAGATCGCCAATGAAGATCATCCAACAACTGGACCCCTTTGCGCGTCACATGGAATACAGCTACACCGTCATCCATAATCAAGATAACAATGCGAGAGGGCTGCATAAGTGAGGGAATAAGGTGAGCCATGCCGGAAACTTAAGTTTGAATATGTTCGAAACTGGAATAGATAGGGCCGAAAACTGCGGCGGCGATCCAGGCAATGGTTAAACCTAATATAGCCGTCAACATTGGTTCTAGCATAGTTATCAGTCCTTGAATAGATTCATCTACGTCTTTACTATAAAATTCTGACACCTGAGAAAGCACTGGGGTCAAATTCCCAGATTCTTCGCCAATTTTGATCATACGTGTGACAAGTGTGGGAAATTCGCCGGAAGCGGAAAAGGCTTTGGAAAGGGGGGATCCTGATTGCACCTGAACCTGAACCACACCCAAAGCCTCAATCAGAGCTAAATTAGAGACAGTTTCCTGGGCCGATTTCAGACATCCCAAAATATCGATACCGCTTGAAAATAGCGCGCCAAAGGTCCGTGTGTAGCGGGCAATGGAGATTTTGCGCAGCAATACACCCACAATCGGCAAGCGTAAAAATAATGAATCCATTTTAAACGCAAACACCTCGGAATTTTTCCTTAGAATTTTATAGCCAATAATCGTGCCTATGATGGAGAGAATCATCCCCAGCCAATGATTTTGGAAAAATTCCGATGTATTGATCAGGGCGGTCGTATAAGAAGGGAGTTCCTGCCCCAGATTTTTAATAAATCCAACAATTTGCGGCACCACCACAGTCATCATAAAGCCAATTGTAAAGATAATGACAAAGAGCAGAATCATTGGATAGCGCGTGGCTTTTTTAATCTTACTGTTCATATCATCGCGCCATTTGAGATAGTCAATCAGCTGCGTGTAAGACATCTCCAAGTCCCCCGTCTCTTCCCCTGCGGCAATGAGCGAGATGATAATTGAGCTAAAATATTTCGGGTAATTCGCGAGAGATTCAGACAAAGAACTTCCTTCGGAAACCGAGCGGTGAACATCGGTAATCACATCTTTGAGTGTTTGATTATCAGCAGAATCCCTTACGTCCGCAAGGGATTCGAGCATTGGAACCCCGGCAGATTGCATCTGTAACAAATGCATAAAAAGTTGAATGAGATCGCGAGTTTTAATCCCGGGACGAAACAGGCCCAATTTTCCCCCGCTCCCCAGAGCTGAGCAGCTTACCAAATCCAATCCGGCAGTTTTCAGTTGGTTATAAAGATCAACCTCATTGGCGGCCGAAATCACGCCCCGAACGGGACGACCGCGAATATTATAGGCTTTGTATTTATACGGTTGAATGATGATACCCCAGAATAGTTTTGATTAAATTTATTTTAAACTCACTGCCCCCGCGACTTCTTCCAGCGCGGTGATTCCTTGTAAGGTTTTTAATATACCATCATCGCGCATGGTTTTGAATCCCTTTTGTTTGGCAACGCGTTTCATTTCCACTTTCGTGCCGCCGCGCGCGATAATTTCATCCAAATCCTCATCCAACAATAATATTTCGGCAATCGCCAATCGCCCTTTATATCCTTGGCCTGAACAGGCCTGACATCCGCCCTGATGCGGTTTGTAAATTTCTGGTGGATGATTGGCATCAACCCCCAAAATTTCACATTCATCGGCGTCAGGTGTGTACTTTTCTTTACAGTTTTCACAAAGTTTGCGTACCAAACGTTGGGCAAAGACGGCGATAATCGCCCCCGCTATCATCCCCGGTTTCATCCCCAAGTCCACCAAACGCGGAATGGCCCCAAATGAGTCATTAGTGTGCAGCGTGGTATAAACTTGGTGGCCGGTCATAGCCGCCTTGAGGGCCATTTCGCCAGTCACACCATCCCTAATTTCCCCAATGAAAATCACATCAGGATCCTGACGTAGCAATGCCTTAATCCCGTCTGAGAAATCCAGGATCCCTTCCCGCACATGGGTCTGACGAATCATCGGCAGTGAATATTCCACAGGGTCTTCGAGCGTTTGAATATTAATCTCTACCTTATTAATTTCATTGATCATGGAATAAAGCGAGGTACTTTTCCCACTCCCCGTTGGGCCGGTGACAATGATAATCCCTTCGGGGCGCGATTGCGCGGTACGGATGCGTTTTAAATTTTCTTCACTAAATCCCAGTTTTTCAAGCGGCTTGATGCTTGCGGTTTTATCCAAAACCCGCAGTACAATATTTTCGCCATGAACGGTGGGGAGGGAAGATACGCGGAAATCAGCCTCACGATCACCGATATTCAACCCAAAGCGCCCGTCTTGCGGGGCTAATTTATCGGCGATATTCATCTTGGAAAGGATTTTAATCCGCTGCGAAATGCCGTTCCAGAGCTTTTTATGGAGCACCTGCGCCGTATAGAGCACCCCATCCAAACGGTAGCGCAGCCGCACGAAATTTTCTTCTGGTTCAAAGTGAAGATCCGAAACCCCAGTCTTCACAGCGTCAATTAAAAGGGCATTAACCAATCGCACAACCGGGTGGCTATAGGCTTTATCGGCCTGCACATTACTCACATCATCGGGATTAACTTTACTGTCATCCAACTCCGCCAAAATATCGTCAATAACACTGGAATATCCATAGGCGGCATCGATGGCATCTGAAAGTACAGAGGCCGTCGTCACCAGACATTTTATCTCGGTACCCTTGGGCAAGATGCGTTTAAGCCCGTCGGTTGCCACAATATCATACGGGTCCACCATGGCAACAATGGCTACGTTATTGGTATAAGACACCGGTAAAACCCGATATTTTTTGGCGTTTTCCTTAGAAATTAGGGAGAGAGCCTCCCCGTCGAAAATTGTATTTTTTGGATCAAAAACCTCATGTCCACCGGAGTGAGCCAAGAATTCAGTAAGAACTCTTTCCTCAACAAACCCCAGATCAACCAGAACTTGTCCCAATAATTTACCAGTGATTTGCTTTTCCTGAAGTGCAACATTCAATTGCTCGGTAGTAATGACCCCCATCGCCACTAAGCGTTCACCAATGCGTCCCTTACCGATGCCGACACCGTCAGTAGAATTATGCCCGCCTTGGCCGCCTGGCCCATATGCTTGCTTTTTGGAAAGATCGCTTTGATCGGCTTTCCGGAGCGCCCCGCCCTTAAAGGCAGGCGAATGAAACCCTTGCTCAGGTAATGCAGGCAACTGAGCGTCTGGATTCTTATGATCCTGAACCGTTAAATCAATAAACTCCATTACTAACCCGTTTTTAATACCCGTGACATTATAATTAATAATTACGGTCCTAGATTACGCCAAAATGTTTAAGAAAGATTTGAAAATGCTTTTAATATAAAGTTCTTTATATATGATGATGATCTAAAGTTCTTTATATATGATGATCACAATTGCTATTTGAGGTAAGTTAAAAAATGGTTCAGGAAATACGTCGTCTGATTTTTTCTCACATTGAAACCTTGTCTGCCCTCAAGGAGGATGAGGAGGCTGCGAAGATCCATATTCCAGAGGGGCGCATTATCCGCGCCAATTATGTCGGGGCCGGATCCTTGGCAACCCAAGCACCATTGTCAAGACCAGGTTTCTCCCCAACTGTTAAACCATCAGAAAAATCACATATAATTACTCTCACTCTTTATGATGAGTTCAGTTTTGAGCAAAAATACGTAAATATTAGCGAAGAGGCTCTTTGTAAGGCCCTCATCACCTATTGTCGCAAAAATAAAATTATGATTCCCAAAAATGCACAAAAAACTCTTGAGATGACAGAGTTTAATTTTTGCCTAGATATTAATCTTGATAATATGACAGAATCAGGTGGCTCCTCC
>JBDHTT010000060.1:0-8324 GCA_039808785.1 Alphaproteobacteria bacterium
GCTTTTCCAAAGGCAAGGGCACGCGATGGCGCGAAATTTCTTTGGGTATTTCTTAGGTCAGCAACGGACATTCGGACGTGAATAATTTCATTGAAACATTAAAAAAACTGGGGCCGGCCCGATTGGGGATCATGGCCGCCGTTTTGATGGGTTTGCTGATCTTTTTCATCTATATTTCCATGCAGGTGTCGGGCCCGAAAATGAAGATGCTGTATAAGGATCTTCAGGGCGAGGACTCTGCCGCCATTACCGCAAAATTAGAAGAAGCCAAAATCCCCTATGATATCAGCGGTGATGGCGAAACTGTCCGCGTGCCGGAAAAGGAAATCGGGCGCGCGCGGTTGTTGGTGGCTCAGGCCGGGCTGCCCAATTCCGGCTCGCTGGGCTATGAATTATTCGATAAACAATCGAGTTTTGGTGTCACAAGCTTTGTCCAAAACATCAATCAGGTCAGAGCGTTAGAGGGCGAGTTGGCTCGCACCGTCTCAGCACTGGAGCCCATCCGCAGCGCGCGGGTACACTTGGTGTTACCACAACGTGAATTATTCCAACGCGAAAGCCGCCCGGCCAGTGCCAGTGTATTTTTAAAAATGCGCGGCGGGCAAACTCTGGACCGTGAGCAAATTGCGGGGATTCAATCTCTCGTGGCCTCGGCTGTGCCTAACCTCAAAGCCAAGAATGTTTCGATTGTGGATTCTGAGGGCAATTTGCTGGCCAATGGCAGTGAAGACGCAGACATGATGCTCTCGAATAAAGCCGAAGAAGCCAAGAAAAACTACGAAAATCATATGACACGGGTGATTGAGGATCTGGTCGGGCGCACTGTGGGCTATGGCAATGTACGGGCCAATGTCTCTGCTGATTTAAATTTTGACCAGATGAGTGAAAACCAGGAGATTTATAACCCCGAAGGTCAGGTTGTGCGCTCCACCCAAACAGTGGAGGATAAAAGCAGTGAAACCGATCAATCATCCGACTCCGTTTCCGTACAAAATAATGTGCCGGGTGGCAATGCTGATTTGCTCAACAATAATCAGGGCCCCAGTTCCAACGCGGCGCGCACCGAGGAAACCACAAATTATGAGATCAGCAAAACGCAGCGAACACTCGTTCGTCAAACCGGGGAGGTTAAAAAACTCTCAATCGCCGTGTTGATTGACGGAACCTATGACACCGATAAGGACGGGAATAAGACTTACAAACCCCGCTCGGAACAAGAGATTAAAAACCTGACAGCACTTGTTGGCTCTGCCATCGGCTATGATGAAAAACGCGGCGATAAGCTCGAGGTCATCAACATGCAATTCGCCGATGTGGTCACAACGCCCGATAATGAGGATAAACTTTTTGGCTTTAACCGCTCTGATGTTCTCGATGCAGCGAAGGTTTTGACCGTGGCGGTGATGATTATTTTGGTGGTGCTGCTCGTACTTCAACCGATGGTGGGGCGCTTGCTCGCCACTGAGGAAGAGGGCGGGACAGGCGATGGTATGGGCGGTATGGACGGCATGGGCGGTGCCGGATATTTGGGCACGCAATATGGGCAAAACCCTGCCCTCATGCCACCCGGGGCGCAAGGCGGTGCAGTGGGAGCCATTGGCGGCCCCAATATGGCAATGTTACCGGGTGGCGGCGCGAGCGGGAGTTTTGGCGCCAACGGAGAGTTCCTCCCCGCCCCCGATGACAATGATGATATGATTGATATGCAACGGGTGGAAGGGCGCGTGAAAGCCTCAACACTTAAGAAAGTGGAAGATATTATTTCCGCCTACCCCGAAGAAACCGTGGGGGTTTTGCGCAACTGGATGTCGCAGGAGAGTAGCTGATGCGCGTGCGTGAGGATTACCGCACCCTAAGCGGTGTTGAAAAAACGGCTATTTTCCTCCTCTCATTGGGGGAGGAGCACACGGCACGCCTATTCCAATTGATGGATGAGGAGGAAATCCTCGAAATCTCGCAAACCATGGCCAATCTGGGCCGCGTGAGTGCGGCCATTGTCGAACGTATTTTCTTGGAGTTTGCCGAGCAAATGTCATCCAGCAGCTCACTGGTGGGAACTTTTGAAAGCACCGTGCGTCTGCTGTCCAAGGCGGGGATCAGCAAGGACAAAATCGGCCAGATTATGGAGGAAATTCGCGGTCCCGCCGGACGCACCATGTGGGAAAAATTAGGCAATGTGAATGAAGAGGTTCTGGCCAATTTCCTGCAAAAAGAATATCCGCAAACGGTTGCCGTGGTGCTGTCAAAAATTTCCACCGATCACTCGGCCCGCGTGTTGGCCCTATTGCCGGAGGGTTTTGCGTTAGAGGTCATTCACCGCATGTTGCGCATGGAATCAATTCAAAAAGAAGTGCTTGATGATGTAGAAAAAACTTTACGGGTTGAATTTATGGCCAATCTCGCCAAAACCACACGCCGCGACAGCCATGAAATGATGGCCGAAATTTTCAACAGTTTGGAACGCTCGGTCGAAAGCCGTATTATGGGATCATTAGAGGAAACGGCGCCGGATGCCGCCGAACGTATCCGTGCCCTGATGTTCACATTCGAAGATTTGGGCGGGCTCGATCCGGCTTCGGTGCAAACGATTATTCGTGCGGCGGACAAAGAAAAATTGCCAATTGCGCTCAAAGGTGCCACCGACACGCTGCGTGATTTGTTCTTCTCAAACATGTCCGAGCGCGCGGCCAAAATCATGAAAGAAGATATGGGCGCGATGGGGCCGGTGCGGTTGAAAGATGTCGAAGAAGCCCAGCAATATATCGTCAATGTTGCCAAAGACCTCGAAGCCAGAGGCGAAATCGCCCTTGCCAAAGGCGGCAAAGACGAAGACGCGATGATTTATTAACTGTCTTGGCTTATCTTATGCTGCATCTACCTAATTCTATATCTATAAAGAAATATTCTCGAAAAATTTAATGCAGATTGCTACGTCTTCATATTGAAAGTTTGATCTGGATTAAAAATTTTTGCCAAGTGCTTTAAAATCATGGCAAAAGCTGGAATGTTGAATTAATATATCTGAATTACAACGGGCTAATGACCAAACAAAATGGATTTGTAATGGACGAAATTAAGATTGTTGATACCTCAAAACTTGCCGTAACCGGCGATGTTGATGGAGTTTTTAAGTTGAAACGCGGGGAGCAAATGAATCTCACCCGTATTGATCCGACGTTGCGGCGGGTGATGATCGGTGTGGGCTGGGATATTATTGGGTTTGAGACAGAGGCCCCCGATCTTGACCTCAGCATATTTGTGCTTAATAAACATGACCAAACCAGAATGGATGAGGATTTTGTATTTTATAATAACTTCAAAACCATCGAAGGGGCAGTCCATCACATGGGTGATAACCGAACTGGGGCCGGCGATGGTGATGATGAAAATGCTTTGATTAATCTGGAGGCCCTCCCCTACGAAGTTGAACGTCTGGCATTCGTTCTTTCCATTTACGAAGCCGATACCAAAGGTCATGATTTTAAATCCGTGCGCAATTGCTTTCTGCGTCTTGCTAATGATGAAAGCAATACCGAATTGCTGCGCATTCACCTAGATCAAGAGTTTGAAGAAAATAATAAGGCCAGTGCCGTGATCGTTGGATTTTTGGAGCGTAACGGCCCCAATTGGTTCTTTGAAGGGTCAGGAGAGTTTTATATGGGAGGGCTTAAAGAAGTCGCCACGAAATATGGGATTGTAGTAGCATATTAATGACATGCACCATCCAAAACCAGTAGAGTTCGGGTAAGGCCAACTCAAAGTTAGCCTTCAGCTGTCACCGGGAGAATAAAAAAATAACTTAAAAAATCTATTTCCTGTCCAAAAGGTTTCTTGCGAAACCTTTTGTTTTTTATAAGTCAGCCGTTACAGCCCCCAAATTCCCTACTGTGTCGTGCTACTGGTAGAGGAGGATATCGATGAACCACTCGATGAACTTGAAGAGCCAGAACTCGAACTACTTCCTATGGTGACGGCAGTTCGGGAGGCTGAAGAAAGAGACCGATCAAACAGCAATCTAACGCGGTCTTTACCGTTTGTGAACTCAATCCCCGTATCGGTAATTTGCGGCATCCATTCAACCCCGCCGAGAACAACCGACTGACTATCCGCAATCACTCGAGAACCGCCGGGACCGTTGATAATCGCCTTTTTCGGAGAATGCGAGGTAATGACAAACCCTTCCAAAGCTTGCTTTTTATCAAGCGGTTTTATTTCAGGAATGCCAAGATCAGAGAGCATCACTGCCTGAGTATCCTTATTCACCGCCATATCGGCCTTACCGCGCACCGGCACCACCAGCACGCCGCGCGCCCCGTCATGACGAATGCGGATATCCTCGATCAATTCACCCGCCCGCACCGGCGACCATTGCACCGTGAGGGGACAGGCTTCGATCGGTTTTAATTCTGTGTTACTCATGCACCCGGTATGCGCAATGCTCAGCCCCTTATCCGAACTAGCGAGACTAATGTCTTTCAGGTGAATGGGCGCATCCCCGACATTGACCAATGACATGGTCATCGAGGCTTCGTTGGTGATGCTCCCAAAATCCATTTCCTCCTGCGACGACACCAAAAGCCCGGCCCCTGGTACGGCCTCAGGGAACATTTTGGCTTTTTCGACGTCAGGGGGTTCATAAGAACCTTTTAAATTCACACTTGCAACCTTGGTTGGGCCGTCGTGCTGCACGATTAACACCCCATCCGATTGCCCCTTCGACGCCGGTGCCCAAGTAATGGTGGCGATACATGCCTCCCCGACTTTGAGCTCCTTACAATCAGTGGAGAGGGTATATCCGGATTGGTCGGATGCCTCCACCTCAACCTTAGAAATATTAATCGGCACCGAGGTCACATTGCGAAAAATGACCGATTTCACCAATGGCCGATTGGATTCAAGTGTACCGAAATCCAACTCTGTTGGGATTGCCTCAACATCGCTGACCAATAAATCTTTATCTTCGCTTTGCTCTACTGTTCCTGTCAGTGACGCCGTCACAATGCGCGACCGTCCGTCATGGCGCAGTAACATTTCCACCCGCCAATTGCCAGTCTTGAGCCCCTTAACCAACACCACCACGGCACATTCTGCCCCAGAAGGCAAAGCCGTTTTGCCACCGCATTCATTGAGCCCCACTTCGGCATTCACAGTAGAGGACGGGTATAGATTGACCGGACCCACCATAATATCTTTGGATGATTCGTTGCGGAATTTCACCACGACTTGAGAGGATGATCCAACCGTAATTTCTCCCGCTTTGACCTCTGAGTCCACGGCCTTCAGCCCATCTCCTGTTGCACTTCCGCCACCGCGCACGACAGGATCCCCCAAGGCATTGGCCATCGCCGATGAAACCGGCAGCACCAACATGATACAGATCACGGTGCTCAACCTCAATACGCGCGAAATTTTACCTACAATAGAGGAATTATGCAGATCGCTGTCAGATGGATTTATGGTCATAATTCTATCATTTCTCATAGGGCTTAATAAATGATTGAGATCATAATTATAACAAGTTCTAGTGATTATAAGGGGTTCGGGCTATAGTATGTTCATAGTTTGGCAAAGTATCGGGTATTGAAATCTCTATCGCCGGATGATCCTGAGCAATAGGGGCAACCTCAACCGCCGATTTATCATTTTGATCTGGGCTCGCCTTCTCAGAATAGGTTGGGGCATGATAGTCCGGCGCATCGTAAATCGGGATATTATTGAGGGAAATTGGCTTTCGGCTTGTGCTATCTGATTGGCTAACCTCTGGTGGAGTAATAACAGTTGGCTCAGCCGGCATCATATCCGTACGCGTACGATTTTGAGCTGCCGAGGAACCGGAAGACATACGTGTGTTTTGTTGTCGCGCATCCGCAATCGCTTGATTAACCGTTTGAGCAGAGAGTTGGCTATTTGCCGCCGGAGCGGACACAGTCGACGCCGCAGAAACAGGCGCAGGAGCCTCCTCCATATCGAGGGGAGCCATCGTCACCATGGACGGATTATAAAACGAATTTTGATAGGTTGTGGAATAGGGAGTCGTAATCGGATTATGCTCTCCCCCGGGGGTAAAGACGACAACTCGCGGACGCAACAGGAAAACCAATTCGGAATTTGAGCTTTTGGCAGCACGTGAGAACGGCAAGCTCGGCCCACTGATGCCCAATCCTGACTTATCCAGATTATCGGTTTCGCGCACTAATCCTGCAATCAAGAGCAAATCACCCGGGCGAATACGAACTTGGGTAGAGAGTTCCCGTTCAGTTGTTTGCGGCAATTGCACCACAGCATCCGGATTATCATCGAATGTGTCAATACCACGCACTTGTTGTAATAAAATATCAATATTGCCGTAGACCGTAGAATTGTCCCAATTAGAACCGATATTGAGGGTAAAACCACTATCGACCGAATCCGTTGTCGTTGAAACCGTTGTGGTCCCACCATCTGTGACCGTGCGCGAAAGCGAGGCCACATAATTTTGGGTATCCGCCACACGTAATTTGGCGGTGGAGCCGGAAAGCACTGTAATTTGTGGCTGTGAGACAGTTTTAACTGCTCCGTAAGTTGAAATAAACTGGAAAACATCACCCACCGAAAAATCAACTTTTCCGGTTGTCGGCAACCCGATACTGATTGGCGTCCCCAAGCTCGTAGCCGCGGCCCCGGCAATTTTTATGCCATAATTAAAGCCATTGTCACTATCAAGCATAGACCAGCGAATCCCCGTGCTGTTGCCTGAGTCCAGCGACACTTCCCAAATGTAGGTTTCAAAGACAACGAGGGCAGTGCTGGATCTCAAACGTTGAAAATAACGTTCCGCGAGTTCCGACGTCCGCTGGCTCGCACGATACACAATCGTACGCGTACTGGGGTCGGTGATCGGGGCCGCTCCGGTAATACTGCCGATCGCATTTGAGATATTGGTAAGCAAGCCAGCCATGCTATCCGCCGCCACGATCGGGGGGATGGCAACGGTAAAAACTTGAGTTTCCTTCACCACCAAAATCCCGTTTTGATAGGAGCAATACATATTACCAAGTGAACAGATTTCCTGGACCACCGTATCAAGCGGCCCGCGGAGATTAGTCATTGTAATGGTTTTGCTTAAACTGGCATCCGCTTCAAATGCCACCGGAATATTGGTCCCATCCAATACCAATTGCAACGCGCCAGCCAATGTTTCTCCACGCAATTCAAACGGCCCGACAATCGTGGACGGCAATGGCTCGCTTTTCTCTGTTTGCGGCATCAAGACGTCATCACCCAAGGGCAGGTAAATCACCGAATCACCATTTTCATTAAGCCCTTTGCTACGTTCCTCTGCGGCTTTGGGCGACGGGATCGAGACATTACGCGATTTGGGGCTAACACTATCAGCGCAGCCGCTGAGCAAAAACACCGCCACCGCGCTGAACAAAGCCGCACGTTTAGGCCAAATGATCCGGCACCGGCGCTTATTTTTGCTTGCAGAGGTGGTTTTATTGTTTACACTTTCTAACATTCCCCAGATCCCTCGTGAATTCCGTTAACTTCCGCTCCACATTACGATGATTTGCGCAATTTTTCCATGGCGCGATCCACCATTTTGAGCAAACGATCTTTATGAACAGGTTTCATCAAAACCGCACTCACATTCCACTTGCTCGCCTCATTCAATAAATCTGGATTCTGATCTCCCGTAACCATAATTAACGGTATATCGGCATTACGACCACGAATAGCCTTAATAAATTCAAACCCGTCCATCGGCGCCATGCGGATATCCAGGATAACCAAACAAATCTGCGCATTCAATTTTTCCAAACCTGATGCACCGTCCGTGGCCTCCACCACTTCATGTCCGACTTCGTTCAAATATCTGACCAGCTGCATGCGCACAAAGTCATTATCCTCAACCACCAGGATTTTTTTCTGTTCCGTTTTTTGTTGTTCAGTCATGTCGCCAAACTTTGCAAAAGTAAGATTTGTTAAGAGCAAAAAATAGACTAAGAATAAAATTTTTCTGAGTGCTGCCGGTCAGTTTATATCAAAGTCAAGCCCTAAGCAATTGCATGCCATGACTTTATCCCATGTTTATTTTGCCAGTTTATTTTATTGGGGATTTCCGCACATTTCTATCCACGCACACCAAAGCGACTCCCGGACTCATAGTGCCGCAATCCAATATGAAAAAATGAGACGGCGATGAACGCATAGGCCGCGGCCCCAATAACCGAGCGTTCCATGATCATCTATATCCACTCACGAACCGATGATCAAGGAAATTTTTAGTGCATTCCACCCATGAGCGATGAAAGGTCAGACCCATTGAGGGTGGCTTTTCCATT
>JBDHTT010000061.1:0-8224 GCA_039808785.1 Alphaproteobacteria bacterium
GAGGAGGGATGTGTTTCATCAGCTCCAATAAAATATCTCTCGTCGCTTGGCATCGGCGGCTGAGCGTGCCGTCAGCATTAAGCGGCCAGCCGACAATAATGCCCTTGATGTTATAATCTGTTATGATTTGGTTTAAAATTGCCGCATCTTTTACGATTTTGGTTCGTGATATAACTTTATGCGGTGTTACAATTCCTGCAGGCATATGCGCCAAGGCCACACCGATGGTTTTGGAGCCAATATCAAGACCGAGCAGCGGACCATGTGGTGGTTGGATCGCCTGGCAAAACTCCGCGATGGATAAAATTTCAGAAGAGGAGGAAGAGGGGGGCAGAGTCAAAATAATTTCCTAAAAAACTCAACCGCCAAACTTCAATCATGATTATTTCCGTGATTATTTAAGTTATATGGCTTGCGAGTGAGGCATGAGAATGTTAAGTCATAAACTATGATTATCAGATTTTGTGATCATGAATCAAACGATTAAGATGGAAAATTTTATTATGACTATTGATGCTGCGACAGTAAGGAAAATTGCACAATTGGCGCGCATTCGTGTGAGCGAGGAAGATGTCAATTATTACGGCCCCCAATTGCAAAATATTTTGGCATGGGTGGAACAGTTGAGCGAGGTCAATACCGATGGTGTAGAGCCGCTGTCCAATGTTGCGGATATTCCTTTGCTGCTCCGAGCTGACGAGGTGATGGACGGTGGTATTCAGCAGGATATTTTGAGGAATGCTCCGGAATCTGTCGAAGGTTTTTTTGTTGTCAGCAAAATTGTTGAATAAAATATAAGAAATGATAGGGAACAATATGACCCAAGATTTAACATCACTCACGATCGTCGAAACGCTAAAAGGATTAAAAAATAAGGATTTCAGCGCAGTTGAACTGGTAGGACAACATGCCAAAAAAGTGGAACAGCTTCGCCCCCTGAATGCGATGATTACGGAGACATTGGAGACTGCAGCCCAAGAAGCGCAAGAGTCGGACAAACGCATCGCAGCTGGGCAAATGCGTGAGTTAGAGGGGATTCCCATCGCGATGAAGGATTTATATTGCACAAAAGGGGTGAAAACTACAGCCGCCAGCCATATCTTGGGTGATTTTGTGCCAACTTACGAGTCCACTGTCAGCCAAAAATTAAAGGATGCCGGAACCATTACACTGGGGAAAGCAAATTTGGATGAGTTTGCCATGGGTGGGTCAAACATCACAAGTTACTACGGCCCCGTGGAAAATCCGTGGCGCAGTTTAACATATCCCGACAAGAAATTGGTTCCGGGTGGATCATCGGGCGGTTCTGCCGCTGCTGTAGCTGCCGACATGGTCATGGCAGCCACAGGGACGGACACAGGGGGATCAACCCGCCAACCAGCTAGCTTTTGCGGTATTGTGGGGGTTAAGCCGACCTATGGCCGTTGTTCTAGATGGGGGATTGTGGCCTTTGCCTCTTCCCTGGATCAGGCGGGAATTTTTGCAAAAAATGTTGAGGACTCGGCATTGGTGTTGAAAGCTATGTCAGGGCATGACGTTAAGGACACAACCTCTGCCCCGCATGAGGTGCCAAATTTTGCAGCCCTGCTGAAACACGATATGTGCGGCGTACGGGTGGGGGTCCCCAAGGAATATCGCATGGACGGCATGCCGCAAGATATTGTTGATGTGTGGGAAAAAGGCGCGAAATTATTGAAGGATGCAGGTGCGGTCATAGTTGATATCACGCTTCCCCATACAAAATATGCCGTGCCGACTTACTATATCATTGCCCCGGCGGAGGCCTCATCCAACCTTGCGCGCTATGACGGTGTTCGTT
Organism: Alphaproteobacteria bacterium; assembly: GCA_039808785.1. GTDB lineage: Bacteria > Pseudomonadota > Alphaproteobacteria > Micavibrionales > Micavibrionaceae > UBA1573. The sequence continues at coordinate 1,820 of JBDHTT010000061.1, forward strand.
ACGGACTGCGAAGCGAGGGGAAAGATTTGGCCGAAACTTATGAGTTGACCCGTGCTGAAGGGTTTGGAGCAGAGGTCAAGCGTCGGATTATGATTGGCACCTATTGCCTGTCTGCAGGGTATTATGATGCGTACTACACCAAGGCCTTAAAAATCCGCCGCCTGATTTCTGAGGATTTTAAGTCGGCTTTTACACAATGTGATGTTATTTTAACGCCCACGGCCCCGTCATCGGCCTTTGCCATCGGTGAGAATACTGATGACCCGATTAAAATGTATTTGGGCGATGTGTTTACGATTCCGGCGTCACTTGCTGGGTTGCCTGGCATGTCTATTCCGGCGGCTTTGGATGATCAGGGGCTGCCGTTGGGGCTGCAAATTATCGCCCCGGCGTGGGACGAGGTTAGTATGTTCCGCGTGGCCAAGACGTTGGAGGAGTGTCTGAACTTTACCGCAAAGCCCACATTGGTGCAGACGCTAGCGGCATGATGATGCTGTAACGGTGTTGATGAGTGGGGCAACGAGAATAAGCAGGAAAGATGCAAAATCTTTGGCAGGATATGAACTTGAGAGGAAACGGGAAGCGCGGGAGAACAGGGGGCTTTGGTATGTGGCACTCTGCTTTTTGGGTGATCTTTTTGTGTCTTGCTGTTTTCTTGGGAATGGGGGGAGTGACGAATGCCAAGCCGGTTTATGATCCCAATGCCGCGCGTTTTAGCAATTCCAATATTGATCCGATTTTACCTGATGTGCCGTTGAACGACACTCCAAAAGACGTCATCCCAAATGAGATTGCCACAAAACTTTATGATCGATGCTTGTCCAAAATGCCGCCGCGTTTCACCCCCGATGGGTTGCAATATTTCTGCACCTGTACTGCCGCGGCCATTCAGGGGAATTTGCGGATGAGCGAACTGAAAACGCTGCAAAGAAAAACAAATTGGAAGTTGGGGAATAAAGCGTTTGAAAAATATGTGCATACGGCGGTGATCCCGTGTTTGGATATGCCAGTGAATGATATGGAATATATGGATTGCATCCTTTATCGCGGGATGGATATTCGTGTTTCCCGTGTGCCATTATACTGCCGATGCGTCAGTGCGGCCATGAGCGACCATTTTACCCAGTTTGGCGAGACTGAGATGATGACTGAATGGGGTGATCCGGGAAAAAGATATGACTCACCTTTGACGGCCTTGTGGGAGAGCGAAAGTTATAACCGTAATAAAGATTTGATCGGTGAGAAGTGTTTGGCGAGTTATTTAAGTGATTACCCCTTTACGGGGAAGTAAATCTTTGGGACTATCATGCTGACATCGGCGCGATTGTGTGTAAAATATAAGAGGGGTATGATTATGAAATTTTATCGAATTTTTGCCTTATGGACTGCGATTGTGTGCTTGGTGGGCGTTATGAGCGGTGGCTGGGTCTATGCCGTTGCTGGAACTCCGATCAACAACGACATGGCTGTGAAATATTATGATCAATGTTTGGCTAATGCCGCCAAAGATGGCACGATGTTTAAGGCAAATGCCAAAAATTTTTGCGAATGCACCGCCCAAAATATGAAGAATAATTTATCCCAAGAAGAGCTTCAGGCACTTCAGGGACAGGGCCAAGCCGCGCGCAATGTTATCAATAAGATATTGGTCTATGTAAATGGGCCGTGTATGAAATTTCCGGTCAACGATCTTGTTTTGCGCAAATGTATGAAAAATATCGGCAATGAGAAAACTTGCACGTGTCTTTCAGGTGGGGTTTCAACCTATTTAGCCAAGGAAGCCCCGAGAATGTTGGCGGATGTCCTCGATCGTGACCCCAATATCACCGATCCGCTTGGGGCTATTATGAACGCCCCTGCCTATAAAATACAGGAAAGCAAAATTGCCATGCAGTGCGCTTCAAGTTAATAATCTATTAGAAATCAAACGGTTAATAGTTATAATTCACCAAAAATATTAGGATAAAAAGTAGAAAAAATGTCTTCAGTTGTTCAAGGAAAAACAGGCGAATGGGAAATCGTAATCGGGATGGAGGTGCATGCGCAGGTCATTGCCAATTCCAAATTATTTTCCGGGGCGGCCACGGATTTTGGTTCGGCTCCCAACTCTCAGGTATCATTGGTGGATGCCGCGATGCCCGGAATGTTGCCGGTTCTTAATGAAAAATGCGTGGAACAGGCGGTCAAGACAGGTTTGGGGCTTAACTCTGAAATCAATCTCTATTCCCGATTTGACCGTAAAAATTATTTTTATCCCGATTTGCCGCAAGGTTATCAAATCTCGCAATTTCAATTCCCGATTGTAGGGAAAGGAGAAGTGCAGATTGACCTGCCCAGCGGGGGCAGTAAATCCATCGGTATCACACGGGTGCATTTGGAACAAGACGCTGGAAAGTCATTGCACGACCAGCATCCAAGCAAGAGTTATGTAGATCTTAACCGTTCAGGTTGCGCGCTCATGGAAATCGTATCCGAACCTGATTTGCGTGGACCGGAGGAAGCCGTTTCTTACCTTAGCAAACTCCGGATGATTCTGAGATATTTGGAAACATGTGATGGGAACTTTGAAGAAGGTTCCATGCGCGCCGATGTGAATGTGTCCGTGCGCAAGGTAGGCGCGCCCTATGGCACGCGCTGCGAAATTAAAAATGTGAACTCTCTCAAGGCCGTGCAGCTGGCGATTGAGTATGAGGCCGCGCGGCAGGTTGAGGTGATAGAGGAGGGCGGCACAGTTAAACAAGAAACCAGATTGTGGGATCCGGTTAAACTCGAAACCCGCTCGATGCGCTCCAAAGAAGAAGCGCATGATTATCGCTACTTCCCTGATCCTGACCTGTTGCCGTTGGTGATTGAACAAAATTTTGTGGATCGTATTCGTGAAACTTTGCCCGAACTTCCTGACCCCAAAAAGAACCGCTTTATGGGCGATTACGGGCTTGGGGCCTATGATGCCAGTATCCTGATTATGGAGCGCGCGCGGGCTGATTTTTATGAATTGGCGGCCAAGGGGCACGACCCGAAGCTCACCGCCAACTGGGTGATTAATGAATTGCTGGGCGGTCTCAATAAAGACGGTAAAAACCTGAGCGAAAGCCCAATCACTGCTGCACAGATCGGGGAACTGGTGGGGTTGATTGAAGATAAAACTATCTCGGGCAAGATTGCTAAAGACGTCTTTGCTGAGATGATGAAAACCGGTTATTCCCCGCAAAAAATCGTGGCAGATCAAGGCTTGCAACAGGTCACGGACGCAGGCGCGATTGAAAAAATTGTGGATGAAGTTCTACAGGATAACCCCGATAACGTTGCGGCTTACCGTGCGGGTAAGGATAAATTATTCGGATTTTTTGTCGGCCAAGTGATGAAAAAATCCCAGGGCAAAGCCAACCCCGATGCGGTGAATGAACTTCTTATGGGTAAACTGAAAGCGGAGTAGGTTTCTATCCTTTCCAATTCCAACTTATAGACTCAAAAAAATGGCCTAAACCCCGCATCAAGTGCGGGGTTCCGGTATTTGCAGTTTCTAATAATTCACGAAGTTTAGCCGTAGATCGGGAACTGATCACACAGGGCCTTAACCTTGGCGCGGACGGATTTTTCGACTTCGCCGTTGCCTTCCGGTCCGTTGGCCACCAAACCGTCGAGCACCTCTAGAATCAATTCGCCGATGATGCGCCATTCCTGCGCGCCAAATCCGCGTGTGGTGCCTGCCGGTGTGCCAAGCCGAATGCCCGATGTCACCGCAGGTGGGGCGGGGTCATAGGGCACAGCATTTTTATTGCAGGTGATGCCGGCATGCTCGAGCGCCAAATCCACCACTTTGCCCGTGAGGTTTTTGGGGCGTAAATCCACCAGCACGATATGGCTGTCTGTCCCGTTTGAGACAATATCCAGCCCGCCATCAACCAAGGTTTGCGCCAGAATTTTGGCGTTTTTTACTACATTATGCGCATAATCCTTGAAATCCGGGCGCAGCGCCTCGCCAAAGGCCACGGCTTTGCCGGCGATGACATGCTCCAGCGGTCCGCCCTGAATCCCCGGAAAAATCGAGGAATTAATTTTTTTCGCGATGGTTTCGTCATTGGTCATGATCATTCCGCCGCGTGGGCCGCGCAGGGTTTTGTGCGTGGTGGTGGTGACGACATGGGCGTGCGGAAAGGGGGATGGGTAGGATCCGCCGGCCACCAATCCCGCATAGTGGGCGATATCGGCGAATAAAATCGCGCCGACTTCATCTGCAATGGCGCGGAATTTGGCAAAGTCAATCACGCGCGGATAGGCCGATGCGCCGCACACAATCATTTTTGGTTTATGCTCGCGCGCGAGTTGCGCGACTTCATCATAATCAATCAATCCGTCTTCGCGCTTAACGCCATATTGCACGGCGTTGAGCCATTTGCCCGATTGATTGGGCGCCGCGCCATGGGTCAAATGCCCGCCCGATGCCAACGACATGCCCAAAATTGTGTCATGAGGTTGTAAGAGTGCGAAATATACGCCCTGATTGGCTTGGGATCCCGAATTGGGTTGGACATTCACATACACACATCCGAATAATTGCTTGGCGCGGTCAATCGCCAATTGTTCGACCACATCCACAAATTCACAACCCTGATAGTAACGTTTGCCGGGATAGCCCTCGGCATATTTGTTGGTGAGGATGGAGCCCTGAGCCTCTAACACCGCGCGGGAGACGATATTTTCGGAGGCAATGAGTTCGATTTGATTTTGCTGGCGGTTGAGTTCCTTTTGAATTGTTGCGAAGACATCTTGGTCTGAGCTACTTAAGCTCTCTCCAAAAAAAGAGGCAGTTGGGGCGTTTGATGGGGCTTTGGCGGCTGCGGCGGTTTGGGATGTCATGGGCGGGCTCCTTCAGGGTTGATACGATGAATTATTTGAAAAGTGCAGAGATTGAACGATCCTCGGCAATTCGCAAAATCGCCTCACCGAGCAGCGGGGCGATGGTCAATTGCTCAAATTTCTTTGATTTTAACGCGGTTTCACTCGGTTGGATGCTGTCGGTGGTGATTAATTTGCTGATGGGGGAGGCATCAACTTTTTCGGTGGCACTTCCCGAAAGCACGCCATGCACGACATAGGCGCACACATCCTTCGCCCCGTCATTCATCAACGCAACAGCGGCGTTGCACAATGTCCCGGCCGAGTCCACAATATCATCCACCAGAATGCAAATTTTGCCCTTCACATCGCCGATAATGTTCATGACCTCTGACACGCCGGCCTGTTCGCGCCGTTTGTCAATGATCGCAAGGTCCGCAGAAATGCGCTTGGCCAGGGCGCGGGCCCGCACCACCCCGCCAATATCGGGGGAAACGACAACGATTTCCTGGCCCGCAAAGCGGCGTTCAATATCGGGGGTAAAGACCGGTGCGGCGACCAGATTGTCGGTGGGGATATCAAAAAACCCTTGAATTTGCCCGGCATGCAGGTCGAGCATAAGCGCACGATTGGCACCCGCCGTGGTGATGAGATTGGCCACCAACTTGGCGGAGATCGGCGTGCGCGATCCTGTTCTGCGGTCCTGACGCGCATAACCGAAATAGGGGATCACGGCGGTGATGCGGCGGGCCGAACTGCGGCGCAACGCATCAAGCGTGATCAATAATTCCATCAAATTGTCGTTGGCGGGAAACGAGGTCGGCTGAATGAAAAAAACATCCTCACCGCGGATGTTTTCATCAATATCAACAAAAATTTCATTATCGGCGAATCGCTTGATATTGGCTTTTGCCAAGGGCATGTCGAGATAATTGGAAATGGCGTTGGCAAGCGGCTTATTGGCATTACCGGCGATTAATTTCATGATTGGTCCTTCACGTCATCGCATAAATATGTTGTAAGCAATCAATTCTATATGATTATGAATGCGCGCACTATAATGGCTGAATCCCCAAAAATCAAGCTTTTAGTTAGCTTTACTTACCACCGCTCAATTTTCAAATCAGCCCGTATCCCCGGAGCAGAAAAAGTCGAATTTATGAGACTTTTTCGCCCATCCGGGGTCTGGCGGCTGCATGCGGACCCCGCATCAAGTGCGGGGTTACGGAATATGAGGGGTGGTGAGTAGTTTTAGAATGGCGTATTTTTTGGGGGATAGATTCATCAGTCAGCGAATGGATGAATCAGGCCATAAATAAGGGTTTGGATATCCTCTAGCCCCTGTTTTTTCCAAGAACTCACCTCCATGGACACGGGAAACGCAGCCGGGTGTTTGATGAGTGTTTGTTCAACCCGGGCCTTTGTGGACTCCAGATCCTTGCGCTTGGGCTCATCGGTTTTGGTGAGGAGTATGCGATAGGGCACAGCGGATTGATCGAGCATATCCATCATCTCAAGATCATTATCCTTGAGGCCGTGGCGGCTATCAATCAGCAAAAGCACAAG
>JBDHTT010000062.1:0-8210 GCA_039808785.1 Alphaproteobacteria bacterium
ATAACTATAGTCCCCGCAGTGAAAATTTTCATGGTCAATGCCCCGCAATATCCTTTATAGACTTATAGAGTTATCATACAATAATTTATAATATAAAATACTTAATTTCCAGTAGGATGCCTATGGGAAAAAATAGGATAAAACATGTCTTCGGACCGTAACTATCCGCGCAACTCTCAGGATTGGGAATTGTTTTGCAGCACACTCGATAAAACATTGGGTGGGTCGCTATGTGTTCATCTTGCGCCCCTTCAAACCAAAAAACACACCCGTACTCCGATTCGTGCGGGCGGAAGGATAGAGCAGACATTAGAAAAATATGCGACTAATGATCCGCGTTTTTTGAAAACGGGCAAGGATTTGGATCGCAAAACCCATGAAAAATTTCAATCGGGCGCGATGGCGATTGACGGGCGCATTGATTTGCACGGGCTTAATGAAGCCAGAGCCTTTCACGCTCTCGACCAATTCCTAAAGATGCACATCGCCCGCGGATCCCGTTGTTTGTTGGTGATCACCGGAAAGGGCCAAACCAAAAAAAATTCGCGCTTCAGAACGCCGAATGAAGCCCACCACCCAGGCGGAGTTTTACGCCGCCAAGTGCCTTTATGGTTGCAAAATTCTGCCTATGCTTCGATTATTTTGAAATGCATTTCCGCCCCCGCTAAATGGGGAGGGGATGGGGCTTATCTGATATTACTTCGCCGCCATCGGGTTTAAAACCTATTTAGGAAGCGGTTGATGATCTCACCTATAGCGTTATCACTTCGTAACGGCACCGCTCAAATGCATGATCAACGGTCCATAGTTCGTATGGACCAAAATTTTCACAGGCACATAGTAATTGGAGCCCTTAAGCGGGGCAAACCAAATGGTGGGGAGCGCACCTTTTTGCCGTCCTTGTTCCTGAATAGAGAGCCAACCGCGCGGCTTTTTCCGCCATTTTCCCTGGGCCGGGATGATTTCCACCTGACATGAAACAGTGGAGCCATGATAGAGATTATATTTGCTGAATGCCAGCATATCCGGTTTTGAGGAATGAAATTTCATTGTAAAGCTACGGTCGCCATCAAAAATGAGCGACTCTCCCGCGCATTGCTTGTCTTCAGGTAAGTTCAACATCACATCCCATGCGGCGGATAAAATATCGGTGGTGTTGCGGGTGAGGAGCGGGTCAATCTTAGCGGGTGTCATATCGGCCACTGTCGCTTTTTTTGTTGCGGGATCAAGTTTTGACTGGGTCACCTGATAGGATTTAAAATGTCCCGCACCGTCATAACGATAGGTTTTGGCCTCAGTTTCCCCTTTCCAGACCGAGGACGAGCGATAGGTAAGTGGAAGTGGCGCTTTTTGTGAAACTCCGCGTGTTTTAAACTCCCCCGACCACGGGGCCAAATTGCCCAAAATCCCCAATGTTTGCGCCCGTAAATCAAGCCCATACGACCCCGATTTTTGGGAAATATCGAGTGTTGCGGCCAACACATAGACACCGCCCGCATAAACACTGTAGGTGAGGCGCGTCGCGGTATTTTTGGCTTTTGCAGGTTGTTGCGTTGCGACCTGTTGTGTTGTGACTTGTTGTGCTGCGGTCGCTGCACTATTTAAAAAACCAGCGCAGACAATAACGGCGAACAGCATAAAAATTAGGGAATATGTTTTTTTACCCATTTGATCCTACCCATCCGTTATCTCAATTAACGAGCCTATGCGGCGGATTGATCCGCCCAAGTTTCGCAGCATTGTTTGACCATCGCGCGCACACGGCCGATATAGCTTTGGCGTTCGAGTGCCGAAATCACCCCGCGGGAATCCAGCAAATTGAAGGTGTGCGAGGCCTTCATACATTGCTCATAGGCCGGCAGCGGCAATTTCTTTTCGAGCAAGAGGGCGCAAGAATCTTCAGCAAATTTGAATTGTTGGAATAATTGATCGGTTTTCGCATATTCGAAATTAAAGGCCGACATTTGCTGTTCATTTTTGAGGAACACATCGCCATAGGAAAATCCGTCATCATTATAGGGCAGATCATAGACGTTATCAATGTCGAGCACATACATCGCCAAACGTTCAAGCCCATAGGTGAGTTCCAGCGACACCGGCGCGCAATCAATCCCGCCAACCTGTTGGAAATAGGTGTATTGCGAGATTTCCATGCCGTCGCACCATATCTCCCACCCCAGCCCCCAGGCCCCCAAAGTCGGGCTTTCCCAATCGTCCTCAACAAAGCGCAAATCATGCAGCTCAGGGTCAATCCCAATCGCCAGCAAGCTGTTCAAATATAATTCCTGAGAATTCTGCGGGGAAGGTTTTATAATCACCTGAAATTGATGGTGCATTTGCAAACGATTGGGGTTTTCACCATATCGCCCATCGGTGGGCCGGCGCGAGGGCTGGACATAGGCGGTTTTCCATGGCGCCGCGCCGAGAGTACGCAACGTGGTGGCGGGGTTAAAGGTTCCCGCCCCCATCTCCATATCATAGGGTTGCAAAATAACACAGCCCTGCGCCGCCCAATAAGTTTGAAGCGCCAGGATGAGTCCCTGAAATGATTTTACCTTTTGCATTTTTGTGCCTTATTTTTTTGACTTATTTTAAAGAGGTGGGTTATTGGGCGGGACAGGCTTTATTGATCGCGGCATAGGCATCGCCCGACCCTTTGAGCGAGAAGCTATCCTTGGTTTTGGTCCCGCGAGAGGAGTTGCCCTCCACGATCAAATTTGATCCTTTCGCAAGTGCGGCGGTTAGCTTATGATCCAATTCATCGCTCGGTGTCCAGGCGGTTTCACCATCCCCCGCCAGCGCAAATTTTTCACCGTCAATAGTTACGATGACCTCAGCGCCGCTTTGGTAGCTATAGCCGCTCAAAAAACTAAACACATCGCGGCTATTCTCAGTCGGACGGTGCGTGACCATGGCATAAATTTGCCCGCGTTTTTTGTACTTCCCTTCGGATTTTGTGGGCGCAGCCGACATAAAGCAGATTTTTTTACCGCCCTCATCTGATTGATAGGCGGTCCAGTCACCAAATTTCCCCAAAGTTTCGAGTGCAGCTGCCTTTGCGGGGGACAAACATCCGCCCAAAACCGATAAAATCCCTACCAAAATCACCGCCGTGAGGGCAGCGCAGGTGAGAGAACGGGTAAGGCAAAAAATGTTTTTTAAGCGTTGGGACATTGTGTTTTAACTCTCTATCTCAATGTTATTAAAGGGAAAATTTAAACTCTGTGGCATGTGGTTATATGAATATGGAATGAGAGCGACATCTTTCCAGCTTGAGAAGCGACCTCATTTTCCGCTATAGTGTCATTTTTAAATACCAGATGCAATTTTAAACTCAAAGAATTTTCAAAAGGATTTTCTATGAACTGGCTGACCAATTTTATTCGTCCCAAAATTCGCTCCATTGTCGGGGCCAAGGACGTGCCCGAAAATTTATGGCAAAAATGCCCGTCCTGCGAAGGCATGTTGTTTCACCGGGATTTGAATGAAAACCTGAATGTTTGCAGCCATTGCGGATATCACATGAAAATGGGCGTGATGGAGCGGTTACGGCATTTATTTGATAATGGTGAGTTTACGCGCCATAAAGTGCCCGATGTGCCTGTTGATCCGCTGCGGTTTAAGGATAAAAAGAAATACACCGATCGGTTAAAGGATGCGCAGCACAAAACGGCGGAAAAAGATGCCATTATTGTGGCGGAGGGCAAAATCGGCGGTAATCCGGTGGTGATTGCGGCCTTTAATTTTGAATTTATGGGCGGGTCAATGGGGGCCGCTGTTGGCGAAGGAATTGTGCGCGGGGCCGAGATTGCCGTCCAGCATCATGCGGCGTTCCTTGCTATTCCGGCCTCAGGCGGGGCGCGGATGCAAGAGGGGATGATCTCCCTCATTCAACTTCCACGCAGCATTATCGCGGTGCAGATGGTTAAGGATGCCGGCTTGCCGTATTTTGTCTTACTCACTGACCCAACCACGGGGGGCGTGAGTGCGTCCTTTGCCATGCTGGGCGATGTTCATTTGGCTGAACCGGGCTGTATGATCGGGTTTGCGGGCAAACGTGTGATTGAAGAAACCATTCGCGAACAACTCCCCGAAGGGTTCCAAACGGCGGAATATTGCCGCGATCACGGCGTGGTGGATATTGTGTGCCCGCGTAAGGATTTGCCACAAACCATTGGCAACATACTTTCCATTCTGATGCAACGCAGCCTTGCAACCAGCGGGGATCGTGACACGGGGCGCAAACAAAATACGTCCCAGTCACATGACTCCTCCAAGCAACTCAAGAGCAACGTGACCTCCCTCCCTACCGGAAGTAAAAGAGTAGCCAGGTCAGTCAAAAAACTGGTTCCCGCCAATGGTGATCATAAGGTAGTCAGTTTAATGGAAAAAGAGGCACAAAAGGAAACAAAAAAAGGCGAAGAATCACAAGTCTCCGATTCCCAAGCTACTGTTACCAAGCATTCACAAAAAAAGCGCTATGCTGCCAAAGGCTGAGGGGATGATAGGCAGCCCGGGTGCCATGCCGGATCACTTTGATCCTGATCCAAATGTACGTGCGCTGCTTGACCGAATTACCCGTTATTATCCAAAGGGCATTGATCCTGACCTCACCCGCACACGCAGGCTGATGAATGATTTGGGCAATCCGCATTTGCGACTTCCTCCCATCATCCATGTGGCGGGGACGAACGGTAAAGGATCAACCATTGCCTATTTACGCGCAATAGCCGAGCATGCGGGAATGACATGCCACGTGATGACCTCACCGCATTTAGTGCAGTTCAATGAGCGGTTTGTGGTAGCCGGTAAACAGATTGATAATGATCAATTGATTGAGGCATTTTCGTATGTGGAGCACATAAATCAAGGCCAAGACATTACGGCCTTTGAATTGATCACTACCGTGGGATTTTATTTATTTTCGCAACACAAAGCCGATATGACGTTGTTGGAGGTCGGCATGGGTGGCCGGTTGGATGCAACCAATATAATACTCTCGCCCACCGTCAGCGTTATCAATGTGATTTCCCGTGATCACACGAAATTTTTGGGTGAAACTTATACAGAAATTGCAGCGGAAAAGGCAGGCATTATAAAACCCAATTGCCCCGTTGTCATTAGCCCACAGATTTATCCAGAGGTCATGCCGGTATTTGAAAATATCGCCCAAAACCACAATGCGCCCATCTCTATGTACGGTCAGGATTGGTCGTTTGATGTACTGCCCAGTCAAATCTTGCTGCATTCGGAGCATGATGTATGGCCGCTCCCGTATCCCAATTTGGTGGGGGATCATCAATTCGGCAACGCCGCAACGGCTGCAGTGGCTATGCAGATTTTTGAGAATCGTACGGGGTTGAAAATTCCGACCTCAAGCTATGAATACGGCCTCACACATGCACATTGGCCCGGGCGGTTACAGAAATTATCGCACGGACCATTGATTGATTTGCTGCAGAAAAATCAACTGAATGATTGGGAAATCTGGATTGACGGAGGCCATAATGATAGTTGCGGACAAGTCTTGGCGCAGCAAATAGAAAAATGGGCACACACCAATAAAGCCCCAGTTCATATTATTTTGGGAATGATCACGACCAAAGAACCCACAGAGTTCACAGCCCCAATTTTGCCGTTGGTTGAGACTGTCCATACGATTGCCATTCCCGATCAACCTCTGACTTACAGTGCACAAGACTTGGCGGAAAAAATTAACAGCGCTCAAAACCTCATGAATCACTTGCCGGCTGAAGCTTCTGAAGATGTGTATCAGGCGATCAATCACATCATTGAGTCCTATCGCCTGAATCCTACAAGTCCGACCCCACAAAAAATCTTGATCACCGGATCACTTTATTTGATGGGCCATATTCTTAGAGCCTGTTCTTAACGATCATCATGAGGTTGCCTAGTATGATCTCAGAGTTTGTTTGCAAACTCTAAACCAACCCTTCACGGCGCAGCAAAGCGTCAGAGTCGGCATCACGCCCGCGGAAATTGCGGTAGAGAATCGCCGGATGTTCCGATCCGCCCTTTTCCAAAATCTCGCTGCGGTATTTGTGCGCCAATTCGGAATTATAAAGCCCGGCATCCAGAAACGCTTCAAATGTATCAGCATCCAAAACTTCGGCCCATTTATAGGAATAATAGCCTGCAGAATAGCCGCCCGCAAAGATATGGCTGAAGGCGTTTGAGGCCGGCCCGGCATAACGTGGAAAGAACCGGCAGTCCTTTAATATTTCATCTTCAAACGCCAATATATCGGTGATCAGCTCCGGATCTTGCAAATGCCACAACATATCTAGAATTGAAAAACTCATCTGCCGCATGCCGCCCCAAGCTTTAAAGAAGTTACGGGCATTACGCAGTTTTTCGATCAACTCAGTGGGGATTTTTTCTCCCGTTTGATAATGGGCGGCAAAGGAATTAAGAGTTTCGGCTTCATAAAGCCAATTTTCCTGCAACTGCGATGGCAGCTCCACAAAATCCCACAATACATTGGTGCCGGTTTGCGATGGATAAGTCCCCTTCGCCAGCAGCCCGTGGGTCGCATGACCCATTTCGTGGAAAAGTGTTTCCACCTCGTTGAAGGTGAGCAAGGCCGGTTGGTCCTTGGCTGGCTTCGTGAAATTGCACACAATTGCCACAATTGGCCCTTCGACCTTACCCAGATAGAGACCTTGATCACGATAAGATGTCATCCATGCCCCGGGTTTTTTGCCGGTGCGCGGATAGAAATCGGCGTAAAACGTGCCAATAAATTGGTCACTGTCGCGATCAAAAACTTCATAGGCTGTCACATCCTTATGCCATGTCGGCAAGTCAGGAGCCGGTTTAAACACCAATCCAAATAGTTTGGAGAAATGGCTGAATGTTCCCTCCAAAACGCGGTCCAGTGGGAAATAGGGGCGCAAATCTTCGTCGGAGAAATGATATAAACTCTCCCGCAATTTCTCGGAATAATAGGACACATCCCAAGGCTTGAGGTCGTTAATCCCATCCAATTTTTGTGCAAATTCGCGTAGTTGTTGCAGCTCACGCAGTGCCCCCACGCGGTATTTTTCTTTTAAATCCGTAAGAAATTCCATCACCGTTTCGGGCCGCTCTGCCATACGGCGTTCCAGCGTATAATGCGCATGTGTGGAATACCCCAACAACCGCGCACGTTCATGCCGCAATTTGATGGTTTTGAAAATGATGTCGGTGTTATCATACTCATCTTGGTAGGCGCGATTATTATAGGCTTTCCACATGATCTCACGCAGATCACGGCGGGCGGAATAAATTAAAAACGGACCAAAGCTCGGGTAATCCAGCGTAAAGACCCATTTTTCCGGATGACCGCGCTCACTCCCTTCGGCCTTTGCCGCTTGAACAGCTATAGGCGGAAGTCCGACCAAATCAGACTCAGCATCCAACACCAATAAAAAATTTTCGGATGATTTTTTAACATTGTTCGAAAAACGAGGAGCCAGAGTTGACATTTCCTCATTAATCTTGCGCAATTTGGCTTTATCATTATCGTCCAGCAACGCTCCGCCACGGACAAAGTTTTTATACGTATCACTGAGCAAGGTTTCTTGCTCAGTGGTCAATAAAATATCTTCACGCTGATCATATACGCACTTAACGCGCGCGAATAGTTGTGGATTGAGAATAATATCACTGCCAAAATTGGCCTGAATGGGTCCGATCTCATCGGCCAAAGCCTGCAATCCATCTGTCCCGCATGCCGTCAATTGATTATAAAAAATTCCCGTGACAACATCAAGAGTTTGCCCCGCCAACTCCAGTGCCACAATCGTGTTTTCAAAAGTCGGAGGTTCGGGATTATTGACAATCTCATCTACATTGGCGCGCGCTTCGATGATCGCAGCTTCAACGGCCGGTTTATAATGCTCCTCCCGTATAGAATCAAACCGTGGCGTATAATTGCGCAAAGTTGATGGGATGAGGAGGGGGTTTTGAGTTTCGGTCATAGAATACGCCTTTGCACCAATATTAAGAATATTTCTAAGTAACATCAAAATACACTTTTAGCTATTCTGAAGCTAAAAGTATAAGGGTAACTTACATCCAAACCTATAATAGACCTGTTGCGAAAGTAGAGGATTCACAGAGGGAAGGTAATGTGATTCAATGTTGAAGGGGATCGAGGCCCCTTCAACATGACCAATTTTAATACATCTAATCTTTTACGCAAGCGG
>JBDHTT010000063.1:0-8200 GCA_039808785.1 Alphaproteobacteria bacterium
ATATTTTGTTGGATGAATCGCAAGACACCAACCCCTATCAATGGCAAATCATCCGCAAATTATGTGAGGAGTTCACATCCGGTTGGGGCCGCGAAACCCGCCATGAACGCAGCATTTTTGTGGTGGGCGATAAAAAGCAATCTATATATAGTTTCCACGGTGCCGACCCCGATGTGTTCGAAAAAATGAACAGTTATTTCCGCGCAAAATCCGAATCAGCCCAGCGTGTTTTTAATGAAATCAGATTGGATAAATCTTATCGCACAACATCCCCCGTTTTGCAATTGGTTGACGAAGTTTTTGCCCCGGCTCAATTGGCGAAATCCATCGGTATGGCTGATGGTGATCATCTCCAGCACACCTCGAACAGAACGGAGGACGCAGGATTGGTGGAAATTTGGGACCTGCCGGAGCTCAAAAAACCCGAAAAGCAATCGCAAAATTTTTCATGGGACTTGCCCTTTATACCGAGCAAACAGTCCATAGACTCTCCCTCAAAAGACCCCCCCTCAAAATCGGATAATCCGCCCGACATTCACCCTCACTCACACCTCGCGCTGCGCATGGCTTATCACATATCCCACATGATTGATACGGGTGAACAATTGGCCTCACAGGCGCGCGCGATTGAACCACGCGATATTTTGATTTTGGTGCGCACGCGCAACGGACCGTTTGTCACGGATTTAATCCGCCAACTCAAGCTCCTGCAAATCCCCGTGAGCGGCATTGACCGCATGAGTTTGCGCGACCAAATCGCGGTTGAAGATTGCCTTGCACTGGCACGTTTTTGCCGCTTTCCGGCGGATGATCTCTCTCTCGCTTGCCTTTTAAAATCCCCCTTTATTCGCTTGAGTGAGGAAGATGTGATGACGATGTGTCTCGCGCGCGCTCCACATCAAAGCCTGTGGGATTATATGCGCACGCAGGCGAATGAAGATGCGATAAAAACCGTTGTGGATTGGCTTAATGATCAAATTTTTCAGGCGCGTTACCATTCCGCCTTCACCTTTTTTGATCGCGCATTAAGCTGCGCGTGTCCCGCGGCGCCGAAGGAGTCTGCGCGTTTTGCCTTTGCAACCTTTTTGGGGCCTGACTGCGTTGATCCGTTGGATGAATTTTTGGAATATTGCCGCAAAAAACAAAATGAAGATATTTGTTCGCTGGAATCAATTGTCACATCGCTCGAAAAACACCCGGTCACCATTAAACGCGATCAGGAAGACCCTGACAAAGACAGCGGCAATCAGGTGCGCATCATGACGGTTCATGCGGCCAAGGGATTGGAGTCACCAATTGTTTACCTGCCCGATACCGTCACCTTGCCCTTAAAGTCTAAAATTACCCCGTTTTTATGGGTCAGGAATGACCGCGGCGATCGTTTTCCCCTGTGGCGTGGGAAGTTAACCCATCCATCCCGTTATTACCTCGCCGCACGCGAAGATGAATCCCATAAGGCCTATGATGAATATTTGCGTTTGCTGTATGTGGCAATGACGCGGCCAAAGGACCGGCTTTATATTTGCGGACCGGCGACTTTGCCAATCCGAAAAAACCTCGATCAAACTTGGTACGGCTTGATCAGCGCAGCGGTTGAGAGATTGGAGTCGAGTGGGTTAGATATTCATCGCATTGATGACTGCCAGACCTATCAAACTCCGCAATTACGCCCCATTACAAAGCATGATGCGCAGCCTGAAAAAATTGATCATGCGCCGATGCCGCATTGGCTCAAATCTCCACCGCCTTCATATGATGTGCAAACTTTTATCCAACCCTCTCAACTGGGCGGTGCGGGGGATGCGGCCCTGTCTCCGTTGCATCAATCGCACCCTTACCGGTTTGAGCGCGGCATTTTAACCCATCGGCTGTTTCAATTTTTGCCGGATATCGCGCCCGATCTTCGCGCTGCTGCGGCCGAAAAATTTTTGAAAAAATCCGCGCAAAATCTGCCTCCCGAAATTTGTGCGGAAATTAGTGCTGAAGTCCTCACAATTATGAACGATCCCGTTTTTTCATCGGTTTTTGCGCCTAATTCCTTTGCCGAAGTCGCCGTTGCGGGCGAGATTTCACCAGGCCGAATTTTATCGGGTCAGATCGACCGTTTGGTGATAGAGGAAACGCGGGTTTTGATCGTGGATTATAAAACCAACCGCCCCTCCCCACGCAATGCGGATGATATCCCGACCGCCTATCGTGAGCAACTCCGCGCCTATAAAAATGCTATTGAAAAAATCTATCCGACCAAGGCCATTCATTGTGCGCTGCTGTGGACCGACCGCGCCATACTTATGCCGATAGAGATATAAGATATATATACAAATCAGGGACAAAAAAATGACTTACAAAAGCAATCATGATGCCATTGAAAATAGTTTGATGAAACAAAACCTATCAAAACTTCCGCGACTCTTTTTATGCAGCGAGTTAAGCACGGATATCGTCATCGAACTTCCCCCACCATCGGCGCACTATTTAAAAAATGTTTTGCGCATGGAAACAGGAGATGATTTGAGAGTTTTTAATGCTGAGAGCGGTGAGTTTCTTGCAACCTTGGACTCATCCTCTAAAAAAAGCTGTGTTGTGAAGATTGGCGAAATCCTCCGTGAACCCGCAGCTATAAATAACCATATTCATTTATTTTTCCCGCCCATCAAAAAAGATCGCCTAGATTTTTTAATTGAAAAAGCAGTTGAGCTAGGGGTCACGGAGCTGCATCCAATTCTTACCCAACGCGGAAATATTCGCGAGGTAAATGAATCCAGGATCCTCAGCCAAATTATTGAGGCCAGCGAGCAATGCGAACGTATGGACATGCCCATATTGCATTCTCTCTTAAACCTCAATCATGCCCTGAATTCCTTCTCATCACCCATGATGGTCGCAATTGAGCGTGGCGAGGGAGTTACACATGATTTAAACCAAGCCTTATCCGCCCATGACTTTCATGCACACCCTAACATCGGCTTTATGGTTGGCCCCGAAGGCGGTTGGAGCGAGGAAGAGAGAGCATTCCTCCTGAGTAACCCTTCAATTACGCCCATCAGTTTAGGCCCCAGAATATTAAGGGTGGAAACAGCTTGCCTGATCTGTCTTGCCGCCGGCATGTTTATCGTTTCCTGATAACTGTCCTGATTATAAATACTTCGTGCTTAGCCTTGCCTTTATTTAAGCACAACCTAAATCCACTCTTGCCCATTTCTCATGAAATTGGGGAGTTTATGCTAAAGCATGAGTTTCAGGCTTGACAGCCTATAAGCTGCCCTGATTAAAAGATGTAATAAGATAAAAATAACTGCGACAAAATTCGCTTTTAAAATCATATGATAAGGATAAAGTCATGCCATTCCCGACTGAACCAGACTATCCGTTTCCGAACATATCTGAAGATTCAGCCGTTTCATCACCCTATTCTACCGGTCCTAACCATTACGGAGCTGCGAAAGTTCCCGCAAAATCCTCACGTACAAAAAAATTTTTAATTCGGGGATTAATTGCGCTTGTGGTTTTGGCATTACTGGGCGGAACCGGATTTATACTGGTTATGAAAATCAAATTTGCAGATTTCCAACCACCGCATGCTCCGGCCAATGTGATTATTGTTAAGGCCGAGCCACGACAATTTTCTGAGGAAATCGAGGCAATAGGTACTGCAGAATCCAACGAATCGGCAAATATTACGGCGACAGTGACTGAAACAGTGAAAGCCATTCACGTTGAAGAAGGGCAATCAATAAAAAAAGATGACCCGATTGCGGATTTAAATGATGATGAGCAGAATGCCCAACTTCAGGAAGCCGCAAAATCCTATCATCGCTATAATGAGTTATTGAGCAAAAAATTAGGCTCAGCCGCAGATCGTGACACATATCAGGCACAAATGGATGTCGCCCAGGCCCAATTAAACAATCATCATATCGTTGCACCTTTTGACGGCGTGATCGGCCTGCGGCATGTCAGTGTGGGGGATTTGGTGACGCCGGGAACCCTTATCACCACCCTTGATGACATTAGTAAAATCAAGCTGGACTTTGCGGTGCCTGAAACCTATCTGGCGATGTTAAAAATCGGGATGCAGGTTAAGACCGAAAGCGTGGCCTTTGTCGGCGAGAAATTTGAAGGTCAAATTTATGCCATTGACCCACGTGTTGATCCGGATACTCGCTCTGTTATGGTCCGTGCCCTGATTGAAAACCCCGATCACCGCTTGCGCCCGGGGCTTTTGATGACGGTTCAATTGGTCAAACGCACTTATGAAGCTCTTGCAATTCCTGAAGAAGCGGTGGGGTCAACCGGTGATGCGCACAACGTATTGGTGGTGGGGGCCGGTCACAAAGTGGCCCTTAAGCCTATTGAAGTTGGCTTGCGTATGCCGGGCTATATTGAGGTTAAGAGCGGTCTTGAACAAGGTGATCAAGTCATTGCCGAGGGGCAAATGAAAACCGGCCCGGGGGCCGAGGTTAATATCACGGGTGAAAAGACGATAGATGAGTTAAGCGCGCAAAGCTTGAAATATTCCACACCGCGAAAGCAAGAGGCCCTGAAATCCGCGATATCCCCGAACGCTGCGGAACGCGCCGGACTGCCTGATGTCGGCAGTCAATTTAATAACGCGCCGCAATCGGCTACACCTCCTGCTGCCCAGCCTAGTAGCACTGAGCCAAGCATGCCTGAAAACACCACGCAATCTCCCGAAAAACAAGAGCCTCAAGAATGATCTTATCCGATATTTCAATCAAACGGCCTATTTTTGCGGCAGTGATGAATCTCCTGGTGATCATCATTGGGATTGTAGCTTTTACACGGCTGGAACTGCGCGAGTACCCCAATATTGACCCGCCGATTGTTTCGGTGGAAACCACCTATACCGGCGCGAGTGCTGAGATCATTGAAACGCGCGTCACCAAAATTCTGGAAGATAGTATCGCGGGGATTTCGGGCGTAAAATCAATTGATTCCAAATCATCCGATGGATTTTCCAGCATTTCGGTTGAATTTAAATTGGATAAAGATATCGAAGAATCCGCCAATGATGTGCGTGATCGTGTTCAGCGCGTGCAAAGCCAACTCCCCGACGAGGTGGACCCACCGCAAATTTCTAAGGTCGATGCAAATACTCAGGCATTATTCTGGATCGCGTTTCGCAGTAATGAACGCGATGGCCCTGCCCTCACCGATTTTGCCAATCGCTATGTGAAGGATCGACTCTCGGTTGTGGATGGGGTTTCCCGCGTTCAAATTGGCGGCGAGCGTCGTTATGCCATGCGCGTATGGCTGGACAAACAAGCCTTAGCCGCGCGCAATCTCACCGTGATCGATGTCCAACGTGCATTGCTGAAGGAAAATATCGAACTTCCCGGCGGGCGGATCGAATCGCTGGATCGTGAATTTTCGGTGCGGGTGGACCGTGTCTATAACACCCAAAAAGATTTTGGCAATTTGGTGTTATCGCGCGGGGCGGATGGGTATTTGGTGCGGTTGAAAGATGTGGCCAAGGTTGAACGCGGCGCAGAAAATGAACGCACCGAACTCCATTATAACGGAACCGCGTCAATTGGTTTGGGGATCGTCAAGCAATCCAATGCCAATACACTCGATGTGATACGCGGTGTAAAAGCCGAAATGGAGAAAATCAAGCCAACTTTGCCACATGATATTGTGATGGAGACAGCCTTTGACTCCGGTGTCTTTATCGAAGGGGCGGTGCATGAGGTTTACTTTACGATCTTTATCACGCTGGCCCTCGTGGTCTTTGTGATCTGGCTATTTTTGGGTGATTTGCGGGCTACTCTTATCCCGGCCGTGGCCATTCCTGTCTCGCTGATCGGTTCGTTCACTGTGCTTTGGGCGATGGGATATTCGATCAATTTATTAACACTTCTGGCACTTGTTCTGGCCATCGGATTGGTAGTGGATGATGCCATTGTGGTACTGGAAAATGTTTACAAACGAATCGAAAATGGCGCGCCGCCCTTGGCTTCGGCCTTGATCGGCACGCAACAGGTGGCCTTTGCGGTGATTGCCACCACGCTGGTGCTGGTGGCGGTGTTCCTGCCTGTCTCGCTCATGCCCGGAAATTCGGGGCGATTATTTACCGAATTTGCCTGGGCCATTATCGGTGCGATTTTATTCTCGGCCTTTACCGCCCTCTCACTCTCGCCCATGCTGTGTTCGCAAATCCTTAAACGCGGCAAAAAACAATCAGACTCCACCGATCACAAAACCAATTTCATCACCGCGTGGGTGAATCGCTCGCTTGATCGTGCCAACGATAAATATCTGCGCGCGCTGGATTACCTTTTTGCTCGGCCGCTTTTGGTGATTATCTTCATGGCGTTTATGATCTTACTTGGCATTTTCTTTGTGAAATATATTGCATCCGAATATGCGCCCAAGGAAGACCGCGGTTATTTTCTGGCGTTTATGAAGGCCCCCGAAGGATCCTCTATGGAATATATGAAGCGTCAAGTTGTCCCGATTGAGCATGAATTGCAAGGCTTACTCCCGAAAGGTCCGCTAAATAATAATCAGGGTACGGATGAAGCCCACGGAGTTGTCACGATTATTCCCGGCAGTTTTTCATCCACCGGTGTCGTGAATTCCGCCTTTTCGTTCGTATTGTTGAGGGAATGGAGCGAACGTGACCGTTCCATCAATAAAATCATCTGGGGTGATATGATGAAGGGCACGCCCGGACTATTCCAAAAATTTATGGCCGTACCCGGACTGATGGCCTTCCCGATTGAACCGGGATCGCTGGGTCAAGGAGGTTTCTCCACCCCCGTGCAATTCGTGATTTTGGGAACGGACTATGCGGAACTCGCAAAATGGCGGGACTTACTATTGCCGGAATTGGCGAAAAACTCGAATTTGCGCAACGTCGATTGGGATTATAAAGAAACCAAACCGCAATTGCGCGTGGATATCAACCGCGACCGCGCCGCCGATCTGGGCGTGAGTGTGAATGACATTGGCACCAGTTTGCAAATTTTCATGGGTTCGCTACAGGTTACCAACTATATTGAGGACGGCGAGCAATATGATGTGATTCTTCAAGGAACCGATCAGGACCGTGTGAAGCCGCTCGACCTCACCAACGTCTATGTGAGGTCAGAGCGCACCAATGATCTCATTCCACTCTCAAACCTCATCACCTTCCGTGAAACCGCCAATTCGGGTGAACTGAATCGTTATAACCGCATGCGGGCGATTACAATCTCGGCCAATCTGGCCCCTGGTTACACGTTGGGACAGGCGCTTTCTTTTATTGAAACAACTGCCAAACAAACTCTGCCCGATGATGCGCGGTTTGATTATAAAGGCGAATCGCGGGAATTTAAGGAAAGCGGTGTGGCGATTTATATCGTCTTCCTGTTTGCGTTGGTGGCGGTTTATTTGTTCCTCGCGGCACAGTTCGAAAACTGGATTCACCCGTTTGTGATTATGATGGCGGTGCCGCTGGCCGTGATTGGGGCACTGTGGGGGTTGTTCCTCTCCGGTGCGACGCTCAACATCTATACCCAAATCGGGTTGATTATGCTGGTGGGACTCGCGGCCAAGAACGGAATCCTGATTGTGGAATTTGCCAACCAGTTGCGCGATGAAGGTTATGAATTCTACGAAGCCCTCAAAAAAGCCTCGGCCACTCGCCTGCGCCCGATTGTGATGACGTCTGTATCGGCCGCCGCCGGTGCGCTCCCCCTTATTTTTGCAAGTGGTGCGGGGGCCGAAAGCCGCTTCCCGATCGGCGTGGTGATTTTCAGCGGAATTATTTTTTCTACCATCTTCACTCTCTTTGTGGTACCTGCTTTTTATTCCATGTTCGCCAAGCACACCAAATCACCGGAATATACCGGCCGTAAATTGGAAGCTGAACTCGCAGCACTGGAACAAGAGGGCAATGAAGGCTCAAGAATTTAGGGTTATACCAAATTGGTATACTGATAAAAATAAAATATGCCATTTTGGTATATTTTAAGAAAGTTTGAGTTATGACCACACACCGTGCCAAAGCCGACCTCACACAGGGGGACATCAGATCCCATCTCATCCGCATGACTGTTCCCATGATTTGGGGCATTTTGGCCATTGTCAGTTTTCAATTGGTGGATGCGTATTATATCTCACGCCTGGGCACAATTCCGCTGGCGGCGTTTAGTTTTACCTTTCCCGTTACCTATGGCATTTTCTCGCTTTTTAT
>JBDHTT010000064.1:0-8070 GCA_039808785.1 Alphaproteobacteria bacterium
CCTCGCCCACATCATCAAGTCGCCCGACAAAGGGGGAGATAAAGGCTGCACCGGCCTTGGCGGCCAAAATAGCCTGCGCCGCCGAAAAACAGAGCGTGACATTGACCATTGTGCCTTCGTCTGATAATCTTTTGCAGACTTTCAATCCTGCCGGAGTGAGTGGTACCTTCACCGCCACATGGTCCGCAATTTGACGCAGTTTGTCGGCTTCCTTCCACATAGTTTCATAGTCCGTGGCGGCGACTTCGGCACTCACGGGGCCGTCCACAATACCGCAGATTTCTTCAATCAATGGAATAAAACTTTTCCCGCTTTTGAGCACAAGGGAAGGGTTGGTTGTCACCCCATCCAATAATCCCGTTGCGGCGAGGTCCCTGATTTCGTTCGTGTCTGCGGTATCAACAAAAAATTTCATGGCAATCACATCCTAAACATGTAAAAAATATATCGGTAAAAATAAAAAAGATCATAACATTCATTCTAAACGCCCGTATCATGCCTGACACATCACCGGAAATCAAGACCGAGTTAGAACCTGTTCATGATCTCACCTGCGGCGTTGGCTTTTCACGGCATTTCTGTGCTTCCGCTCCTCACGTACATCAATGTACGCTGCGGTGCGGTTCTCGAAAAACCGCAAAAATCCTGTGCCACAGCGAAATCCTGAACAGGTTCTTAGACACCAACGATAAATTATCCATGCGCACCATTTACACAGTCTTGCCCACGGCCCCAGTTGATAAAAATTACAGCTATATTTTTGAAGGGGATGGGGAACCCAGGGAACAGAGTCCGGACATTGGCGGTTTTGTGCTCATTCCCTTTGGCGGGCAGCAGATTCCGGGAGTGATTTGGGGGATGGAAACCGCCCAGGGGATGGAAGCGGCACGGGGTACGGAGAGGTTAAAATCCATTCTTCATGTTTATGATCTCCCTCCGCTTTCAAACACAATGCGGCAATTTATTGACCGTGTGGCGAGCTATAATATGGCCCCGCGCGGTAGCGTTTTGAAATTGGTTGTGCCTATGGCTTCCGCACTCGATGACCCGCCGTCCGTGGCTGTTTATCAGCTCACTGAAGCAGGAGAAAATGATGCGACATGGTCGGACTTTGCCCACGGTACCAAGGGATCGACACGCGGTGTACATGAGGCGATCAGGACATATTTACAAAATTCTGCGGCCACGATGGCGGAATTAATGCAAGAATTATCCTGCAAACGCAGCCATATTGCAACGCTTGAAAAGCGTGGCCTGATCATCAAAAATTTCACAAAATCGACCGCTCGCATTGTCCAAACGCCCACGTGCTTTACGCCTGTAAGACTCTCATCCGAACAACAAATTGCTGCGCAAAAACTTTGTGATTTGATTGATCCGGCTGCACAAAATCCGCAAAAAAAATATAAGCCCATCCTGCTCGATGGGGTTACAGGATCGGGGAAAACCGAAGTTTATTTTGAAGCCGTTGCCAAGGTGAATGAAGCGGGTCAACAGGCACTCGTCTTGCTTCCTGAAATTGCCCTCTCGCACGGATTTATCGATCGGTTTTCGGCCAGGTTCGGCCACGCACCGACTTTGTGGCATTCCGCTCTCACCCCGGCTGCGCGGCGCAAAAATTGGCGCAGCATTGTGAATGGGGAGGCAAAAGTGATTGTCGGTGCGCGATCGGCCCTGTTTTTGCCCTATGTAAATTTGGGGTTGATCGTGGTGGATGAAGAGCATGAAAGTGCTTATAAGCAAGAGGAAATTTTAATCTATAATGCTCGGGATATGGCAGTTTTGCGGGCCGCAACCGAACAGATTCCGATCATTTTAAGCTCGGCCACGCCGTCCCTCGAAACGGTGAAGAATTCTATGGATGGCAAATATGATGAAATTCGGTTGCCCTCGCGCTTTGGCGATGCGCAATTGCCCGATGTGCATTTGCTTGATTTACGCAAAGACCCGCCGCCGAAAAATTGTTTTATCTCGCCGATTTTGCTGCAGCATTTAACCGATACTTTGGCAGATGGCAGACAAGCTCTCTTGTTTCTCAATCGCCGCGGTTTCGCCCCGCTCACACTCTGCCGAACTTGCGGGCATCGCTTGGAATGTCCGCATTGCACTGCGTGGTTGGTGGAACATCGCCGTAGTGAGAGTTTGGAATGCCACCATTGCGGCTATAAAATCAAGCTGCCCCCAGTCTGTCCGTCATGCGGAGACTCCAACAGTTTCGTGCCGTGCGGGCCGGGAGTTGAAAGAATTGCCACAGAAATTGACGAATATTTGCCCGCAGCCAAGCCGCTCATCATGGCCAGCGATATTTTAAACACACCCGCATTGATCAGTGAAGCCTTTGCCAAAATCCATGCGCGGGAAGTCAATCTGATTATTGGCACGCAATTAATCGCCAAGGGGCATCATTTTCCACATATGACCTGTGTCGGAATTATTGATGCGGATTTGGGACTGTCGGGTGGCGATCTACGCGCGGGGGAGCATAGTTTCCAGTTATTGCAACAGGTCTCGGGTCGGGCTGGACGAGGGGCCTTTCCGGGGCAAGTTTTCCTACAAACTTATAACCCTGAACAGCCGATTATGCAGATGCTAGAGCGCAATGATCGCAACGGATTTTTGGGTAGTTTGCTCCAAGAACGTGAAAGCGCGCATATGCCGCCTTTTTCGCGCCTTGCTGCGCTGATTGTTGCGGGAAAGGATGAGGGGCAAACCCGTGCGATTGCACTCGAAATCGGACGCCAAGCCCCCAAAGCCAATGGTGTTCGCATTCTGGGCCCCGCACCGGCGCAAATGTATAAAATCCGCAGCAAATTCCGCCAGCGGCTTTTGATCATTGCCGATAAAAATCTCAATATCCAAAAAATGATTGCGCAGTGGCTTGCGAGTGTCAAAGTACCCTCCGCCATCCGTGTGTATATTGATATCGACCCGCAGAATTTTTTATAGGTTTTAGTTCCGGTGCCAAGGACGATTATCCTGTGGGGGGATGGTTGTCACAACCGAAAGTTTTTGCGGGGCAAACAGTGGTTTTTTCTCCTCAAGCAAAATGGCTCCGTGCCTTTTAAAATAGCCGCGATCCATGATATAGGGTTGATGTTTTTTCACGATTTGCTGCGCACAAAAATTCTTGGGTAAGTAATTCGGGGTGATGATATAATCCGCCCACGCACAAGCATCAGAAAGCGCAGGGTAGGAGCGGCCATAGGCTATTTTTTGCTGCGCGATTTCAATGCGGCATAAATGGGCATCACAGAGGAAAAAACCCCCATTTTTATTCAATGTAATTTGCTGCTCTAGCGGTATGGCATGCGCATCTGAAATCCCCAAATGCTGCGTCCAATTTTTGAGTGTAAATTTATCGCGCCTGAGGGTGGACACATAGGCCGTATTTTCGCCGTGATTTTCGGTGGTCATCAGAAGCAAATTTCCGTCATTGGAGATCATCAATTTTGGTGGTTGCCAGAAAATAGTGGCGGCCAGTGAAAACATCAAAAACGGTAGGGCGGCCCATTTCCAACGCCCATGTGCCAGCAAAAGAATAAAGCCAACTATGATGATGGAAATGAGGGCTGAAAACGGGCTCATATGACCCGTGAGGTAAGAATAGGGGAGATCCTGAACCATTTTCGCAATCGCCAGCAACCATTCTATTCCCCACCCCAATATTAGGATGGGATAATGAGCCGCACCAAACGGCCATAACAATAACCCGAGCATCACGGCGGGCATGATCACGAGGCCCGAGATCGGCATCGCCAGAAAATTTCCCAAGATGCTATAGGTTGAAAATTGTTGAAAATGAAACCATACGAACGGGGCGGTGGCTAGACTTGCAACAAAACTGGTGAGAATGGCGGTGAGCATATAGGTTGCAAATTTGGTGATAAGATCGGGCTTTTGCTGCGCTCCCTTAATATATTTTTGTGCATAATTTATGCTCGCCACCAAAGAAGTTACCGCAGCAAACGACATTTGAAAACTGGCTGACCAGACGCTCTCAGGTGCGGTGATCAGGATCACAATCGCTGAAAATCCTATCAACCTTAATGAAAATGGTGAGCGGTCGAACATCACGGCGAGCAAGGCAATTCCGGTCATCAGCAATGCCCGCGTGGTGGGTACGCTTGGCTCAACAAATCCGACATAAAGGCTGCAGGCAATCAGCGCACAAAACGCCGCCCATTTTTTGATGTTATATCGCAATGCAATCGCAGGAAATAATGCCAGACAAAACCGCACGATGAAAAACACAGGGGCAGCCACCATGGCCACATGAAGCCCGGAAATGGAGATGATATGGGCTAGGCCGGATGCCCGCAACGCCGTCCAATCTTCGTTGGCAATGTCGGCGCGTTCGCCCGTCATCAGGGCGATAGCGATGCCTGCGGTCTGGGGCGGAATGGTGGCGCGTATGGATTGGGCAATATTCTGCCGCGAATTTTCCAGCCAAGATAAGAAATTTCTTCCCAATAAAGGTGATGAAGCCACATCGCCATTTAGCTTTTCAAGCTTTGAGAGCGCAAAACCCGATCCCCCCATCGATTCGAAATAATAATGCCGCGCATAATCATATCCCCCCGGCATGGTGGGGCGCATAGGCGGTGTTAATTTCGCGAGTAAGCTGACACGATCCCCTGCCCTGATGGGTTGAGGATGATCATTTCCACGCTGACCGGATTGCGGAATTTTCGTGCTTAATCTGATTTTGATCGGCGTTTTTTCTGCGGGCCATGCACCATTGAATTTATCCTCAATTATCAGGTCCTTTAGGATAAGAGGATTACCGGTTGACTCGAGCGTTCCCGTGATCTTGAGCGGTTTTGTCTCATTCAAAATCATCGGCGTGTGACACATCCAAGTGTGCAGGTGCGCCAGCCCAAAACCTGTTGCGATCAGCACGCACGCCAGTGCGCAAAGCCGGACCAAAAAGATAAAATTCTGCCGATCAAAATTCTGGGTGAGTGTTAAGCGGTGATAAAGACTATGGAGTTTTAACCAGAGCAACAGGCTTGATCCCAATAATATCCCTGTGATCGCAAAGCTTGGCTCCCGGTCAAGCGCAAAATACCATGCCGAACCGACGCCTAAACACAGCGCAACCCAAATCAGCACGCTGTCTTGCGCTTGGCTAAAATATTGTGTAAGTTTGGCGGTAATCTCTTTGGCCCGTATCATTCTTACCTAATAGCAATTTCAAATGACTGTGATAACCCGTTTTCCACCTTCGCCCACCGGATTCATGCATATTGGCACGGCCCGCACCGGGTTGTTCAATTGGCTCTATGCGCGCCGCTTTGGCGGTAAGATGTTGTTCCGCATTGAGGATACTGATCGTGCGCGACACTCCGAAGCCGCAGTCACGGCCATTATCAACGGTCTTCATTGGCTGGGGATTGATTGGGATGGCGATGTGGTTTCGCAATTTGCCTGTACCGCGCGACATGCCGAGATTGCACAGGCACTTTTGGCGCGGGGGGAGGCTTACTATTGCTACTGCACGCCCGAAGAATTAGAGGCAATGCGCGAGCAAGCCAAAGAAGAAGGACGCAGCAATTTTTATGACCGCAGATGGCGGGACTCTAGGGACACTCCCCCCGAAGGGGTACAGCCGGTGATCAGGATTAAGGCCCCGTTGACGGGTGAGAGAATCGTTGAAGACCGGGTGCAGGGAACAGTCAAAATCGCCGCCGAACAATTGGATGATTTTATTATTTTGCGCGCGGACGGCACGCCGACCTACATGTTGGCCGTTGTGGTGGATGACCATGACATGGGCGTCACCCATGTGATTCGCGGCGATGACCACCTGAATAACACTTTTCGCCAAAATGTGATTTATGAAGCCATGGGGTGGAATATCCCCACTTATGCGCATATCCCGCTGATCTTGGGCCCTGACGGATCAAAGTTGTCCAAGCGTCACGGGGCGACATCGGTTGAGGAATATCGCGATATGGGCTACCTTCCCGAAGCGATGCGCAGTTATTTGCTGCGGCTCGGTTGGTCGCATGGTGATGATGATATCATCACGATGGATCAGGCCCTGGAATGGTTTGATCTGGACGGGATTGGCCGCAGCCCCTCGCGATTTGATTTTGACAAGCTGGATCATATCAACGCATATTATCTTAAGCTTGCGGATCATGCGCGGCTCGTGGATTTATTGGCGGATATCTATTTGAAACGCGGCATCACGGTTGATGACCGCGGGCGTGCGCGGCTTTTGGCGCGCATGGATGAACTCAAAACCCGCAGTAAAAATTTGGGCACAATGGCCGATGATGCTGCATTTTTGGTTCTGCCCATTCCCTATGAATTTGATGAGAAGGCAAAATCTTTACTGAATGAGGATGGCCAATCAATCGTCAATTTGGTGATAGATGCGCTGGAAAAACTCAATGAATTTACGGCGCCGGTGATTGAACAATCTTTCAAAGATTTGGCGAGCGCGCATGCGGGCGGGAAATTGGGCAAAATCATGATGCCCGTACGCGCCGCATTGACGGGGCGTACGTCATCTCCAGCCCTTCCGGCTGCGATGGAGAGTATGGGGCGCGATGATGTTATCATACGCCTCAAATTCGCCGTTCAGGATAGTTTCTCGGCGGACATTTGAACCTGAGCAGGCTCTTCTTAGAACCTGTTCATAATCTCGCTATGGCACAGGATTTTTGCGGTTTTTCGAGAACCGCATCGGATCGTACTTAAAGGTACGTGAGAAGCGGAAGCGCAGAAATACCGTGAAAAGCCAACGCCAGAGTAGAGATCATGATCAGGTTCTTAAACCTTTGCCAGTTCTTTTATCACCGCGTCGCCCATTTGGGATGTGGATACCAACTCACATTCACGGTCCATGATATCGGCGGTGCGGATTCTTTGATTGAGAACTTGACGCACGGCACTCTCCAACGCATCGGCCAACTGCGGATAATCAAGTGAGAATCGCAATGCCATGGCAAAGCTCAAAATCGCCGCCAAAGGATTGGCTTTACCTGTTCCCGCAATATCGGGGGCGGAGCCGTGAACCGGTTCATAGAGTGCGTTTTGATGGCCCTCAGCATCCCGCGCGCCCAAGGATGCGGAGGGCAGCATACCCAGCGAACCAGTGAGCATCGCGGCTTCGTCCGAGAGGATATCACCAAATAAATTATCGGTGACA
This sequence comes from Alphaproteobacteria bacterium, assembly GCA_039808785.1. Taxonomy (GTDB): domain Bacteria; phylum Pseudomonadota; class Alphaproteobacteria; order Micavibrionales; family Micavibrionaceae; genus UBA1573. Next base: position 7,160 of record JBDHTT010000064.1, read on the forward strand.
ATCACATCAAATTGCCGTGGATTGCGCAGCAATTGCATGGCGCAATTATCGGCATACATGTGGGAGAGGGCAATATCAGGATAATCCGCGCCCAATTTTTCCACCTCTTCCCGCCACAATTTGCCTGATTCCATCACATTGGCTTTTTCGCACGAACAAAGCTTTTTATTGCGTTTTTGTGCTAGTTCAAAGGCGACCTTCGCCACACGCACAATTTCGGAAGTCGTATAAATTTGCGTGTTAAGCCCCTGACGCTCGCCATTCGGGAGTGGCGTAATCCCGCGCGGTTCACCGAAATAAACACCACCTGTAAGCTCGCGCACAATTAAAATATCAAGGCCCCGAATCACATCAGGTTTGATGGTCGATGCCTCAATCAACGCATCAAACACGATGGCTGGGCGCAAATTGGCGAATAATTCCATGTCTTTGCGAATTTTCAACAGGCCCGCTTCGGGGCGCAGCGCATAGTCAATATCTGCCCATTTTGGTCCGCCCACGGCACCCAAAAGAACGCAATCGGCTTTTTTGCCAATCTCAATCGTTTCGGGGGTCACGGGTACGCCGTCACGGTCAATCCCGGCCCCGCCAATAGGACGATCAATCAGGTCAATATTTGTGGCGTTTTTTTGATTGAGGTGCGCGATAATTTTGCGGACCTCCTCCATCACTTCGGGGCCAATGCCGTCGCCCGGTGTCATAAGAATAGTGTGGTGTTGTGTCATGAAACCCTCCCGTAATGGCCGCAATGCCTGTAATGATTAGAATCTAGCATTTATAGGAGTCTTCAGCTGAGTTCAATATTTTATTTGCATTTGATTTGGGGTAAAAATTTGCTATGGCTAGGGGATGGGCAAAAACTTGATGTTGCCCGGAGTTGTTTGACCTGTGTCATTTTCTAATCATTTTAA
>JBDHTT010000065.1:0-7913 GCA_039808785.1 Alphaproteobacteria bacterium
CCAGACTGATGCGGCATACACCGATCACGAGGAGGGAGAGGAAAAATCCCATTGTGGCCGTGGTTTGAATCCAGCTGGTAGATTTTCCGCGTTGACCATCGGGAGCGTGTTCGGCCACATAGGTTGCCGCGCCGCCATATTCCCCCCCCAGCGCCAAGCCCTGCAGCAATCGCAGCGTCACAAGAATCAGCGGCGCAAACCATCCGATGGTTTCAAAGGTCGGCAAAATCCCAACTGCGGCGGTGGAGATACCCATCACCAGAATGGTAATCAGGAATGTATATTTGCGCCCCAGCATATCGCCCAACCGCCCGAAAACAAGCGCGCCAAACGGCCGTACGATAAACCCGGCCGCATAGGTCGCAAAGGCAGAAAGCAGGGCCGCAGTTTCATTGCCCTTGGGGAAGAACAATTCCGCAAAAAACGGTGCCAGCGTGGCATAAAGGTAAAAATCATACCATTCAAACACGGTCCCCAAAGAGGATGCAAAAATAACTTTGCGCTCTTCTTTTTTTAGGCCGTCCTGATGCTCATGTTGAGATGTTGTGGAACTCAGATCCGATTCGGTAATATCCATAGTATGGCCTCCCGTTGAGTGGTGATTCAGTCATATTTTATTATATCCCTATGCGACCTGAAATTGCTATGCGCGCCGCCGCAAAAATTTGAAGTTTTATTTCGAATTTGATCTTTGTTTTTTGCCATAATTTTTGGTGCACGGGTTTGTTCCGCAATTGTTTCACGCTAAACATTTGTGGAGAGTCACACAGCTTAATTAATTCTATAAAAATATTTTCAAAATTAATTATTATATATTATTGCATTTTAATTATATTGTTGATAATATGAATAAAGCACAAAATTTAGCAAAGGAGTAGCAATCATGGTTTACAAAACGCCACTACAGAGATTTGGGGTTAGAAGACACAGTTCGACCGAACCAAATAATCCTAATCAACAGGCTGACGATGCTCATCACTATCCTGTACGCGGCTTTGCTACCCGCCCTGGGGACTTCCCATATAAAGAACACGACCCCACTCGTCCATTTAGAGATCATTGCCGTGCTCCCTCTGATTTTAGATACAATGCAGAGAGTACTACGAGACATAGTCCATGGGGTGGTATAACCAAGCCACACTTTAGAGCTATTCAACCACCCCACCCCCTAGTAGCCAATTCCGCAGATGTAACGGTTGATCATATTGACCTGGGTAACTCCTCGACCTTACGCGAATATGCCCTTATTGGTCATAATTTTCTTGAAGCCCTGATGAGGAGGTTAGACTATCATCAAGACACCCTTCGCAATAATCATTTTAGACACCTTGTTACCAGAAACGGGTATTTAAATCCTGCAGTTGGATCAAAGCTAGATGCCATTGACGATATTACTGGAAACCCCAGCAATCCCGACCAACCGCCAGGACCAACACTGTACATAAGCTCTAACGCTCAAATTAGTTTGGCTGCAGCTCTTAAAAACACTAATGGGCAATACAATCGCTTCCTTGCAGAATTGGGTAAAAACAAAGAGTTGCAGATGGGATTAATGAGGAGTTTAGATGGGGATAATCCCTTACTTGAGGCAATGAGAGATCGCTATATGACTATGGTTGATCAATATTTGAGAAATGGTAGTTTAAAAGGTGCAGAGAATCTTTTCTCTTCACCTCCGGTTGATCCTAGAAACCCTATAATGAGATGGTTATCGCCTTAGCCTTTTAATAATCATAGAAACACGCTCGTTCCGCAATTGTTTTACGTGAAACATTTGACAACGTGGGGTATTTATCAAAACTCCCGAAAGTCCATCAAATGTTTGATAGAGGCTTGAGAAATCTCAATTTTATCTTTATGCTGCGGTTCATGTAATATGATTCAGTGTGGATTTTTTGAGATAAAATGATTTTACGATCTATGCGCAGCGGCCTGTTATCCGCGATTTTTTTGGGTATTCTGGTTCTGGGCGGGTTTAGCCTTGTGCTCACCGATTGGAACGGGTTTTTTCATGGGCCGGGCGTGTCCAAAACTGATGTCGCCAAGGTGGACGGCCACCCGATCAAAGCCAGCGAGTTCAACGCACAGGTTTTGCGCGTGCTTCATAACCAAAACATTAACCCGAGCATGGCATATCAGGCGGGACTCATTGATAACATCCTTCAAGGGGAAATAATCTCACGACTCATGCATCGCGCCGCGCAGGATTTTGGCGTTGAAGTTGAGGATAAATTTGTTGCCGAACAAATATCAAGCCTAATTGAACCAATGATTACGAAGGATGTGGACAATAAACACGCCCTTCAACAATTTGTGCAAATGCAGGGCATGAGTGAAAAACAATTGGTGAGCATGGTGCGTGGAAACATTGAGGAAAACGTGATTCGTGGCGTGTTAAACAGTGCAAATTATGTTCCGCGGGATCAAATTTCCGACCTCTTATCCTATGAACGCCTTACCCGCGCGGGAGAATATGTTGTGTTAAAGTCCCAGGATGTAAAGCTTCCTAAGGAGGCGGATGACGCAACGCTGCGTGAATATTACAAAACTGTTGAAGCCAACTACCTCACGCCCGAAACACGCGATGCGACCATTGCCATCCTCACTGTTGACCCGAAAGAATTTACGGTGAAAATTCCGGCTGATGACATCAAAAATTATTATGATGAGCATGCTGAAGAATTTCAAATTCCCGAGACCAGACGATTGGAGCAGGCTATTTTACCGACCAAGGACCAAGCCGAAAAAGTTTTAGCCAAAGCCAAAACCAGTAAGAATTTACAAAGTGCCGTTAAGGATGTAACCGGCAAGGGGTCTGCGTTCTCCGGGGCCTCTGACTTCAAAAAAGATGAGTTGAGTGAGGACCTGGCGCACCCGATTTTTACAGCCAAAACGGGCGATATGGTTGGGCCGCTTAAATCCCCTCTTGGTTTTCACGTGTTCAAAATTGTGAAAATTGAACCTGAACATGTTGAACCGTTGGCTGAAGCCACGAAGAATATTGAATCCAAGCTTGCGAGCGAACAACAGGGTAATGAAATCTATAAACTGACTGCCGCGATTGAGGATCGTTTGGCGGGCGGCGAGGATTACGGGGCTATACAAAAAGACTATCCGGCATTGAAAATTGAAAAGATTTCCGGCCTGAAAGCCGCGGATCAGGTGAGTTTGAAAGAAAGCAAACTCTCCCCCGAACAGGGTGCACTGATTTCCAAAAAAATCTTTCAACAGTCCCAAGGCGAAGCCGGCGCGATGGGTGATCTCTCCGCCAATAGTTTCTATTCAGTCACGGTTGATCATATCAATGCGGCTAAACCAAAAGAATTTGCGCAGGTGCGGGCGGAATTGCTCAAGAATTGGACGCGCGAGCAGCAATCACAGGAAAATTTGAAACGGACAGAGGATTGGGTCGCGAAACTTAACCAAGGGCAAATGACCCTTGATCAACTCGCCAAGGCCAACAACCTTAAAGTTGAAAATTTCAACGATTTGAGCCGTAAAAATAACGCAGATCAAGGCGCGAATGATGGTGAGAGTGATAGGGCAGCATCGACTAAGGCTGGAAGCTCAGCTGATAAGACTACGCCCTCCCCATCCCCGTTTTTAAAGGAACCCGCTATGGCTGATCGCTATCTCAATGTCGCACAGGGGAAATTTATCGCGGCACCCAGTCAAGACGGACAAAAAATTATCCTTGGCCGTGTGACCAAAACCACGCTGGGCAATGGTTTGGGGGCAAAAGAGGATAGGATTGAAAATTTGGGCGAACTCACCGCCACGATGAACGCCGCGCTCCTGATCAATAGCTTGGAGCGCAATTATAAAGTTGACATTAACCGCGCATTGCTGGACCGTATTTATACCCCGCGAGACTCTGAAGCGGAGTGATTTTGCGGAAATATTGTCTTAAAAACTGTGCCCTGATTCAACTGACTTTCGACAAAAATCTCGCCTTTGTGTAGATGCACAAGGTCGCGGACTAGGCTGAGCCCCACACCCGATCCCGCGATGCCCGTTGCATTGCTTGCGCGGAAAAATTTTTGGAAAATATGCGTCATGTCACTAGGGGGAATTCCGCGCCCGTTATCTTGCACCGCAATCTCAATAAATAATTGATCATTTTGCTGTTTTTCGGATAGTTTGATGATCACTTGCCCCCCCTGAACAGGCGTGAACTTCAAAGCGTTTGAGAGCAAATTGGTGATGATGATCGTCATAAATTTTTTATCCAAACAAACATCCCCTTGAATAATTTCATTTTGCACCAGAATCATATGGCCGCTTGAGAGATTGGCTTGTTCTTCACAAATATCGCGAATAAGATCAGGCAAATTAAATATCTCGCGATTGAGATCTAGTTTTCCGGTGCGTAGCAAGTTAGAGGACAGCAAAGTTTCCATCATGCCAATTGTGCGCGAAACGGCGGCGCGTATGGTTTTTAACCGTTGTTTCAGCTCCCCGCCGGTGATTTTTTCCCCAAATTTTTCAATAATTTGCGCATTGCCGTCAATAATCGCCAACGGGTTGCGAAATTCATGACTGACCATACTGATAAATTGTTTTTGCAGGCTGCTGGCCTCTTGCTCGGCGGCCAAGGCCCGCGATAACTCCTGTTGCTGGCGCGCCAATTGGTGTTCTTGCTGTTTATAACTGGTGATATTGGTAATGGAGACGAGAATCCCCTGCCCGTCCGTAAGATTGGTGGCTGTTAATCGGTAAAATTTTTTTTTATTATCAACGTGCTCTGTACTTTGACTTTCAAAATCCTGCTCTCTCTCTTCGAAGCCAAGGCTGATCTCTAACTCCCCTGATAATGTATTCCAGAAGTTGAAAATGTGCTCAAAGTCTTCATTTTCTGGACCAAGGCTCATTTCTAAAACCATCGCATCAAACATTTTTTGCGCATGTTGCCCGCGCGTGAGCATCTCTCGGCCCTTGGAAAAGAGCAGTTGATATTGCGGGCTCACATAAAAAATACGCTTCAACGAATCAAATACAATAAACGCGTCGGCGGATACGGATAGATAACCCAAAAAGGCGCGATACTCATCCTCTTGTTTGCGAGAGGCAAGCCGCATAATTCCTTTAGCGAGCTTATGGTTAAAAATCTTGCGAAATTCTTCGCTGCCCACAATGTGCAAATTATAAATCGCATCGAATCGCGCAGAAAGTATATGAAGCCGCGCGCGAATATCCGGGTGCGTGGTCATGGCGATCACATCAGCCACCACGCCTTCAGTTTTCGCCAATGTTTTGGCTAAATTTGCCGATATTGTTTCATCATCTCCCTCCCCCACCATGATAAAAACCAAGGCACTGTTATAGGCATTGAGAATTAATTCATCCCGCGTTTTGGGGGTGGCAACGCTCACATCATATCCCGGAATCAATCGCCAAATCAGCTGTGTAAACGCATAATCTTCATCGTCACCATCTCCGTAGATGGTGATTAAGGGGACTTCTTTTTTACGCAAATCAATAATTTGTTCAATTTTCTGAAGCATTTCCAATTTCTAACAAGTGTTTCTTGACATTGAGTAAAGAAATTGGGTATAAGCTTCGGATTGAGTAAATAACTTAACAAAAAGCATCCTCTGTGAAGGATATTTGACGAAAGAAGCATAGGTTACAAAATGTTTGCAATAATCCGTACCGGTGGAAAGCAGTATAAAGTACAGCCAAACACCAGAATTACCGTTGAAAAGATCGAAGGCGAAGTCGGCGCAAAGTTTGACATTACTGACGTTCTCATGATTGCCGATGGCGATCAAACCACTATGGGTGCCCCGGTGGTTGAAGGGGCCAAAGTTGTGGCTGAAATCATTGAGCAAGGCCGTGGCGAAAAGGTGATCATTTTCAAAAAACGCCGCCGCCAGAATTATCGTCGTAAAAACGGCCATCGTCAACTCCAAACCACCATCAAAATTATGGATATTAAGGCCGCTTAAGCTTAAGCGCGCAAACACAGAACTCAGAAAGGATTAAATCATGGCACACAAGAAAGCGGGCGGTAGCTCGAGAAACGGTCGCGACACAGCTGGTCGTCGGTTGGGCGTAAAATGCTTCGGTGGGGAATATGTCATTCCTGGAAACATCATCATCCGTCAGCGCGGCACAAAATACAAACAAGGGCAAAACGTTGGTATCGGCAAAGATCATACAATTTTTGCTTTGGTTGACGGACATGTGCTTTTCACCCGCGATGATCAGGATCGTCCGATTGTGCATGTTGTGCCATCCAACGATGCTCAAGCCAACACTCCATCCAATGCTCCGGCTCCGGTACCGGCACAAAAAAAGCGCGCGGCGGAGTAATTGGTTTTTAACCCACCAATAACCCGCCCCTAAGGCGGGTTTTTTTGTGGAGATATATAGATACTATATTGTAACCCTATGTCACGATCCTACCCTTTAAATTTAAAAACGAATGCAAAAGAGCTAAGAAAATTTCAAACTGATGCTGAAAAAAAGATATGGAGCCATTTAAAACATAAACAAATTCTTGGGGTTAAGTTTCGGCGGCAATATATCATCGCACCCTATATCGTGGATTTTGTTTGCCTATCCGCAAATATTGTTATAGAAATTGACGGCGGGCAGCATTCCTATGAAGTTGATCACTATAGAGATGAGTATATTCAAAGCCAAGGCTATGAAATTTTACGATTTTGGAATAACGAGGTTTTTGAAAATATTGAAGGTGTTTTACAGGTAATTTATAACAAATTGTTATCCGTTGCCCCCCACCTAGCCTCCCCCCTTCAGGGGGAGGAATATTAAGGAATTTTGTTTGCGCCCCCAATATGGTAAAACTCTTGCTTGCCTTCCTCCCCCTGAAGGGGGGAGGCTAGGTGGGGGGCAAGAGTGGGGGGATCAACCGGGGGAATATTAACTAGGCAAAAAGCCAGCCTATTACAGACAACTATAGAAAAAGCATAGAAAATGAAATTTTTAGACGAAGCAAAAATATTTTTAAAAAGCGGGGATGGTGGTGCGGGATGCTGTTCATTTCACCGTGAGAAATTTATTGAATTTGGCGGACCCGACGGCGGCAACGGCGGCAAGGGTGGCGACATCATTATTGAATGTGTCAAGGATTTGAACACATTGATTGATTTTCGTTATACCCAACATTTTAAGGCCGAAAAGGGCCATCACGGCATGGGCCGCAACCGCAGCGGATCACATGGCCGGGATTTGATCGTGCGCGTGCCTGTGGGGACCGAAATTCTGGATGAAGACAAAGAAACGATCATCATGGACATGACGGAGGCCGGGCAAAGCAAACGATTTTTAAAGGGCGGTGACGGCGGATTCGGCAATGCACATTATAAAACCGCCACCAATCAGGCTCCGCGCAAATTCACCAGTGGTTGGCCGGGTCAGGAAATTTCAGTGTGGTTGCGGCTCAAACTCATTGCCGATGCCGGGATTGTCGGGCTACCCAATGCGGGAAAATCAACCTTTTTGGCCGCGACTTCGGCGGCAAAGCCCAAAATTGCCGATTATCCATTCACTACGCTTCACCCAAATTTGGGCGTAGTAAAGGTTGGGGATTATGATTTTGTTCTGGCCGATATTCCGGGCCTGATTGAAGGCGCGCACGAAGGGCTGGGGCTCGGCACACGGTTTTTGGGGCATGTGGAGCGGACCGCCCTCCTCCTTCATCTCATTGATGCGACATCCGAAGACCCGTTGGACCATTATCATATTATTCGCAATGAATTGGCGGAATACGGGGCCGGGCTCGCTGAAAAGCATGAAATTATTGCCCTTAATAAAATCGACAGTGTGGATGATGACCGCATCCATGAAATCTGCGCGATGTTTGAATCGGAGATCGGCCAACGACCGTGGTTAATTTCCGGCGTCACCCAGGCAGGCATCCGCCCCCTGCTGTTCCATTTGGCAGA
>JBDHTT010000066.1:0-7865 GCA_039808785.1 Alphaproteobacteria bacterium
GCATGAGTGGTACCGGCGTTACTGGTGGCTGTAGCGGTTGGGCTGGAAAGAGTGAGGGCATCAATTGCCGACCCGTCTTCACCACTGGCCAAGTTACTCCAGGTTACATTAGCCCAGGTCAGAGTTGGATTGGCATCACCATAAGCCCGTGAGGCATTATTGACTGTAGCGGTAATATTGCGCTTATTGATCGTCAAAGTACCCGCCGTTGAAGAGGTGAGATTATAATTATTATCACTAAACCCGCTCAGACTAATCGCATGAGTGGTGCCGGCATTACTGGTGGCTGTGGCTGTTGGTGCGGCAAGTGTGAGCGCATCCAAGACCGATCCAGTCTCGCTATTAGCCAAATTGCTCCATGTCACATCGGCCCAAGTTAAGCTCGGGTTCGCATCGCCATAAGCCCGTGAGGCATTATTGACTACAGCCGTAATATTGCGTTTATTAATCGTCAAAGTGCCCGCCGTCGAACCGATCAAATTATAGTTGTTATCACTAAACCCGCTCAGACTAATCGCATGAGTGGTGCCGGCGTTACTGGTGGCTGTGGCTGTTGGTGCGGCAAGTGTGAGCGCATCCAAGACCGATCCAGTCTCGCTATTAGCCAAATTGCTCCATGTCACATCGGCCCAAGTCAAGCTCGGGTTCGCATCACCATAAGCCCGTGAGGCATTATTGACTGTAGCGGTAATATCACGTTTGCTGATCGTCAAAGTTGTCGTTGGGGAGTTAGTTACCGTATAATTTGCAGCACTAAAGTTCGCCCCAACATTATAAGATCCGACATTAGTGGAGGAGGTTGTAGAGCCATAATTTCCAGAGGCTGTAATGGCTGCCCCTGTATCCCCAGAAATTAAGCCAGCATAAGTGAAGTTAGCTGTGGAAACACTGGGATTAGCATCTCCGTAAGTCCGTGATAATGTGCCAGTCCAAGCCGCCGTGATATTTTTTGGGATAATAGTTAAGGTGGTGGGTGATGCCGTGATATCGTAGTTCGCAGCAGAGAATGTAACATTTGCCGCATAACTTCCCACACCTGTTGACGATGTCACTGTTCCGTAATCCATAGCGATCGTAGGATCAACAGTGGCCGCCGTTTGACCATTGGTAAAGCCAGAGAATGTAAAATTCGAATAGGTGCTTACAGGGTTAGCCGAACCATAGGTCTTGCTTAGCGGCGCCACCCACGTGGCTGTCACTGGTCTTTTCAGGATGGTTAGATAGCTGGGATCAATCAGATATTGCTCGTAATAATTATCCGATCCGCCAACAATACTAATGACGTGCGTGGTTCCTGCGGCGGCCGTGGCTGTAGCTGTTGAAGAGATTGTTGCAGTCGGTAGAACATCCAGATCAGCCACTGTGTCAGTCCCTTCAAAACCTGTATAAACCAACAGAGATTGAAGAGTTGCATTATCAATGTTTGGATCGCCGTAATAACGGCTTAAATTGACGCTTACACTAACTATATGTGTCCCATACTCGTAGAGATGCCCATTTCCTGTACCCAATGTGCAACCGGAACCGTAAGTACAGCCCTTGAGTTCGAAATCAGCAGTCAACCCATTTAAGGTATCCAAAGTTGGGTGGTCGGAGTAAATAAGCCAACGTCCCGCAGGGGTAACCAAGGCCCCAGCCCCGTAATTATTGATGAAATCTTTCCCAGCGGCCAAAGTGATGGGGGTACCGGTGCCGCTCGCAGCTAAAACCCCATTGAGAATCAGGCTGGAAGTTTGGGCGATGTTTTGTGAAAAAATCGTCCCCGCCGTAATGTTGTTGAGCGTAATAAATCCGCTATCTGAATTGGTTTTCCCGGTTCCGTCTTCTAACCTGATGATCACATTTCCGGTACCGGCGTTTATGCTTGTTCCATTTGCCATTGTGATCACCGCAGATCCCGTATCACGCTGGGCATTGACCACACCGCTGGCCAAATCTTCGTTGGCATAGAGGGTCAAATCGCCATTATCAGTTGTAATATTGGCATTGATCAAAATGCTGCGCCCGGCTTGTAGGGTTAAGTTCCCACCGTTACCCGAAGCATTATTGACAGTAACATTATTGTCAATCGTAATATCATTATTGGCCTGCAACACCACGTTTTGCGGCGTAGATAACAAGGCCGCCAGCGCACTCGGTGTAACTCCTACCGTTGCAGAATTGATATTCGAAAACGTCATCCCTGATGATGGATCATATGCATTTCCTCGATATATGAACACCCCGCCAGAGTTGGCATATTTATACCCAGAACCATTAAAGCTTGAGATTCCTACAACCAAAGTACCCTGATCCATTGAAATACTGGATCCCATGTAATCGCTGTCATTTGAGAGAGAGCTTGTATCTATATTTTTCCCCCCCGTGTATCCTTTTCCTACGGTAAAATCTAACACCCCGCCATTGAATAATAAATCATCAAAGTTATAAACATACACGGCCCCAGGATCCGTTCCAACATCAGCATATCCATCATCACGGCTTGAACCCACAGCAAGCACCGAACCTTCCAGAGCAAGCCCCGCCAATCGATCGTTGTTTTCCAGATACGCGCTCATATCAATATCATTCGTACCATTATATCCATATCCCATTACAGCTTTTAAAGTGGTTGACGAAAAAATGGAATCTGAGAATGTAAAAAGATAAATATCCCCACTATTCGTTGCAGTGTCATTATATCCATCGCCCTGAACCGCCCCCACTGCCAAGCGATTTCCATCCAGCGATAACCCATACTCGCCTAACCAATCACCATTTCCTAATTGAGAAAGATTATAGCTACCTGTTAATGTGACATTGGAGTAGCCATAACCAATAATTCCCTTCAAAGTTGGCGTAGAAAAAGTGGAATCACTAAAGGTAAAAAGGTACACAGCTCCGGAATTGTTTAAGGCATTAGCATTTCCTGCATCACGGCTGGCCCCAACAGCCAAACGATTTCCATCCAAGGAAACGCTGGTTCCAAAAAAATCGTTATTCCCGATATTAGAAATCAAGAGGTTTTTGCCAGTGGTATAGTTTTTTCCCAAACGTGATTCCAAAACCCCACTGCTAAAGCTGGAATCTGCGAAGCTAAACAAATAAACAGCCCCTGAGTTCGTGTTGCTGTTGCCAGAGGCATCATCCTGTCTGGCCCCGACGGCCAACCTATTGCCATCCAAAGAAATCGAAAACCCAAAAAGATCGGATTTATCAAGATAGCCACTCATATTAATATTTTTAGATCCTACATAACCGGCGCCGATAATCCCTTCCAAGACGGCTCCATCATAAGCATCACTGGCAAAGCTATAAAGATACACCGCCCCCGAATCTCCCAAACTATCGCCATACCCGTCATCGTATGGGACCCCGATAGCAATACGATGGTTATTGACCGAAACAGAAAAACTATCAATGATAGCATCAGAGGCCGTATTTTTTGTTAACGTAATATTTTTTCCACCCGTATAATAATTGCCCAAACTACCCTGATACGTACCTGTGGAAAATACAGAATCAGAAAAAGTATAAAAGTGAAAACCTCCTTGGTTGGTATTTTCATTATTGGGCCCGTCATCGGCGAGCGCTCCTACTACAAGGCGATTTCCATCTAAAGCAACGGCGGCACCAAATTGATCACTTCCTGCCGCCTCATTAGTACGAGAGAGGTTTTTACCGCCTAAAGCTCCATAGTTATTGCCGATAATCCCCTGTAATGTTGCACCTGAAAAAAGGCTGTCGGAAAAAGTATAAAGATAGACTGCACCACTATTGACCACACTGTTCCCATTCCCATCATCTTGATGAGATCCAATAGCTAGACTATTGCCACTCAGGGAAACGCTATATCCAAAATTATCACTAGCATCCAATGAAGGGTTAACATCTTTAGTGCCTATATATCCTTTACCAATCCGACCCTGCAATGTACCCCCTGAAAAGAGAGAATCAGTGAAGCTGAAAAGGTAAACTTCACCGGAGTTTGATGTGGTATTGTTAAATCCATCGCCGTTGCGCGATCCCACCACCAGGCGGTTGGCATCTAAGGATAGTGCCGCACCGAAGGTATCACTCGCATCTAGCTGAATACTAATGTCCTTTGTCCCAGTATAATTATGGCCGATACGACCTTGCAAAGTGGGGGTAGAAAAAGATGTATCCGCAAAGGTAAATAAATAAACTTCCCCTGAATTACTAACAGCATTGTTAAACCCGTCGCCATTATAGGCCCCTACAGCCAGCTGCGTCCCATCCAGTGATACCGCATACCCAAAATAATCAGCATTTCCTAAAATTCCGCTCATATTATAATTTTTACCACCACTATACCCAACCCCGATACGTCCCTGTAATGTGGCCGTGTTGAAAGCATTATCTGCGAATGTATATAAATAAACCGCACCTGAGTTTGTCAGACTGTTATTATTACCATTATCTTGGTTAGCTCCCACTGCTAATCTGGTACCGTCCAAAGAAACAGAACGACCAAATTGATCAGCCCCCTCTAATTGGCTGACATCAACATTCTTACCACCCGTGTAACCATACCCCATAATGCCCTCAAGAACTCCACCGGAGAAGGAGGTATCGGTGAAGGAGTATAGATAAACAGCTCCTGAACGACCAAGATTATTTGATACACCGTTATCATCAATATTTCCTACTGCCAGATGGGTGCCATCAAGAGAGACAGAGGCTCCAAATACAGCTCCATTGTTTAATAAATTTATATCGACATTTGGACTGGAATAGCCGCGTCCCATAATAATAGCGGTGGAATTAAAAGTGCTGTTGGCAATTACAATATTTTTTGGATCAAAGAGAATGGTACCTGCGCGTGTACCGTTTCCAGTTTGAATATATCCGCCATAGGTTAAAACATCACCGGATGAGACCTCAACAAACCCGCCGTGCCCCCCCACCTTACCAGGAATTGCCGAAATAGTGCCAAGCATCATGGTATCAAGATCAGACCAAATAATCACCGTTCCGCCTTCGGCCACATCATCCTCGCCATCGGCCCTAATCCGCGTTCCACGGTCCAACGTCACGATCTGGGCATTGGGTAATTGATCTTCGGGCAACCCTTTGCCGCCCTGATATTCACCACCAATTCGGATTAATCCGCCTGCCGTTTTTCCCGACGCACTCACTTCAGTGGAGAGCATCCTAATCCCCGGTGAAGTGATGTCAATTTGTCCACCCCTGCCGCCCAGCCCCAATGCCGAATAATGGCCGGATGACACGATATTATCTAAACCAACGGAGAGGATTTTACCCCCGTCTGTTGTCCCATCGACACTTAGATAAGACGTTGATGTCTCCCATAAATCATTATAATGGATCGCAATAGTGCCGCCCTTACCATTCACCCCCTTGGCTGAAATATGGTCAGCCAAAGACAGCGTAGTGGCCGTAATATCAACTGTTCCTCCATTTTGACCATCTGCACGAACTTCGCCGCCCAACCCCACAAATTTTGCCGCAATTTCAATATCCCCACCATCTTCCACGGCAGAACCGGTCGCATAAATTTTGCCGGTATTTTGCACCATCCGAGTTTCTGCACCGCCCAGAATAATCTTACCCTTGCGGTTAGAGATGGTGCGCGCCTCAATCAATCCTTCATTATTCACCAGATTGTTAATATTATTACGCGCCGCCGTAGCCGAGAGTACAATCACTCCCCCATCAGCACGGATCACGCCCGATGCATGATTTTTCACCAATTGGGTGTTGAGATCGCCCACCGCCGCCACACTGATCAATCCGTCACCATAAAGATCAAGCGTGAACGTATCGCCCGATGCTGCCTGCACCTTACCCAATCTTGCGTCAATAAGGCCGGAATTTTCGATCTGCGGTGCCACCAACCCAACCAGACCACCATCTTTGGCTGTAATCACCCCTTCGTTAATGATTCTTGCATCCGGAGACCCGGGGATTGAGAATTGATCTATCCCGTTCATAAAATCGGCATTTGCAATATCGGCGCTGGTTACTACGAGAGAATTCACGTCCACACGGCTATTTGAGCCAAAAAACACCCCGTTTGGATTGACAATAATGACATTACCATTGGCCTTAATTTGACCGTTAATTTGCGATGGACTGGATGCATTCACACGGTTGAGCGTGGTGGCGGCACTATTCGGATGGTGAAACTCTACAGTTTCACTATTGCCGACATCAAAACCGCGCCAGTCAATAATCCCGCGTTGAGTGCTTTGCGTAATATCAGTTCTGGAGCCAGTGTAGGTAATCGTGGCACTTCCCCCCACCACAACCCCATCCAACGGTGTAGCCATAGCTACACCAAGCCCAAGCCCTACATAAGCCAAGGCGCTCAAAGCCGAAGTGCGCAAATGTGATGCGCGTGAATGATGAGGTCCAGACTTTCTACTCATGATATATCGATGACTGCAGTCGGAAATGCTCCCAGCCTTGAGTTTATCAGCCAAAGCCTGTAAAATTATTAATTAAATATGGCAATTTATTTGCTTTATGGCAATAAAAGAGAGGTGAGGACTTAGATGGATAGATAAATTCCATAAAAATCAACGACGCGCTCAATCCTTGATTTTTATCATGTTTTGAAGTATGAACAGCATATACATGTAGTTGTAGCATGGGGTGTACCAAATTTTTTTGTAATATGGTATTTAAAATAAGACTAGAAAACTGATCTCGGCATAAGTTTTTAATCCCGTAGTTTTAATCCCATAGGGGGCTTTTTAGAGTTTATTCATGGAAATTTCCAACTTTGTTGATATTGGGATCGTTGTTATCCTGTTGATTTCAGTAGCGGTTTCTTTTTACCGTGGGCTTATTCGCGAAGTTTTAACCATTTTTGGCGTACTGGGTGGCGTTTTGGCAGCCGTTATGTTTGGGGCACAGCTCAAACCCTATACCCATCAATGGTTTGGAGTGATTGAGGGGAAAGAGCCGGAAAAACTCTTTGACCTGATCCCCGCCAATATCGCCGCCGATGCCGCCGCCTATTTAATGGTCTTTGTCTTGGTTTTCTTAACTTTGCAGTTAGCAAGCTATTTTCTCTCTTCCTCCGCTCATGCCATTGGGCTTGGGCCGATTGACCGCACTTTGGGGGTTTTATTCGGCATCGTGCGCGGTGTCTTTTTGTTGGGATTAATATATTTGCCTTTTCATTTAATTCTAACTGACGACAATAAAAAAGACTGGTTTGATCACTCAAAAACCATTCCCTATATCGAAAAAGTAACAGTATGGATTCTGTCTTACATTCCCACCGACCATCCAGCAGAAGATCAGCAGCATCAAAAGGATGCACGTCAAAAATTGTTAGAATTGGATTTGCTTGGTGATAAACGCATCCAACCGTCTGAGGAAAGCACCACCCATGATGGAGAAAAAAATGATGCCGGTACTTCTCCCTCCCCTGCTCGGGATGCTACGAAATCACCTGATGCTGATAATGGGTATCAAAAAAATGAACGGCGAGGGCTAGATAAGTTGATTACGGACATGAAAGACATATCTGTAGAACCGCAAGCAGGGCAAAGAGAGGATGTGGACAAGAACTCTGAAGGCCCGACGAGCCCGTCTCATGGGTTGGATCCGCGCATGAACAGCCAAAAAATATATAATAATTAAATAGACCGAAAGTAACCCAATGATTGAAGAAAGTAAGTTGCAAACAGATAAAATGCACGAAGAATGCGGTGTATTCGGTGTTTACGGCCATGAGGATGCGGCGACACTCACCGCACTCGGGCTCCATGCGCTTCAGCATCGCGGGCAAGAATCCTCGGGCATTGTCAGCTATGACGGGCAGAAATTTTTTGTCCATCGCGGCCTGGGGTTGGTCGATGATATTTTTAACGACACGGCCATTATTTCAA
>JBDHTT010000067.1:0-7628 GCA_039808785.1 Alphaproteobacteria bacterium
CAATAATCCGGGTGGATTGTTGGATCAGGCGATTGCGGTGTCGGATGCCTTCCTCAATCAGGGGGAAATCGTATCAACCCGCGGCCGCGAAGAAACCGACATTAAACGCGATAATGCCCTGCCCGGCGATTTAACCAATGGGTTGCCGATTGTGGTGTTGATCAATGGTGGGTCGGCTTCGGCTTCGGAAATTGTCGCGGGCGCGTTACAGGATCATCGCCGTGCCGTGTTGATGGGCACCAGATCATTTGGTAAAGGTTCTGTTCAGACTGTCATTCCCATTGCCGGGGATGGCGCTTTGCGCCTTACCACCGCGCGGTATTTCACCCCATCGGGGCGGTCGATTCAGGGTAAGGGCATTGATCCCGATATCGTGGTGGATCAGGCCAAAATCGAAAAATTGGAAGAAATGGGCATTCATGAAGAGGATTTGAAAGGCGCGCTCAGCAACCCCAACAAGCCTCAGAATCAGAATGGTGATAGCAAAAGCGCACCGTCCTTTGCGCCGATGGATGAAAACGCCCCGGATTCATCCACGGGTGACGATAAATCTGACAACAAAAGCGGCGGTAAAGATGCAACCAAAGGATCTGCCGGGTCTGCTGTGGCTCCGCTCTTTGGGGATATTGACAAAGATTACCAATTGGCGCGCGCGGTTGATTTGCTCCATGGATTGAGTTTGATGCAAAAAGATAAATAAAATCTTCTACCCTGCGGTGGATAGATTTGGTTGATATGTTTGGCGGATAAAGTCCAGAATGGCAAAATCCCTCCCTCCTCTCTCTCATCCCGCGCCGGTTCGTTCGGCGCCCGGTGTGGCTCAGCCTTCAAGCTCGGGTGAGCGAGTGTGGAGAAATTATTTCCACGGCGCAACATTTCTGGGATCACTCATTGGTTTTCTAATTATTTTGGTGGCGGCCATTGGGTGGTTGATGGTCTCGCTCCCGGATTACTCGCCACCGAGCTCTCATGAGTCTGCTCCGCCGCGCACAACGGATGTACCGCTTATTACATCGGGGGTTGTGGCGGAAATGAATTTGACTCAATCAGATCAATCCCAACACGATACGACACAGACTGACTCCCCCGCGGACGAAGGCCTTGGGGATCACTCCTCCGCCCATACGCCACCCACTCATCCTGCGCCGCCTGATACTACATCTGTGCATGAGGATGGAACAAATGCACACCCAGATGCTCATCATGAAATACCCGCATCTAATATGGTCTCCCTAACCCCGGTGAGCGACCCGGATGATCAAGATTTTTATGAGCCAACCAAGCTGGGGGATTTGCCCATTCGTCGTGCTAAGGACCAAAGGTCCGTCTTTGACCGTTATAAAATCGCCACTCACCCGGGTGCAAATGCCAAGGGCGTGATTAGTTTGGCGATTGTGGATTTTGGTCTTTCGGCCCAGGATGTTACCACATTGAATGAATCAAACCTCACCCATATCAGTGTGGTCTTTTCGCCCTATACCAAAGATTTGCAAAAGAAAATTGATATTGTGCGCGCACTGGAAATTGAACCATGGATCAATGCGCCGGTTGAAGATGACAATTTTGGTGAGAATGACCCGGGTCCCTATAGCCTAATTTCTGGTCTGAATGATGATCAAAATGCGTTGCGACTGATGGCGATTCTGGCCTCGGCCAAGCATGTGCCGGGGGTGGTTTTTCTTAATCCTCCTAATTTTGGGTTGGCTCCTGATGCGCTTTCGGCCCTGATCAATCAACTGGATCGGCGCGGTGTGGCCTTGGTTTCGGCGGCTGCGACAACAGATGATCTCAGCGCGCAGGCGGCGCAAAAATTTCCCAATTTGGTGTTTTTACACGGGGCCACATGGATTGACGGCGGCGTGGACCAAGACGTATTTACCCAAGATTTGAAAAAGATTGAAACTCAGGCACTCTCCACCGGTTCGGCCATGGTGGTGATCCCCATGCAGCCCGCGACGTTAAACACGCTTGAACAATGGCAAAAAACTTTGGGCGCGCGGGGGCTTGAACTCTCCCCCCTTTCCGCCCTTAAAACCTATGGTGGTCATTAACATGAATTCTTAAGGATTTTCTATTATATGGAATGAAGGAATATTTTATAGTAACCTGATTATAGTAACCTGGGCGGTGTTTTATTCGGAAAGAAATGGAAGTATTCCCTGTAAAGTAGATGTTATGTAACTGCGCAATCCTAAGAAAGACCCACTAATGGCACTGATTATTGACTTAAAACCTAATGAAAAAATCCTGATTGGATCGGCCATTATCAGTAATGATAAGCAACGGACACGGCTTCATATCGCCGGGGATACGCCCATCTTACGTGAAAAAGATATTATGATGGAAGAGGACGCAACCTCGCCCTGTAAGAAAATTTATTTTCTCATTCAATGTATGTATTTGGCCCGCAACCCGCGTGAATATCACCCAAAATATTTTGAATTATTGCGCATGATTCAGTCGGCCGTTCCCTCCACCAGCATATTTTTCACCCGTATTAATGTGTTTATTGTACAGGGACAATATTATAAGGCACTGCGTGAAGCCCGCGACCTGGTCCAGCATGAGGATGAATTGCTTAAAGCCAGTGGAGTAACGGCGTTATAATTGCCGGCCCTGTAATTGCTGACTCTGTAATTGCCGTAATGCCTCACTCAAAATAATCGCACCGGCCATGGCAATGTTAAATGATCTGGCATGCGGGGCCATGGGAATCACCACACGATCAGGAATTTGCGCATGAATTTCCGGCGGAACGCCCGCGCTTTCACGACCAAGCAGCAAAATATCCCCCGGCGCAAACTCAAAATTGGTATAAGGGATGCTGGCCTTTGTGGATAATAACACCAGACGCCGCGCGGCATAGTGCCCGCAAAATCGATCCCACGAAGCATGGCGATGGATCTTGGCTATATCAAAATAATCCATGGCCGAATTTTTGATTTTACGTTCATCCCAAATAAAGCCAAAAGGCTCAATCAGGTCCAACGGTACGTCAAACCCGGCACATAAACGAATAAGCGCTCCGGTATTTTGGGGAATATCGGGTTGATAAGCCGCCAGGCGGAGGGAATGTGCAGGTTCGGTTTTAATCATTTTTGTATTTTACAATGTTGGGGCATGAAAAGATGAGGCATAAAAATTGGACATAGAATTGTCTCTGTTAAAAATAGGTTATTTTTAACGAAAATCCCATAGCAGAATCTTTCTAACCCGGAGGTTTTTTTGTTTTGAGGATATTGTGGAGGCATGAAGAGGCATGAAATGGGGCATAATGGTCAGTACCTGAATGTTATTATCATATTATATTAACTTTTTACTGATAGGATGAGGGCAAGTCATAAAAATTAAGAATAACTATTGGGTGAGCATGGCCGATCCATCATTTGAGAAAACTCAGAAATTTTGCGACCAATATGCGGAAGATATTCATCGTATTTTCCCCAATACCAAGCTTCATTATATCCTTTATAAACAGGGCCAAAAAGCCGAACGCATCACACGGTTTTTGCCGAAAATTGCGGATCACCCGGCCTATCGTGAGGCCGCATCGCTCCTGAAATTCAAATCTTCGGGGTACGATCAGTCGGTCTTTTTGGGCATGGTTGTGGGATTTCGCAAATCATTTTTGAATTTGAAAAAAAATGCCGAATGTCTGGCTTTTATTCTGATTAATCTCAATCAGTATGAATCGCAGGAAAATATTTATTTTTCCATTCATTCACTGACGGCACAATTTCTGGAAACTTTGAATTATTACAGCAAAACGGAAACCAGCACCCAGCAAGGTGGCCAGATTCTTCAGCCCAAGCGCAATCATTACTCCAATTGTCGACTCAATTTGAAATGCGATGTGTATAGCGTGCTGCAAATGGCGTTTCACGGGTTTGATCAGGCCACGATGCAATTAGCAAGGCAGCAAGCCTATCATGTTCTGACACCCCAAACCAGCCACCCTGAAGATTTCATCTTTCCCCTGGCCACCGATGTGACTGAATATGCGATTAAGAAATTCCGCGATATGGACAAACGATCCATTATCAATTCGGCCTATAACATGGCGCATCACACGGCCTCTAGCTTTAATCTGGATAATTTTGACAGTTGGATTCACTATGTGAATAATGCCCAGACTCTGGCGTGGAACGGGTTTGTCCCGCAACAGATTTTGTATGCCTCAATCAACAGCGCGGCTAATCCCTTTATGAAATCGATTGGCTATGTGCTCGCGGAAATATTGAATATTGAATTTGATGATCAGGATATGAGTATCAAAGGATATAATCCCTTTGCCCTGCCGGAAGTGAATTTAATTGAGCATGAACGCAGTGTTGAGGAAACTTTCGAAATGGTGCTCGTGCACTCATTGGAGGCAGATTCGCACCTCCCCCTCATTCATGTCGCCAATAATCAGAATGATGGGCTGATTAAGGGAAAATTTTCGGGATGGTGTGCGCACGCCTTGCAATCCGCCGCATCGGCTTATTCTACGGCTTCGCAACGCGGCATGCCGCGGGATCAGGCGGCGCGGTTGGAATTCCATTCGGCCAAACAACATACGGATTGGAAGACGCTTTCCCATTTAGGTGAACAAATCGTATCCATGCACCGTGACGGCCAGGTGGTGACACTTTCGGGAATTGCCAAATGGTGCGAACAATATCCTCAATTTAAGGCGATTATGGAGTCGATTAATTTAACGCTTACCAATCCCGTCTATTCACGCAAATTGGAAATGGCGGCCGAGATGCCCGGCCTTGGTGCCGCACCGGCGATGCAGCTTTCCTTTGCTCCGGAAGCGGCCCCGCGTCATGCCGCGCCCGCTTTATCCTCAGTTCCGCAACATAGTTACTCCTTCCCCGAACCGGCCCCGGGCGGCGGTGGACGGGGCGGACCCTTATCCGGTCCGCGGGGTGGCGGCGTCCGTCAAAGTTATGGCGCCCGCCCATCAAATGAGAGCACGTCACAGGCCTCAGGGGCCAGAACGGGCGGCGGCGTGCAGCTTCAGAATGCTCACCATGCCTCCAGCCACCTTGCTGCGGTCCCTACAACACCCGGGTCTCAATCAGCCCAAGACCCCACATCCACTCCTGCGCAAGCAAGTGAGATGAAATTAGAGGATGAGAGCAAAGAATCATAGCTCCGCTGACCGCATAGCAAATGCTCCTCATCAACTTCCGTGCATCTCACACCCATATCCATACTTGGAATATTGAATTGTGGGGCGTTGTCACTTAGTACCTGACGCTCTGCCGAAGTCTAGAGATATAGTGCCGAAAAATACTTTTCAAATATTCAATATTTTTGAATAAGTCATCATTATTTTTTCAAAAATTCTTTAAAGTAAAAAATGATGTTTTTTATTGAATAAAAAGTAAATAGGCCAAAATGCAAATTAAATAAAATTTAATCTATATCGATTACTAAATGATTATATGGTGAAAAAAAATTTTTTCTATGGCGTGAATCGCGAAAATTAACGGATTCAGATTTTTTTCTGGACAATATTTGCAAAGTTTGATAATTAGATTTCCATTATGTACAACAATGAAAAAAAACACGGTCTGATGTGGTCGCTGATCACTTTGGGCCTGATGGGTGGTGCAGTGTGTGGGTTGAGTGGTTTGGGCAACTTCAAGAGCCTGCCTTCTGTCCCCAGCACGTCTTATGCGGTATCGGCTGAAAACTTGCAGAGAGAGCAAGCCGCGTTTCCTCAGGATTACAACAGTTTCTCACTTATGAAGGCTCAGGCCAATTCATCCTTCGGTTATGGGATGCCGATGGATGATGCTGTGGTCCAAAAAGATGACTCACCAGGCTATCGCTTGGTCATGACCACCATTCGTGATGAACTTCGTCAGGGACGCCCAACCTATGCCCTCAAACTTCTAGAGGCCGACCCCCTGGCGGCGCGGTTGAAAAATTCCGAATTTGATCGTATTAAGGCACATATTGCTCAATCTTATTTGATTGAGGGCAAAGTGGCGCGGGCGGAATTTGTGGCGGCGCAGGCGGTTTCCCGCTCTGCCCATCATGCACCGCTGGCAGCTTGGGTCGCAGGGCAGGCAGCATGGCGGCAGAAAAATTACCCTCTGGCTGCGCAGATGTTTGAAGTGACTTATAATGCGCCCAAAATTTCTCCGTGGCTTAAATCCGGTGCTGCTTATTGGGCCGGGCGTTCCGTGTTGCGCCAAGGGGATCGCGAGACGGCGAAAGCCTGGCAAGAAAAAGCTGCGAATTACCCGCGCACGTTCTATGGGATGGTGGCGTTGAAATCTCTGGGGCGTTCCGTCAATTTTAACTGGAGCTTGCCGTCCATACCCACGCAAAATTTTAAATCGCTTGAGTCCTTATCGCAAAACCAATCCGTTCAACGCGCGCTGAGTCTGAGTACGCAAGGAACCCAGAAAGATGCCATTCAGGCACTCCATCAATCAGGTTATATGAAAACGGCGCAAAAGCGGCGTGAGTTGCTGTCCTATCTCATGCAGGAAAGAAATCCCTCACTCATATTATATGTCGCGCGACTGACCAAGGATCCTCACGGCCAATATTATGACCTGGCCCTCTATCCCGAAAGCCCTTGGGAACCCAAGGCCGGATATGATATTGATAAGGCTATTATTCATGCCCTTATCCGCCAGGAATCCCGGTTTAACCCCCATGCCACCAGCACCACCGGCGCCAAGGGATTGATGCAGATTATGCCCGCAACCGCCAAGCATATTTCCAATGTCGAGGAATCTTCGCTGATCAACCCCCATACGAATATTGAGGTGGGGCAGAAATATGTTTCTCGGCTGATGGATCTCCCTGAAGTTAATCATGATTTGCTGCGTATGGCTGTGGCCTATAATGCTGGGCCGGGGAATCTGGCGCGATGGAAAAAAGAATTCCAGCTGGATGATGACCCATTATTGTTTATTGAAAATATTCCGTGGGCTGAAACGCGGAGTTTTGTGGAAAAAGTGATGGTGAATTACTGGGTTTATCGTTTGCGCATGGGCGAAGATACGCCCTCGCTCGATGCCATTGCGGCCTTGGACCGTGCAACAGACCCATCCGCCACCCAAATGGCAAGTTTAACGCCACCGGTGGAGCCCCAAGAATATGCCGAACTGCGCACCATCGAAACCGCCGGAGTTAAGTAGAGCCAAGAGTATATATCCGCTAATTCACCTTGGTGACAAAATTTTCCATCAACCGTTTGGTGCTGCCGTCCCCAAACCGTATATCAAGTTTGGCACCGGCGACATGGATAATTTTTCCACGGCCAAAACTGGCATGATCAATCTGATCACCGACCTGAAAGCCCTGGATTGACGTTTTGGGCGTGTAGGAAGCAGCAGAGGCCCCGTTACCAACCTCATAACCACCGCCGCCGCCGTAACTGGACGCGCGGTGGGAGGGTTCATCGTTATCCCCGAATTTTGAGTCCGAATGGCCGCCAAAGCCTGAGGAATCCCAGTGATGGGAGCGGCCTGATTTATAAAGGCCCTTTTCCGCCGTGTTTTCCACATGCTCAGCCGGTAATTCATCAATAAAACGGGATGGCAGTGAGCTGATCCAATCACCATAGCGGCGGCGATTGGCGGCATAGGTAATCGTGGCATATTCGCGCGCGCGGG
>JBDHTT010000068.1:0-7513 GCA_039808785.1 Alphaproteobacteria bacterium
GTGATGTGATGCGACTTGATATCGACTCACTCTCTCACCCTGCTTGGAAAGGCGGCGTGACCAAAATTACTGAAAAAGGCCAATTGTCAAAATTCGAAAAACGCTTTGGAAGCTTCCTATCTGTGGGCGTTCAAACCGCGGGGCGCAGCGAATCTGCACCGGTTGAGGCAGCAGCTGAAGCAACCGCCGCTGCCCCGGCTGCGAATGATAAAGCTGCTAACGGTAAAAAAGCCGGAGAAAAAACCGATAAGAAGCCGACCGATAAGGCCAAAAAGAAATAGGATTTAGAATTCAGGAAGTCTCCTGATGAGGTAGAACTTGCCCCGGATGCTCTCCGGGGCATTTTTTAATGCATATACACTAGGAATACTGAACTTGGCGATGTTTTCACTTCGCTCCTGACGTAGACTCCTCATGCTGCATCGCCTGTTCCTAGCCGGCAATTCAGTATTCTTAGTATAATTATAGTGAAAGCGAAAGTAACTCTTGCAATATAATTCTGCACTACCTAAAAATAAATTCATTTTTTAATATTATGGTTATGGAGTGCGCAATGTTTGATCAAGAAACCCAAAAACGTATGGCAGCGGAAGCAGCCGCTGATTATATCGAAAATGGTGATATTGTCGGATTGGGGACAGGCTCCACGGTCAAATACGTGTTGGAGGCCTTGGGTAAAAAAGTACAGCAAGGGTTGAATATTTTGGGTGTTGCCACATCGGTTCAAACTGCGCAGTTAGCAAAGTCATTAAATATTCCACTGATTACCCTTGATGAGGTGCTCCAGGGGCATAAAGTAATTGACATAGCGATTGATGGTGCGGATCAGATTGATGAATCTTATCACATGATCAAGGGTGGTGGTGGCGCGATGCACCGCGAAAAAATTATTCTTATGTGCTCGGATCTCAGGATTATTATTGTTGATGACTCCAAAATGGTGAAAAAACTTGGGGGAGCAAAATTACCGGTTGAGGTTACAAAATTTTCTTACCTGCCGGTTATGGAGCTTTTGAAGGGTTCGGGGCTGCCCTCAAAACCAAGGCTTGATTCGAACGGAAATTTTTTTATCACCGATAATGGTCACTATATTTTAGATTGTAAGCTTCCTGAAAAACCTAATTTGGATGAAATTTCGGCTCTCGTTTCAATGATCCCAGGTGTGGTGGATCACGGACTTTTTATGGACTTGGCCTCCATCGTTGTTGTCGGTGGCGCTGAAGGCTTGAAAATTCATGAGATAGAGGAGCATGAGCTCTCTCAGGAATAAGGAGTTCAAAAAATTTATGAAGCAGCACCTTGCGTTGCTTTGGATAAATAGGTATTCTTGTGCAGTCGGGGTTTTCCCTGCAAACATTGAACTTCTATGCTTGCCCACTCTTTCTCTTTCCTTGGGATGACTCATGCGCACAGATCTTTCATACGGCCCCATTTTGTCACATGTGTTAAAGCTATGTGGGAAGGGGGTTTTGGCTTGTTCTTTTGCATGGGCACTGTCTCTCACCGGCTGCGCCACGATCACCGAAGGCTCACAGCAGCCTATTGCCTTTGAAACGCCGGGGGCCACCAATGTGCTTTGTGATATTCAAATCGGTTCAGATGATTATTCCTATAGCGTGCGTCCACCGCAAACCATCTGGATTCGTAAGGGGCGCGGGGATATGAAGATTACATGCGAAGCCCCTGCGCATCGTGTTGTCCTGAAAACTGTGCCGTCAAAACCCACGGGAGCAGCCTTACTCAACGTCATGAACGGTGCGGTGCCGGGTGCAGTGGTAGATGCCGATTCGGGCGCACTGTATAAATATCCTGATGTCATTTCGATTGATTTCACAGGGGTGAAACCCACGGCCAGTGCCTATCCAGCCTATCATAACAGCGATACGCTGGGCCCCAGTGATGTAAACGGGATTGAGAGCTATGAGTCGGATAACCCTGCCCTTCAGGGTGATCGCGCTCTAGCTGCTCGCCACCAGGCGGCATATGATCAGGCTGCCCGCGAAGAAGCTCTTGAGGCCGCAAAAAACGCTGAAAAACAACGTCGCATTGATGCGCTGGAGGGTGGATTTTACGGCGATAAAGGCCACACCAAGTAATGTGTAGCAGTCATGATCGCCCAAATTTAGCAAATATACCAAATTGGTATCTAACCCAAGACCCGGATATACCAAAACGGTATTTTTTCTGCGGCGTAGGGGGGAGTGGGATGTTGCCACTGGCTTTGATCCTCAAGAATTGGGGGTATCAGATCACAGGCTCTGACCGCGCCCGCGATCAAGGTCGCACACCGCAAAAATTTCAGTGGATTGCAAAGCAAGGCATTGCTCTCACGCCCCAGGACGGCAGCGGATTAACGCGCGACACGGATATGCTTGTAGTCTCAGCTGCAATTGAGTCAAATATTCCAGAAGTAGCTTGTGCCAAGGATTTTGGTATCCCCATCATTACCCGCGCGCAATTATTGGCGCAAATTTTTAATAGGGCCGAACAAAGCATTGCCGTGGCGGGGACTAGCGGAAAATCCACCACCACCGGCATGATTGCGTGGATTTTGAGTGAAGCCGGCCGCCACCCCACCGTGATGAACGGGGCATCACTGCTCAATTTTTCACGTGGGCCTGATGATTTTACCTCCTGTCTCAGTGGTGATCAGAACTTATTCGTGGCTGAATGTGATGAAAGTGATGGGTCGATTGTCAATTATCACCCCTTTATCGCGGTTTTAAACAATATTGCTCTGGATCACCAACCGCTAGGGACTCTGATCCCCCTATTCGCCCGCTATCTGGGTCAATCACAGCATTGTGTGCTCAATCTTTCTAATAGTTTGATTGCTGAGCATGTGGCCGATTCATATCGTGGTCGTTCCGTGACTTTTGGCTGGGACATGAATCAGGCCGATTTTAATATTATCCATTATCGCGGTGCTGATAAGAGTGGTGATTTTGCGGCACAGGCCGATGTTGAGTTTCCAGGAAATGACGAGGTACACACCATCTCCCTTCGATTAATCATTCCGGGACGACACAATATTGAAAATGCTGTGGCGGCGATGGCGGCTTGCTCGGTGCTGGGGGTTGCCCCTGTAACTGCTGCGCAGGCCCTCTCCGCCTATCGCGGGGTTGGGCGCAGGATGCAGTTGGTGGGCTGCGCGTGTGATATTACGGTGATTGACGATTTCGCGCATAATCCCGATAAAATCGCGGCAACTCTTTCAACGCTTCAGGAACAACCGGGGCGATTGCTGATCATTTTCCAAATGCACGGTTATGGTCCGCTTAAACTCATGCGTTCGGAATTGCTGGAGGTGTTTGCGCGTTATCTGCGCCCCGCCGATGGCGTATGGGCAGCCGATAGACTCTATATGCCTGAAGTTCTTTATATGGGCGGCACGACGGATAAATCTTATAGTGCGCGAGATTTTATTGAGGAACTTAGAATGAATTTCAACGATCCGGCTCAGTCGCCTGCAAGCCGGAGCTGTGTGCAATGGTTCCAAAATCGGGAAGATATTATTCCTGCCCTGCTGCAAGATGCCAAACCTCATGACCGTATTGTGATTATGGGCGCGCGTGATGACAGCCTGACGCTGTTTGCTCATGAAATTTTAAACCTGATTGCAAAGAATGGTCTTGAAAGATCGACGGATGAGAGTTAATCTCTATTCACCAAAACGAATCTGAACTTTTCCCTTACGATAAACCCTCAAAGGCTATAATGATGAGAGACCGCGATCCCGTAGATGTATATAACAATTACCTCGTCCCGACTGTGATTGAACAGACCAATCGCGGCGAGCGGGCTTTTGACATTTATTCGCGCTTGCTGAAAGAACGCATCATTTTCTTGGTGGGACAAGTCAATGACAATGTGTCCTCACTCATCTGCGCCCAGCTGTTATTCTTGGAGTCCGAGAATCCAACCAAAGATATTTACTTTTATATTAACTCTCCTGGCGGCGTGGTTAGCTCTGGCCTCGCGATGTACGATACAATGCAGTATATTAAGCCAGATGTGGCCACCGTGTGTATTGGTCAGGCTTGCTCGATGGGGTCCTTCCTGTTGATGGCGGGTGCCAAGGATAAACGTTTCTGCCTGCCCAATTCGCGGATTATGATTCACCAACCCTCGGGTGGTGCACAGGGGATGGCATCAGATATTGAAATTCAAGCGCAAGAGATTATTCGTTTGAAGAAAATATTGACTGAAGCTTATGTCCTTCATACCGGCCAAAAATACAAAACCTTGGAAGAGCTAATGGATCGCGATAAATGGCTCTCAGCAGAGGAATCAAAAGAGCTCGGCTTGGTCGATTACGTGGTTAGATCACGCGATGACATAAAACCAAAAGAGACAGCAAAATAAAAATTTCACTAAATTCCATATAACTGGCATTTTTATAATTTTATTGCCGAAAATTTGGAAAAAATAAAATATTTATTCCAAATTTGCTTTTAAACAATTTTCCCTTGCTTTTTTGGTTCGTCTTAACCATTTGGTTAAGGCTTGGCGCGTATGCTCAAAGTTGATATATACTTGGAATACTGAATTTCTGGTGACGGCCCAAGCGACGCAGCGTAGGGGAACTACGCTAGGCTCGAAGTGACAACGTCCAGGAGTTCAGTATTCCAGGTATAAAGCCAAGAATTTATAAGGTGATCATTTATGTTAGGATTTAAATTGACAGACCCCAATGTAACATATCCGGTTTTACCGTTGCGCGATATCGTGGTGTTTCCTTCGATGATTGTTCCGCTTTTTGTTGGGCGAGAGAAATCAGTGGCTGCGCTGGAAAAAGTGATGGAGGCCGGGAAGAAAATCTTGCTCGTCACGCAAAAATCCCCGTCGGTCGATGATCCGGGGCCCGAGGATCTCTATCAGGTCGGCACGCTGGGCAGTATTTTGCAATTGCTCAAATTGCCCGATGGCACCGTGAAAGTCTTGGTTGAAGGAGAAAAACGCGCGCATATCACCGAATTTATTACCAAAACCCCGTTTTTGGAGGCACAGGCCAATATTATTGAGGATGTCCACGCAACATCAAACGAACTCGACTCGCTTTCCCGCGCGGTGGTGGCACAGTTTGAAGAATATGTGAAGCTGAATAAAAAAATTCCGCCCGAAGTGATCGTGGCGATTGGACAAATTGAGGAGCCGGCGAAGCTTGCGGACACGATCGCCTCACACCTCACGCTCAAAATTGAAGAAAAGCAAAAATTGCTTGAAGTTGAAAAAGTCTCCGAACAGCTTGAAATGATTTTTTCGATGATGGAGGGCGAAATTGGCGTGCTTCAGGTCGAAAAACGCATTCGTGGCCGTGTCAAACGCCAGATGGAGAAAACCCAGCGCGAATACTATCTCAATGAACAAATGAAAGCGATTCAAAAGGAACTCGGCGAAGGCGAAGGTGGTGGCGGAGACCTGGAAGAGCTTGAGAAGAAAATTGAGAGAACCAAATTCACAAAAGAAGCCAAAGCCAAGGCACTGGGCGAGCTAAAAAAGCTGCGCATGATGTCGCCAATGTCGGCGGAGGCCACGGTGGTGCGCAATTATCTTGATTGGTTGTTGGCTGTGCCATGGAAAAAACCGACCAAGGTCAAAAAAGATATTCAGGAGGCTGAAAAAATCCTCAATACCGATCATTACTCGCTCGAAAAAGTGAAAGAGCGCATATTGGAATATCTCGCCGTTCAACAACGCGCGAGCAAAATTAAGGGGCCGATTTTGTGTCTCGTTGGGCCGCCGGGGGTTGGGAAAACCTCTCTGGGGCAGTCTATCGCGAAGGCAACCAATCGTAACTTCGTGCGTATTTCCTTGGGTGGTGTACGTGATGAAAGTGAGATCAGGGGCCATCGCCGTACCTATATCGGTGCCATGCCGGGAAAAATTATCCAAGGCATGAAAAAGGCCAAATCGTCCAACCCGCTGTTCCTGCTTGATGAGATTGACAAGCTGGCGTCCGATTGGCGCGGTGACCCGAGTGCCGCCTTGCTCGAAGTGCTGGACCCCGAGCAAAACAGCACCTTTAACGATCATTACATGGAAACAGATTATGATTTGTCCGATGTCATGTTTATTTGCACGGCGAACTCACTCAACATGCCGCGCCCATTGCTTGATCGGATGGAGATTATTCGTGTCTCGGGCTATACCGAGGATGAAAAGCTGCAAATCGTCAAGCAACATTTGCTCAAGAAACAAATGAAAAATGCGGGGTTGAAACGCGGTGAATTCTCGGTGACGGACGGAGCGTTGACCGACCTTATACGTTACTACACACGTGAAGCCGGGGTGCGGAATTTGGAACGTGAGCTCGCCAATCTCTGCCGCAAAGCAACCAAGGAAATTTTACAGGGCAAGCGCACACAGCTCAATGTCACGCATAAAAATCTCACTAAATATGCGGGCGTGCGGCGTTTCAGCTTTGGTGAGGTTGAGGAAAATAACCGCATCGGTGTGGTCAATGGTTTGGCTTATACTGAAGTGGGCGGCGACTTGCTCTCGATCGAAGCGGTCACGATTCCGGGCAAAGACGGCAAAGTCTCCACCACCGGAAACCTAAAGGACGTGATGAAGGAATCAATTACGGTTGCGGAAATGCTGATGAAATCTCGTTCCGCTCAATTGGGGATTTCATATGATGCGCTCAAGAAATGTAATCTGCACGTCCACGTGCCGGAGGGGGCAACGCCGAAGGACGGGCCGTCTGCGGGGGCCGCGATGATGACGGCGATTGTCTCTGCCCTCACGGGGATTGAGGTAAGGCGCGATATCGCCATGACGGGTGAGATTAATTTGCGCGGGGCGGTCACGGAAATTGGCGGGCTCAAGGAAAAACTTTTGGCGGCATTGCGGGGGGGAATCACTAAGGTTCTCATCCCTAAAAATAACGCGAAAGATCTTGAAGAAATTCCGCAAAACGTCAAAAAAGGACTCGAAATTGTGCCGGTGGGAACGATCGAAGAAGTGCTCTCCCACGCGCTCACCCGCATGCCGGAACCGATTATTTTGACGGAATCTGACAAAAAAGAGCTGGAATTGGAAAAAATATCCCCAAAAACGGCAGAAAATCAGGAAGATGATGTAATTCGTCATTGAGATTTTTTTAAAAAAGGCTTACATCTAGTAACTGTGAGTCTGTACGGGGGCTTTGAGTCTCTCTATGCCCTCTGGGGATTTTAGAGGATAAAATTTCCAACGGACTTTGTTTTAAACTCAACATTCTGACCCGAGGGTTTACTATGAACAAATCTGAACTGATTGATGCTATCGCAAAAAAAACCGAAATGACCAAAGCTGCTTCGCAAGTTGCGCTTGAGGCCGTTATCGAATGCATTACCAAAGCCTTGAAAAAAGGTGACGAAGTGCGCTTGGTCGGTTTTGGAACTTTCTCCGTTGCCAAACGTGCCGCCACCACCGGCCGTAACCCACGCACCGGCGAAGAAATTAAAATCCCTGCTTCGAAACAAGCAAAATTCAAAGCCGGTAAAGAATTGAAAGACTCCGTCAACGG
>JBDHTT010000069.1:0-7423 GCA_039808785.1 Alphaproteobacteria bacterium
TATCGCGTTTAATGTCGGTTTCTTCGCGGCCGCGGGTTGATACGATTTCCCCCTGATTGAGGAAGGCATCCGACACCGCAATGGCCTGATCCAACAATCCGCCCGGATTATTGCGCAAATCAATCACATATCCGCCCAATTTTTCCCCTGCTTCTTTGCGGGTTTTTTCAATCGCATCTTTCAATCCGTCAAAAGTATTGCGGTTAAATTGATTGATGCGGATATAAGCGACCGAATCATCAATGACGCGCGATTTGACCGGCTGAATTTTAATCACATCACGCTTTAAATTCATGATTAACGGTTCCGCCACATTCTCGCGCCGCACCGTAATCTCAACATTGGTACCGATTTTCCCGCGCATTTGGTCCACTGCATCGGCCAGAGTCATACCGATAATCGGTTTTTTATTGATATGGGTGATCAAGTCCCCGGCCTTAATCCCTGCACGAAAGGCCGGCGTATCATCAATCGGCGAAATCACTTTGACAACGCCATCTTCCATCGTGACTTCGATTCCCAATCCGCCAAACTCACCCTTAGTTTGCACCTTCATATCATCAAAATCTTTGGCGGTCATATAATCGGAATGCGGATCAAGATTGGACAACATGCCCTTAATCGCATATTCCACCAATTTTTCATCGCTCACCGGTTCAACATATTTTTCGCGCACGCGTTCAAACGCCTCGCCAAACATCGAAAGCTGCCGATAGGTTTCTTGCGGATCAGTTTTTTGTGGGGTGGTCTTTGTGTCTGAAAGAACAGGAACATCCTTCGCGGGTTTGGCATCATCAGCCAGGGCGCACTGCGGCAAAGCCAGCAAGACTGCTGCGCTACACAATAACCTCAAAGGAAAAGAAAGCGAACAAGAGAGGGAAAAAGATTCGCGCGAAAACGCCATCGCAAGCTCCAAAAATATCGAAAAAAGGGATCATCCGACCGTGACTACGGTTAAGTGTTCGCACAGACTATCATACTCGCCGCCCCTTGTCATGGCGATATTTTGGTGGTGGCCATGTTTTTCGTCCGCGATCTTTTTGCTTTTGCGAGTGTTTTATGGTATAAGTAATCTTAATCACTGTTCACTGTAAGAAATTTTGAAAAAGGGAGCATCCATGCCGCGTAGAGGTTATTGGATTGAGTGCATCCCATATAAAGACGCCAATGAGATAGCCAGTGAGCTGAACTGTCATAATGCTCAGTATGGCCCACCAAGTGATGCACCCGATACCACACACGCACATTCTTATAAGGCAATTTTATCAGTCCTGCCGGAGTTGCAAGCGGTTGCCCACAGTCCCGATCAAGCTATTGAGCGGCTTCAACGCAAATTACGTGCCTTGGGTCGCTATTATCGCATGAAGGGTCGCGCCCTTCCGGACTCTGAGAATCCTGTGACTCCACCCAACAAATTCCGATCGATTCAAGGATGGATGTCGGTGTATTTGCAATATTGTGATCGCGCCGCGAACAGGCGATCAAATGAATTTCTTTAACGCTTCATAATCATTGGGCAAAACCGTATATTTTTCGCGGCGTTCGAGCAGATCGGACAAGAAGTCCGGTAGCGCCGGGCGCAGACCAATGGCACGCTCCACCACATCCGGGAACTTGGCAGGGTGGGCGCAGGCCATCGCCACTTTGGGGCCGGTAAAATAATCACGATGATCGGGATTGCTGATGGGAGAATGAGTGAGCGCATGAAGCCCCACGGCAGTGTGCGGATCAATAATCACCCCTGTGCTTTCATACAAATTGCGGATGGTTGCGATCGTATCTTCATCACTACACCTGAGCGCATAAAATTCGCGGCGGGATTTTTGCCACAGATGATCAGGCAAACGGAACGATCCGCTTGAGCGGAATTGCATCATCAAGGATCGCAATTGCGCGGCATCACGATCCAGACATTCAAATAAATATCGTTCAAAATTGCTTGAGATTTGAATATCCATACTGGGGCTAAAGCTTGGTGTGACCTCATGAAGCTTCATTTCGCCGGTTTCAAAAAACCGGGTTAAAATATCGTTGCGGTTTGATCCGATAATAAGCGGCCCAATCGCGGCACCCATTTTGCGCGCGGCCCACGCGGCATAAACATTGCCAAAATTGCCCGTTGGAACGGCAAAGGCCGCCCCGGCGCTTTCCCCACTTCCCAACCTACGCGCCCCGACCACATAATAAACAATTTGCGCCGCAATCCGCGCCCAGTTGATGGAATTAATTGCCGAGATATTTTTGCGCCGCTTCAAATCTTCATCGGCAAAAGCTTGCTTGACTAAATTCTGGCAGTCATCAAAACTGCCCTCAATCGCGATATTGTGAACATTATCATCCATTATTGAGGTCATTTGTCGCCGTTGAATTTCGGACGTGCGATTGAGCGGATGTAAAATCGTAATGGTGATATTGGCGCGATTGCGACACGCCTCAATCGCGGCCGAACCCGTGTCGCCCGATGTGGCCCCCAGAATATGAATTTTTTGTTGGCTGCGCGCCAGGACGGCATCAAATAACCGCCCCAATAATTGCAGGGCCAAATCTTTAAAAGCCAAAGTAGGCCCATGAAATAACTCCATAAGGTAAGTGGAGTCACCAATTTTTTGGAGTGGCGTAATGGCATCATCACGGAAATTTTGGGGTGCGTAAGTTTGATTTATGATCTCTCGCAACTCCTCGCGCGTGAAACTCTCACCCGTGAAGAGTGATAAAATCTCCTCCGCCATTTCAGTATAGGCAAGAGAGGTGGAGGTGGCATTGATCACAGGCCATTGCTGGGGAACAAACAACCCGCCATCATCCGCTAAACCTTTAAGCAAAATTTCATCAAAAGAATGCCCGGACTCTGTTCCCTGACTGGTTCGCGTAGAAATGTAGGATGGATTCATCAGGTGACCTCATAGGCAAGGAATTACAAGGGTATTAAACGAAGTGAAAAGCGCCCCATGCAGGAGTATCATACTCAAATTTTGAAGAGGAATAAAATAAAAAAGGTGCTGTCTCACGACAAACACCTTTTTTGAATTTCGGACTTTTGTTAGAGCAACTTTTGAGAATCGTGCGGATCAAAAGTCATTCGAAGTTGGTCCTGATGAGGTATATTTTTTTAAAGAAATTTCTTTCCTTGACATAGAATCTATCACAAATTTTTTTGATTACAAAGTTTTTTTTGCATGAAAAAAATTCTTACTTTTTAACGAAAAAATCATCGTGATTTGCGAGACAAATTTTTATTCCTGATTTCAAATTTTATTTCGATCAAATCATCTTAACTGCATTTTTCTGTGCGCGTTTTTGGGCAAAAAAATCTTTTAAAATTTGTGCACATGGATCGGCTAGAACCCCTGGAATCACAACGGGTTTATGATGAAGCGGTGAAAATGAATAAAGCTGGATGGAGGATGTCAACGCACCGCTTTTGATATCGCTCGCACCAAAATAAATTGTGCGCACGCGGGCATAACTGAGTGCCGCCGCACACATCGGACATGGTTCCAATGTGATGTAAATATCATATTCGGGTGCACGCTGTGCGCACTCAACGCGACAAATTTCACGAATAATTTGCATTTCGGCATGCGCGGTTGGGTCGCATAATTCCCGCGTGCGATTGCCGGCGCGGGCGATAATTTCTCCGCTGACGCTATGAACGGCTACGGCACCGATTGGCACTTCATCACGTGCAAATGCGAGATGAGCCTCTTCCAGTGCGGCGCGCATTCTTGTATGGTGGATGGATTCTAACATAGGACCCTTTGTAATGACTGAAGAGAAAAAAAGCAAAAATTATCCATCCGAGATCACACTGCCGGAGAATTTAAACAATCCAGAGCGAGGAGAACGCATCGCCAAATATCTGGCGCGGCTGGGGGTTGCGTCGCGCCGTGATATTGAAAAAATGATTGATCAAAAACGGATCGTGATTAATGGGGCGGTCGTCATCACCCCCGCCAGTTTTGTGACCGAACGTGATCAAATTGAGGTGGACGGGGTGAGTGTAGGGCGACGACAACAACCGCGCCTGTTTATGTATCATAAGCCTGCGGGACTGATTACAACGGCCAAGGACCCCGAAGGGCGTACATCGGTATTTGACTCCCTGCCGCAAAATCTGCCGCGTTTGATCAGTGTCGGACGGCTCGATTTAAATACCGAAGGGTTGTTGCTTTTGACCAATGATGGCGCACTTTCAAGGTTGCTAGAGCTTCCCTCCAGCGGCCTTAAACGCAGCTATCGTGTACGAGTCTTTGCGGGCGGCGGGCGCGGCAAAGAAATTTTGGCAAAAAAGCTTGAAAAGCTCCAACATGGTTTGGTGTGGAAGGGTGTGCGCTATGGAAAAATTGAAGCCAGTGTTGATGATCAACAAAAACAGGATGGTCATAATTTATGGGTGACCATGACTCTCACCGAAGGCAAAAACCGTGAGATCCGCAATGTGATGGAGGCCTTGGGCTATCAGGTTTCGCGACTGATGCGCTTATCCTACGGCCCGTTTGAATTGGGGGGATTGCCGCGCGGCGAAGTGGTTGAAATTCCACCCAAAGTTTGGCGCGAATTACTCCCGCAAGAGATTGTAAAGGCGTTAGAATAGCAAAAAGCATAAAAATTGCTCTTATAACTCCATAAATTATGCTACATATTCTACAAAGGCAGTTCTTGAGAAAATATCCAACTTAATTGTCATTTGAATTTTTTATTTTAAAAACGAGCAGATAACCATGACCAACGAAGCGTTTGAAAAAACAATCTTTGACCTGAAGCAAACTTTTTGCCAAACGGTCCTGACCCCCACCAATAAGGCCGGGTGGCCGTTTATCATCGGCTTTGCCATTGTATCGATTATTCTTGGTATGATTTCGGGTGCTCTGGGCTTTGTCGGACTGGTCTTGACATTATGGTGCGTATATTTTTTCCGTGACCCGGTGCGGATGGTTCCACAGGGGATTGCTCTCGTGATCTCCCCCGCTGACGGGCGCGTGACGGCGGTGGATGAGCATGTCCCCCTCCCTCGTGAATTGCGCGCAACCCCTAATCTTATCCCCCTCACCAGCGAAAGTGTTGAAACCGCCCCCGGCAATGAAGACGGGCAATTCACCCGCGTGAGTGTGTTTTTGAGCGTGTTTGATGTGCATGTGAACCGTGTTCCCATTTCCGGCACCATTAAAAAAATTGCCTATCGTCCCGGATTATTCCTCAATGCCGGCAGTGAACGCGCCAGCATTGAGAATGAACGTAGTGCAGTCCTAATGGAAACCGCCAACGGTCAGGATATCGGATTTGTACAGATTGCAGGATTGGTCGCGCGACGCATTATTAATGAATTACGCGAAGGTGATGCTGTAACTGCGGGGCATCGTTATGGCTTGATACGGTTCGGTTCACGCATGGATATTTATATCCCATCCCACGTTGCGGTGCGGGTCAGTGTGGGGCAACGCGTATTGGGCGGGGAAACTATTTTGGCGGATTTGGCGCAAAGTGGGCCATCTATGACCACCACGCCGGTATGATTTTTACTGATGATTTTTGCGTCTATACTTAAATTATAATGAGGGGTCCGATTATGCCCGGCTTCGTATCACCTGAACCTGAAAATGATGCCCCCCTTAACGGGGCTTCGTCCACTGCGTCTAAGCCGACAGCTTCCAAGCGCCGCGTCAGATTGATCAGCCTAAGCAAGATCGTGCCCAGTTTGATTACAATGATGGCCTTAATTGCCGGAATCACCAGTATTCAAAAAGCCATTATGGATGATTTCGAAGCCGCCATTTTATTAATTGTTGCCGCCGGGGTTTTGGATATTTTGGATGGTGCTGTGGCAAGGTTACTAAAAGCACAAAGTGAATTTGGTGCCCAGCTTGACTCGCTCTCTGATTTCCTGGCCTTTGGGGTAGCACCCACAATCTTGTTGCATAGTTGGATTATGGCTGATGCCGGAAAATTGGGGTGGATGGCCTCGGTCGTGTTCCCTGTTGCTACAGCTCTGCGGCTGGCACGATTTAATGTCACGGCCAATCATGCTGAAGAAATTCCACAGTGGAAAAAGGGATATTTCACCGGAGTTCCTAGCCCAGCGGGGGCAGGATTGGTGATGATGCCGCTTTATATTTGGCTCATGTTTCCCAATGCGTTTGATGAATTTCGCTTTGCAAACCCATTGGTCGCACTATGGGCAATTTTTGTGGCATCGTTAATGGTCAGTCGATTGCCCACAGGTTCATTTAAATATCTCAAACTTCCTGACCGCATGGCGGTACCGCTGATGGGGGCAATAACCTTGTTAATTGCGGCGTTGATCAATGCACCATGGGTGACATTAACCCTGTTGACAAGCGGGTATTTGATTTCAATTCCGATTGTATTCCGTCATTATCGTAAGTTGGAACGTCAGTATGAGCATCAAACTGAAGACATTTCTTCACTTGCCTTCGGGATCAATGATATTGAAATCACCCCAACGGCAGAAGATGATGACCAGAAGCCCCTAGACCGCTCCGGGTCAAAATAGGGCAAAATCATAATAGTTTTATAGTTTAAGGCGATGGGGTGGACTTAGCTTGTAAGCATGCCCAGCACTTGAGGGCTTTCATCTTCAAATGCTGGCATTTCTGGACAATTACGTGTAGAAGAAATGATAAACTTATTCATGAGGGATAAAAAAAGCATGTCGCTCTTGCTCAAGGCTGTTCAACTTGAAAAAACCCATCATCAGGGGGATGAGCAGCTCACGATTTTTAAAGATATTTCACTCTCTCTCCATCGCGGGGAGATTGTGGCGTTGGTGGGGCCGTCGGGGTCAGGAAAATCCACCTTGCTGCAGATGATCGGGCTGCTGGATCGTCCCACAAGCGGTTCCATCACGATTTTGGCCAAGGATACGGGAATAATGGATGATGATCAGCGCACCTTGATGCGCCGACATAAAATCGGATTTGTGTATCAATTTCACTTCCTGCAACCCGAATTTTCTGCCCTGGAAAACGTTATGATTCCGCAATTGATCGCTGGGATATCCAAGGTTAAGGCGCGTGAAGAAGCAATGAAATTATTGAGTGAAATGGGACTTGCGCACCGCGTGCATCACCGTCCCGCGCGGCTCTCAGGTGGGGAGCAGCAGCGCGTAGCCATCGCCCGGGCACTCGCCAATCATCCAGTGATTTTACTAGCCGATGAGCCAACCGGTAATCTCGATCCCCAAACTTCGGCCGAAGTATTTGATGTGCTGCTGAACCGCGTGCGCTCTGCCGGGATCGGCGCGATCATCGCCACGCATAATATGGAGTTGGCGCAAAAAATGGACCGTATCCTGATCATGAATAACGGCCAATTACAGGAGCAACGCACAGCATGAACAATCCCCTCAAATCAGAAACACGCATCCCCAATATTGCCAAACTTCATAAAAACGCAGATGAGAAAG
>JBDHTT010000070.1:0-7415 GCA_039808785.1 Alphaproteobacteria bacterium
GACAATGATTACATCGGGGGTTAATTCGCGTTTAAGATCGGGCAGATATTTCGCCAGAGCATCACGCCCGGCGCGCGCCGCTATATCACCAATAAAAATTATTTTCATCAGATGTTCTAACTGTGATTGCCCCCCAGGTCAAGAGTATGGTCAAGCATTTACTACAAAGCCAACGCCGCACGGGGCTCATGGGCAGGTTTCCAGTGCCTCAATCATCCCTTGGGCATTCGGGGTTTGCGCCACGCGGATGTGCCGCCAAGCATAGTGAGTGAGGGGGGCGGCTGCGCCCGTTGAAATAGCCAGCAATGTCATGGATTGAAGGGCTTGGGTGAGGTGATGTTTCCCCAAAACTTCTTGCAAAATCATGGCACTGCGCCGTGAAAAAACCGTGATCACGTTGAGGGAGGGGAATATGTCTAGCACCGATTTTTCCAAATCGGGCTGTGCGATCATCGCATAAAGGATAATTTCATGGACATGATAGTCGGGCAAAAGTGTGGGGAGGTTATGGCTCACCTCCGCCCCGCGCAGATATAAAATATCTGTGCCGGGCTGCAGCGTTGTGCGAAGGGATTGAAGAGCATCATTCATGGTCGCATGCCCTCCGTGAATGGGCGTTAGGCCGTTTATAAGTGACAGATTGGCGGTATCAGCCCCCACGCAAAAAAATGGTTGCGTACGTAAATAATCACAATTTTTTGCAAAAAATTCAGTCTTAAAAATTTGCGCGCTGCTGATAATGGTGGCGAAACTTTCATCAAACAAACGTGGTGAAAATTCAGAAGCATAAGACGGAGGCCCGAAATCGGTACCATCATATTTCGCCATCAAGAGCGGGGCAATGACGCAATCCCACGGCTCATTTTCTGCAGTATTGCAGCTATATTGTTCCGCAATCTGTAGGGAAAATTTTATGGCACTTTCATAGGGGCGGGTGATGAGGATTTTCCGGCTCATGAAATTGCGTTTATAGAATTCCCGTAGGAAGGCGTGGTTTAAGCCGTAAGCCGATGATTTTACCCATTAAATGTGCGTCTTCAAAACTGCTGACCGGGCCTTCGATATGATCGGCGAAAAAGGCAGAGCCATCTTCTTCGGCAACCGCCACGCGCAAGGTCATGCGCCCGTTTTCAATCTGTGCAAAGGCCCCGATGGGTGTATGGCACGACCCGTCCAGCACCTGAAGACTTGTGCGCTCGGCTATTGAGATCAAGAAAGTTTCAGGGCAATTAATATGATCAAAAATGGCGGCCACATCAGGGCGTGAGGTAGGAATTTCAATCCCGATCGTGCCCTGACCGCAGGCCGGCAGAAAAAAATCAGGCTCCAGAATATAATTGATGCGATGCTGCAGCCCCACGCGGTAAAGCCCGGCTACTCCCAAAAATGTGGCATCGACCTGACCCTGATCCATTTTTTCGATTCTGGTGGGGGTATTGCCGCGCAGGGGAACCACTTTGAGATGTGGAAATTTCGCCAGTAGAAAGGCTTTGCGCCGCAGACTTGAGGTCCCTAAGACCGAACCGGGGAGCATATCCTCAAGCCGCGCATATTTCTTGGACACAAAGGCATCGCGCGCATCACCACGGGCAATAAAATGTTTAATCTCCAGCCCTTCGGGGAGTCTTGAGGGCATATCCTTGAGTGAATGCACGCCGCAATCAACCTCGCCCGCCAAAATACGCTCTTCAATTTCATGCGCGAACAGGCCCTTGCCGCCCTTTGACTCCATCAGCCGCGTTTCACCGTGCGAAGGTTTCCAATCGCCCGAGGTCAGAATTACCACAATCTCCGTCTTCAGATTGGGCAGTTTCTTTTTGAGCTCCTCCACGACTAAATTCGTTTGCGCCAACGCCATTTGTGATCCGCGCGTGCCAATCCTCAGCACACGACCATCAAGATAGTCATGATCTGGTTTCTCTAGTTTCTCAGGGAGAGTGGGGCTGGTATGCATATTGTCTCAGGTTTTAAAAGTAACTCGCGGCTGTTTTATTAGAAAAAGCATTTTATTCTGTAATTTCACATGGATAAAGCATGATTGTGAATTTATCAACCGAATGTTCCAAATAAAATGTGGAATATTTCCACAGATTTTCAAAATCGTACTTTACAAATTACCTTAATTCCTTATAAACCTATTTGTGTAGAATCGTCTGCGGCCTGAAATTTTGTCGGCATAACGATTGTATAAAGCTAAAAATTGTAAAAAACCATAAGAATTGAATGAAATTTATTTTGAGGAGCCATCAATGAAAAGCATCCGCGGCCTGTCCTGTTTAGCACTAATTACTGCAACGTCCTTGGTACTGTCAGGTTGTTCCGGCTTTAAAAGCAAGTCTGAAGTTGAGGCATTGAACGAGGCTCAAGCCGTAGGAAGCCCTTTCACGCAGGGGCTGGCCAACGAATATCGCAACATGGCGAATGTCGAACAAAATAGCATGTTTGATTATCCTGATGCGCTGCACTTCGCGCGCAAGGGATTGGCGGCGTCCTCAGGTGAAGTTGTACTTCCTGAACCTGTATCGGATTGGAATTTGAAACCTGAACATATTGAGGAATTGTCGTCTGCCCGCGCGCGCTTAATTACCGCGCTTGATCGCGGGGCTCGTGAAGCCAACCCGAAATTGGCGGCGGTTGCGCAGGCTCGTTTTGATTGCTGGATTGAACAACAAGAGGAAAATTGGCAAAAGGGTGATATTATTGCTTGTAAAAACCAATTTTTTGAGGCTTTGAACGGTTTGGGTGATATTCAACCACCTGCACCGATTCCTGAACCTCCGGTGGCTGTTGTGGCCCCACCTGTTGCGCCAATGGTTCCTGAAGATGCAAAATATTTGGTTTTCTTTGATTTTGACTCATCGAAAGTTGATGCCGGCGGAGCCAATGTGCTTGACTCTCTCGCCCAAGAAATCCGCAGACAAAATATTTCCGCCGTCAATGTGATGGGATATACGGATACTTCGGGAACCAAACAATACAATAAACGTCTGTCGATTAAACGTGCCAATGCGGTGCGTGACGGTTTGATCTCCCGCGGCATTCCTGCTTCGTTGCTGCGTGTCAGCAGTTGGGGTGAGGATAATTTGATGGTCCCAACGGCCGATGGTGTGCGTGAACCCGCCAACCGCCGTACCGAGATTACATTTGTGAGGTAAGGCGCGGGGTTGATTATAACCTTTTGAGCTTTAGGCCGAACTTCTTTGAATTTAGAGTTTTTCCCGAGTCATTCCCCAGAGTGTTTCGGGAACGTAAAAGCCGATTTCTTTTTGAGATCGGCTTTTTTATGAGCCGAAAGATTTTGCGGTTTAACAGCACTTGTTTAATCACAAAAGGCTCTGGAAAAATCTTTTGAATTCTGCCATTGTGATCGAAAATTTACTAGGTAAACCCCTGAGTCGTTTGCCGTTCTTCAACTTAATAATGAATGATGGATCGTAATAATCATGACCGGTGTATCTTCTCTTCCTTCGTCTTCACAGTGCTCTCAAAACGCTGAGCCGGATGTCACCTTATTGCTTGAATTGCTGGCGTCGCGGATTTGCCATGATTTGGTGTCCCCCGTGGGAGCGATTAATAATGGGCTTGAGTTTATTGAGGATATGGGATCCGACCCTGAGACGCTAAAACAAGCGATTGATTTGATTGGCCAAAGTACACAGACGGCGGCGGCGCGGCTTCAGGTTTTTCGCATTATTTACGGGGCAGGGGGGCGCGAGGCCAACCTGAAGCCTGAAGATATCCAGAAAGCCTTTGGAACCTTGCTGCGGATGGAGGGGAAGATTCGCCAAAGCTGGGATCCCTATGCGCCGCTGGGGATTGATATTAAAGCCAAGGGAGCGTGTAAAATCTTGCTGGGGACGCTGGTGTTGGCGCAGGAATGTTTGCCGAAAGGCGGCACGATTTATGCGGATGCGGGGAAAAATAATGATTTGATCATTACCGCCGAAGGTGTGGGCGCGGTGGTGCGCGAGGGGACACTCGCTGCATTGGCGGGGGCCATAGATGCGCAAGAGCTTGATCCTAGGCTCATTCACCCCTATGTGCTGGGGGTGAGTGCGCGCGGGTACGGGTTTGACATTACGCCGTTTGATGTTGAAAATACCGGAAATACTGGAAATTCTGAGCGCAAGGCGTGGAGAATTCGGCAAACGGTTTAGTCGATTTAGTGCAGTCCGTTTAATAATGTAAAATCAATGTAAAAAAGTAAGTGAGGGCGATCAAATGGCCGGATATCAATATGTGTATGTCATGAATGGATTGAGCAAAACCTATGCCGGTGGCAAAACGGTTTTGAGCAATGTCACGCTGAGTTTTTATCCCGGCGCCAAGATTGGCGTGTTGGGTCCCAACGGTGCGGGGAAATCCACTTTGCTTAAGATTATGGCGGGGTTGGATAAAGAATATGTAGGTGAGGCATGGTCCGATAAATCTGCACGTGTGGGTTATTTGGCGCAGGAACCGCAATTGGATGCGACCAAAAACGTGCTCGAAAACGTGATGGAAGCGTGTCGGCCGATGCTCGATAAAATCGCGCGATTCAATGCGATTGGGGTTGAAATGTGTGAGGAGGGGGCCGATTTTGACAAGCTCACCGAGGAAATGGGTACACTCCAAGAAGAGATTGAGCATGCCAATGGGTGGGAGTTGGAGCGGCAGGTGGAAATCGCGCTCGATGCCCTGCGGTGTCCGCCGGGGGATGCGGATGTGACCAAATTATCGGGCGGTGAGCGGCGGCGCGTGGCTCTGTGCAAATTGTTGCTGGAGGCACCTGATCTCCTGCTGCTCGATGAGCCGACCAACCATTTGGACGCGGAAAGTGTGGCGTGGTTACAAAGATTTTTGAGCGATTATAAGGGGACGGTCGTGATGATCACCCATGATCGTTATTTCCTTGATAACGTCACGGGATGGATTTTGGAGTTGGACCGCGGGCAAGCCATCCCCTATGAAGGGAATTATTCCGCCTATATTGACCAAAAACGCAAACGGTTGGAGCAAGAGGCGAAAACCGAAGCCACACGCCAGAAAACCCTGGCGCGGGAATTGGAATGGATCAATCAAACGCCCGAAGCCCGGCGCAAAAAATCCAAGGCGCGGATTGCGGCCTATGAGGATATGCTCCGTGACAATGAGCGCGAAACCTATGCCCGCACGCAAATTGTTATTCCTGTGCCGCCGCGGCTCGGCAATTTGGTGGTGGAGGCGACCAACATCACCAAGGGATTTGGCGATCGGTTGTTGATTGATAATCTCTCTTTCAAGCTGCCCCCCGGTGGAATTGTCGGGGTGATTGGCCCGAATGGTGCGGGGAAAACCACGCTGTTTAAAATGATTACCGGCGTTGAAAAACCCGACTCGGGGGATTTCCGCGTGGGCGATACGGTTAAGCTTGGCTATGTTGACCAAAGCCGTGATGCGCTTGATCCTAACAAAAATATTTGGGAAGAAATTTCGGGCGGCAATGATAT
This sequence comes from Alphaproteobacteria bacterium, assembly GCA_039808785.1. Lineage (GTDB taxonomy): Bacteria > Pseudomonadota > Alphaproteobacteria > Micavibrionales > Micavibrionaceae > UBA1573. The sequence goes on from JBDHTT010000070.1 coordinate 5,469, forward strand.
TTTGCAAATGGGCAAGATTGAAATTCCATCGCGTGCCTATGTCGGGTCGTTTAATTTTAAGGGAACGGACCAGCAGAAAAAAGTCGGGCAATTATCGGGCGGGGAGCGTAACCGCGTGCATCTTGCTAAGATGCTCAAAACCGAAGCGAATGTTTTATTGCTTGATGAGCCGACCAATGATCTTGATACCGAAACCTTGGCCGCACTCGAAGAAGCGCTTGAAAACTATCCCGGATGCGCCGTGGTGATTTCACACGATCGGTGGTTTCTGGACCGTTTGGCCACGCATATTTTGGCGTTTGAGGGAGAGTCTCAGGTAGTATGGTTCGAAGGCAATTATGAAGATTATGAAGCCGACCGTAAACGCAGATTGGGCATTGATGCTGACACTCCGCACCGAATTAAATATAAGCCGCTTAAACGTGTGGCATAGGGGCGCGTGGGGTAATTGATGATGTCTCAACGCCTCTCAAATTTCGTAACCCCGCACTTGATGCGGGGTCTAGAAGTCATCACTGGACCCCGGATGGACGAAAAAGTCTCATAGCTTCAACTTTTTCTGCTCCGGGGTTACGAACTTATTTGAATTATGAAGAGTGGTAAGTGATGTGGTAAGTGATGATGTTGCAGAATCAGCGAAGTTGTTTAATATAGCGATGTGAAACAGGACATGATTAAGTTTGAGCAAGTTGGGTTGCGATACGGCATTGGACCGGAGGTTTTGAGCGATGTGAATTTTTCGCTCTCTCCTGGGTCGTTTCATTTCCTGTGTGGGCCGAGCGGTGCGGGGAAATCCTCGCTCATGTCCTTGCTGTTTCTGGGGCGGCGGTCCACGCGCGGCTGTATTCATGCTTTTGGGAAGAATACGAGCTTGCTGGACCGGGTTGAATTGTCCAAATTGCGCCAAAATATCGGGGTGATTTTTCAGGATTTTAGGCTTTTGCCGCATTTATCGGTGTTTGATAATGTGGCTTTGCCGCTGCGGATTAACGGCACGCCTGAGAAAAAAATTCGGGAGCATGTCGATGAGTTATTGCATTGGGTCGGATTGGGAGATTACCTGAACCGACTGCCGCAAACACTTTCAGGGGGGCAACAGCAACGCATTGCGATTGCACGCGCCGTGATTTCAAACCCCAAATTATTGCTGGCCGATGAGCCGACAGGCAATTTGGATGATGAGATTGGCATGAAATTGATGGGATTGTTTGAACAGCTCAACAAACTCGGCACCACCATCGTGATTGCCACTCATAGTTTAAAAATTCTGGATAGTTTGCCGCATCCGCGATTAATCCTTGAAAACGGGCATTTGAGCGTTTTTGATCCGGTGACGGGGCAGATTGCGCGCGCGCTAGAAGATGAGAATTTCCGATATGACCCGGATGCGCAGCCAAACATTGAAGCACAAGGAGAGCAAGGACCGGAAGGGCCGGATAGAGTGCGCGCAACACGAGATATGTTGGAGGCAATCTGACATCATGGCAAATTATGACCCCACACGCAGCAAATCGGCATCTTTTTTACGGTTCTTTGGCATTGATCAAAATGCGGCTTCATCGGTCTTTTCACTCAATCCCCCCGGGGGCGGTTTTGATATTCCGCTTCATTTAAAATTGGGGACGGAATTTTTGGTATTGCTGACCACATTAATGACCTTTCTCTCTCTGCTGGCTGTGAGTTTTATTGTCGGGCTCAATCATTTCAGCCATCAATGGGTCGCGGGCCTTGAAAATAATTTGACGATTGAAATTCCGGCGGCAAACATCTCTGCGCCGCTGATTGCGCGGCTCACTACTGAGCTGAAAAAACTCCCGCAGGTGGTGGATGCGCGTCAGGTGCAAAAGCAGGAGATGAGCGAGATGCTCTCCCCTTGGCTCGGCGGCATGGACGAGATTTGGAATGATTTGCCGATCCCCGCGCTGGTTGATGTCGAGTTGGAAGGGC
>JBDHTT010000071.1:0-7392 GCA_039808785.1 Alphaproteobacteria bacterium
ATGAATAGGTTCTTAGAAACCCCGGTCAAAAGCTGCCCACAAAAAGATTTTAAAAAATTCATCATAATTTACTTGCGGAGATTTTGTCCCTCATGCTAGTTTTGATCATTCAGGAAATGCCCGGGTTTGCTTCTGCTTAGATTTAAGCAGATCAAACAATGACTTAGATAAAACTTAGAAAGGTAGTTGAATCCCCATGTTTCATCGTCCTAATTCGAGCTTACCCCAAAACGAACCAAACAAGGAACCACAAACAATGAACGACACGACAAATCAACCTAAAGATGCCTCTTCCGCAGATATTCCATCCGCGCCTTTTGGACGTCCTGGGGCTCCTGCCAACATGACGAACCCAATGGGTGCTGTTGCGCGTCCTGCTGCGCCAGCAGCCTACGGCACTTACGCTGGATATGGTGCAAACACTCCATCCGTTGGTGCTCAGAGCTCCGGGCAAGCGGACAGCAACGCACGCCGCTTGATCATCGGTCAGGGCATCACCATGTCGGGGGAAATTGAATCATGCGATTTGTTGATTGTTGAAGGAACGGTTGAAGCTGCCCTGAAAGGTGCCAGTGTTCTTGAAATTGCTGAAAGTGGTATGTTCTATGGCACTGTTGAAATCAACGAAGCCACGATTGCCGGAAAATTTGAAGGCGATTTGACTGTCAATGGTCGTTTGACCGTACGCGCCACAGGTTCCATTACCGGTGCGATTTCTTATAAAGAATTGGCTGTTGAAGCCGGTGCCACCATTGATGGTAAAATCACTCCACTTGGGGGCGTTAGAGGTGCCTCCTCCGAAAAAAAGTCGCATAGAGGGAAGCCATCCGGTTTCCCTATGAAAGATCAGGCTTCAAATGCGAACCAAGAAGAAGAGTTGCCGATCTTGCAGCGCGCATCAGGACAGTAGGGTCTGGCTTATAGCTTTAATTTTAAAATCCCCTCTGATGAGGGGGTTTTTTACTTTAATCCTTCTGGAAGTCCTGAAAAGCAAGCCTGTCTCAGCCAGTCAAGCTCTTGGCTATCTAGGAACGGTGAAATCATTTCAAAGATATGGGCGTGATAATGGCTGAGCCAAGCCGTATCCTCCGCGCTCATAATCTCCCAATCAATCCCACGCAGATCAAAAGGCACAAGAGTGATCGTATTCCAGTACAATTGCCCTTGCTCATTTTCTTGGCAAAACATCAGGCTTTCATGACGGATGCCGAAATGATCCTCCCGGTAATATCCCGGTTCATTGGATAACAACATTCCAGGGGCAAAATATTTATCCGTACTGCGTGGGGAAATAGCCGTAGCTTCTTCATGCACACCGAGGTAACAACCTACGCCATGCCCCGTTCCGTGTGGGTAATCAGCCCCCAAACGTTTGAGTGGCGCACGGGCTTTGGCATCCATATCGGCGCCCGTAGTGGCTGAATCAAACACCGATGCGGCCACAGCGATATGCCCCTGGAGCACCGCCGTGAAATATTTACGGCGTTCATCATCAATGTCACCAATCACAATCGTGCGGGTAATATCGGTTGTGCCATATTCATATTGCCCGCCGCTATCGAGCAAATATAAATCATTGCCGGTGATGCGGCGGTCCGTATGGGGTTGTGTACGATAATGAATAATGGCACCGTGATCGGCCCAGCCGCTGATGGTTTCAAAGCTTGGTTCACGGTAAGATACATGGTTTTTGCGAAACTCTTCTAACTTATCTGCAAGACTCATTTCGCTGTGATGAGTTTTGGCGAAATCCTGACAATCTAACCAATATAAAAACTTAACCATCGCCACTCCATCACGGACATGAGCCTGTTTGATGGATGTTTGCTCGGATTTTGTCTTAATCGCTTTGAGAGGAAGACATGGATCTTTATGATCAATCAAGGGGATTTTATGTTCATTCAGGATCATCTCAACAATCGCCGGAGATTGTTGAGAATCAATCATGACGGGGCCTTTTAGCCGATGAAGATCTTTTTCAAAATTCTCGATTGTGTGAAAGTTGATCTGCGAGTTGAAAAATGCCCGCACATCTTGTGGGATTTTGCGCGGGTCCACATACCAATCTGGCAGGCCATCAAGGGACAGAATGAGCTGTGAAAGAACAAGCGGGTTATAGGCCACATCACGACCGCGGACATTGAGTAGCCAGCAAATTGACGCAGGGTTGGTGATAACCAGGGATTGTGCGGCATTCTCTGCCATTACACTCTTCACCATCGCTATTTTTTCGTGCGTTGTGTGCCCTGCTACGGCGTCTGGAAACAGTTCAACCGGCCCTAACGGTGGGGCAGGGCGGTCATGCCAGATTTTATCAATCGGGTTTAGAGTAAGAGGCTTTAATGTGATGTTTTTTGCGGTCAAAGACTCTTCAATTTGGTTGATCTGTGCGCGTGTCAAATGGTTGGGGTCATAACCGATGACGTTGCCCCCTTCTGCATTCTGGGAGATCCAGACCCCCACTGGGGTTTTGGTGTAGTCATCTACCTGGAACAAATTCAAATCGACCTCACTCTTAATCTGAATTTCATATAGCCCGTTGGTCATCGCCACGGCTTGATCGCGGAGAATAACCGCATAACCGGCGGAGCCAGTAAATCCTGTGAGCCAAGCCAATCGTTCCGCGCAGGGTGGCAAATACTCGCTCAAATACTCATCTTGATGCGGGAGGATAAAGCCATCAATCTCCAGCCCGCCAAACTGTGCGCGCAGGGCTGCTAGTTTTTCACTATAATTGGTCGGAGACTGTTGGCTTTGGTTTTTATTTGGGGGTGAGGCGTTTGATGTCATCATATTTGGCTCAATCTTTGGCACAGGTTTAAAGAGATCTATTGCATTTTTCAGGGCATCATAGCACAATAGTGACCAAAGACGAGGAAAGAGTTGGCGGTTAAAATCATGCGCATATCCAAACTTTATAAAACATTGAAAAATATCTCCCTCAAGCAGGTCCTGATGGGCACGATAGCGTTTTCTACGCTGTTTTGCACCGTTCCTGATGCCCGTGCGGATTATGTGGTTTGGCAAGATGCTGAAAATGGGGCGCGTTTATCCTATCCTGACACTTGGAAAATGATGAATAATCAACAGCCGGATGACGTGATTACGCTCTCGTTGCCCTCTGGCGATGATCGTGCATCGTGCCGCGTGCGGGCGCGTGAAGATCGGCGCTTTGTAATTTACCCCAACCGTTACCGCGATGAAGTGCGTGATTTGAATTTTACCCAGGATTTTTGGAAGGATTACACTGCGTCGTATGATAACGTGAGTATGATCAGGCAACAGAATGAGGCCGGTCTGGGACAGGGATTTGCCAGCATGACCCTGATTTCCTTCACGACTCCGCCATCTGATGTCCCCGCCGGTGCTGCTGTTGTTGACGGTCAACCCTATAGCGAATCACGTGCCGGTCTGATGGCGGTCACTAATTACGGTGATAAGGTTTATGTTGCCGAATGCGCATCAACCTCCGCCAGCTATCCGAAGTATCACACATCTTTCCTTAGCTTCTTTAAAACTATCTATTTCAAACCGGCCTATAGTGTGACCAAGGTTGGCTATTACCGCAACTTCTTGAAAGACTGGGGCGAGATTAACGTTCCACTTCCCCATAACGGTGAAAGCCGCTCAGTTTATTAACGGGCTGGCTGGCTAGTTTTATGCCGACAACCATAGCGGAGTTTCACCTTGCAAAGAGAATTTCGACACAGTTTAATCCTGTGGGTCATCGCTCAAATAACGGTGATACATCATCAGTAAAGGGTGAAAAAACGGGTAAAACAAGCTGGAAATTAAGATATTGCCAGCCAAAAACCACGGATTGGGTAATCTGACTTCGGTCATGGCGAAAATCAAAGATTGAAATATTTGCAAACAGGTGATGGCCACCACGAACCCTGCCCAAATCATGTGCCATGGCTGCCCCAAAAGGAAACGCCGTTGGCCTTTAATGATCATTGCCAATCCCAAAAATGACAGGGCATTGAGTCCTGCGAGCCCGCTGCCCGCCAAGTCCAATGCCAAACCAAGGATAAAAATCGTCCACGCGGGCCAAAGTGAGGGGCGATAAATTAACCAAAAATATAGGCCTGCCACGATAAATCCCTGCCGTGCATCCCCTATATTCAAAAGCGGAATTTGCACCATTGAAAGCAATGATAAAAACCCCATGATCGCATAAACCCCGATAAATTTCAGGAACCGCGCAAACGCTAAGTAAAATTCATATAAAAATTCTGTCATCATCAAAACCTATTGCGCCGGCGATTTGGAGGGTGGATGCGCGGGATCAGAAGATATTGATGGTGACGGTAATGCCGTAGCAGCTCCACTTGCTTCGGTATTTGATATTGATGGCGGTGGGAACTTAAGACTTTCAAGGCTTTCCTTCACTTTTTGGTCGATCGGACGCTCCACAATTTGCACATAATCTTCGCCCTCGGGATCTGACAGCATACGCACATTAACGGCTCCGTTTTTGATTGAAACAATCTCCCCAATCGGAAGGCCGGCAGGGAACATGCCTCCAATACCCGATGTTACAACACGACCACCTTTTTTAATCAAGGCATCAGGTGCATAATGGTTGAGAGTCAGTCGATCATCATTATTCCCCATTAAAATAGCGCGTTGATTGACGCCTTCAATAATCACTGGTATGTGAGAGTTGATATCGCTGAGTAGTAGCACGCGTGATGCGCGCGGGCCGGCTTCAATGATGCGCCCGATCATGCCGTGACGCCCCATAACGGCCTGACCTTCTTCAACGCCATTTTCCGTTCCTGCCTGAATTAATAAGGTTTTCACATAGGATGATCCGGAATCCCCCACTACGCGGCTGGTGATATAGGTTTGCTCAGCTTCTGGGAGGACGTTGAGCAAATCTTTAAGAGACTGATTTTCCGCACGCAGTAACAGGGCTGTTTGATACCATTCTTTCAACTGGTCGTTTTCTGCCCGCAGACGTGCGTTCTCTGCCCGAATATTGGTAAGAAGCGACAGTTCCTCACCCCAAGATTCAAACGTACGAATCGGCAGTGACAATGTAGAGAGTGCTGGGCTGATCTGTTCTGCCACCTCAATCCGTGCTTGTTTCCACTTCATTGGATGCAGTAGTGAGACCAAAAGGATCACGCAGGCCGCCGCTAATAAGGCATAGGGGAAATATTGCCCAATCTTGGCACCGATAGCGGCTTCGCGCATATTCCTGCGCCCGGTCGGTGATGAAACGGTGCGGCGCGAATAATGATTTTTGCCTTCTCCGATCATCAATAATATTTTTTCCCAAGGATCATAAAGTTACGTTATTGTGAAAATGCTGCTCTAGGAAAGTTGTGAAGTCTTCTCGGCTTTCGGCTTGATGTATCGCGCTTTATTTACGCAAGCGCAGAAGCCATAAGCAATTGTCCGAGCGCCCAACTTAAAACCTGCAGCCCGATAATCACAATAATGGGTGTCAAATCAATGCCCCCGATCGGTGGTACATACCGGCGCACGCGCCTCATGATCGGTTCAGTCAGCCCAGCCAGTAGATTCATCAAATTGCGTGCCTGAGGGTTGTTCAAATTCATAACCCCGAAGACAACCAACCACGAAATCGCCACCTGAAGGATGATGATAAAAATATAGGCACTAATTGCCCACGAAATTAACATTACAAGTACGGCCATGTTTTTACCTGCGTTCTTCCATTTTTCGGTTGAACTTACTAAATATTGTCTTCGCTGACAATTTATTAATCATCAAATTTTATAATAATTGTGGTAGTGATATTAGGTTGTATGTATAAGACGGAGTTTTAAAATTATTTCCCTGTACCGTTTTTCTTTGAATAGCCTATCTATCCTTGCAATGTTGCTGCTGAGTTTGGTTGGTTTTTCCCAAAAAGCCATTGCCGGTGGATGTGTGGCACAGGATACGCCACAAGTGAGTGTCAAGACGTCAACTGACAATATTAGTTATAACTTTACGCAATCAATGAAGCAACTGGACCGTAAGCCCATCAATACGATCAATCCCTATGGCAAGGATGTCATCACTGATGTCGGTGGTTTAATGCAGGGCGGCATTCGGATCAGTGAGCAAATGCGCTACGGGACACTTACAAACCCTAACACAAATCAAATTTGTTATTGGTACACGATGATTACGGTTTCCATTCATATTAATCCGACAGTTTATGTGGCGAGCGATTTTCCGCGCGGAACCTGTATGCACAACGCGATTTTGGCGCACGAACATCAACATGTGATGATTGACCGTGACATAGTCAATAAATATGCCCAGATTATCGGTCATGCGCTACGGCAAGAATTGGCTCGACAATCGGCTTACGGGCCATATTCCACTAGCCAACAATCACAGGTTGAGGCCGGTTTAAAGACCAGCATTAGTAACTTCATCCAAAACTACGCCAATCAAATGAATGCAGAGCGGCAGCAGCGACAGCAGGCCCTGGATAACATCAATGAATATGAGCGGGTCAACCACCTCTGTAAAAAATAATAAGCAGGGATGCTGATTTTAAGCGCAAATTTATTGCAGTTTTTGATTTTTACTCACTTTACGTTAGGATATGCTTGATTTTATGAGCGCACCTCCGAGCCCCATCGCCACGAATTCTACAAATCCTACGATTAAGGTTGATCCAAAATTGCTGGAAATTTTGGTATGCCCGGTGACTAAAGTTCCGTTGCGCTATGATTCAGTGCGACAAGAGTTAATCTCAGACCAAGCACGCCTGGCTTATCCCATCCGCGGACATATCCCTATTATGCTGGCTGCGGAGGCGAAAGTGCTTTCGGACTAAGCACTCCTCATCATCCGGTCCCACTTAATTGCAAATAATTATCGGGGCTGTACAGCTGCGCTTTTTTAATCATGAAACTTTGATAAAAATATAATGTGAAACTTGAAACGTAGAAAAGAAGATGAACCTACTTTGCAAAGTTTACAATAACTGCAAAGATAATACATTGCAAAATTTACAAAGATAGAAAGGATTCGGATATTTTTTTATGTAATAAACCTTTATTAAAACGGGGCATTTTGATGGAGGGTGATTAACTCCATGTCAGAACGCGGCGATATCCAAAGTTGCCGGTTTAGTTTGCACGGAGAGGTGGAGCAACGCAGCGTTTTTCGCGGTTTTAGTTGTGAGTATCTAAAAAATTTTATCGGGAATTCATAAATTTATAAAAATAGAGCGTGCAGCGTTCGGATAAATAATCTTTACGCAGCATAACTCATTGATTTTTAATGTAAAATCCCTATATTCCCCCGCGTCTCCGCGTAAAACGAAAGTTCCTGCTAATACCGATATGTATCAGATTTATAGGGGCCTTGGTCATGAATGCCTAAATAATTGGCTTGTTGGGGGGTGAGGAGGGTGAG
>JBDHTT010000072.1:0-7380 GCA_039808785.1 Alphaproteobacteria bacterium
CCAATATGGCACCTTGATAGGGTGCGCCATCTGGTCGCAGCTATTAAATTAATTATATTTATCTGAAACTTTGGAACAGGTGCGCCATGCCCCACGATATGCCGTTGCTTACGACCATTGCGCTGGGTTTGTCGGTGGCGTTTTTGTGCGGCTTGGCGGCATCGAAATTGCGGCTTTCGCCCATTGTCGGCTACCTTATTGCCGGAATTTTGGTGGGACCGCACACGCCCGGTTATATCGCCGACATTCACATCGCCGAACAATTGGCCGAAATGGGGATTGTCCTTTTGATGTTTGGCGTGGGGCTCCATTTTTCCATTAAGGACCTTATTGAGGTGCGCAAAATCGCCCTTCCCGGGGCGTTGGTTCAAATTAGCGCGGCAACGCTCATGGGGCTTGCCCTGGCGCATTATTTGGGTTGGAGCCTTCAGGCCGGATTGCTGTTTGGGCTCGCTTGTTCGGTGGCAAGTACGGTTGTATTGCTGCGCGCGCTTGAGGATCACCATCTCCTCCATACCGCAAACGGGCGGATTGCCATAGGTTGGTTGGTGGTTGAGGATTTAGTGACGGTTTTAACCCTCGTGTTATTGCCGACCTTTGCGGTCATCAATTGGGACGAGATTGAAAGCGGCGGGGTAGAATGGCGCGAAATTTCCATGTCGCTGTTTACCGCGCTTGCCAAGATCGGAATGTTCGTGGCTTTTATGTTGTTGGTCGCGAGCCGGGTTTTGCCGTGGTTATTGAATTTAGTAGCCTCCACCAGATCGCGGGAGCTGTTTACCCTCGCAAGCTTCGCCATAGCCGTGGGGGTGGCCTATGGGGCAGGAAAAATATTTGATGTGTCCTTGGCTCTGGGTGCATTTTTTGCCGGCATGATGTTGCGCGAATCAAATTTGAGCAAGCAAGTCGCTGAACGCGCCCTGCCCTTTCAGGATGCCTTTGCCGTGTTGTTTTTTGTATCGGTCGGCATGTTGTTTAACCCCGATATTATTTTCAGCAATCCACTCGGTGTGCTGTTATGCGTATTGATTATCATGGTGGGGAAATCGGTCGCGGCCTTTGTTATTGTGACCTTATTTCGCTATCCGCTTAAAACCGGGCTGTTGGTTTCGGCGGGGCTGTCCCAAATTGGCGAGTTTTCCTTTATTTTGGCCACGTTGGGCGTGAGTTATGGAGTGTTAGAGACGGAGGCGCGCGATATTATCCTCGCGGGGGCCTTGATCACGATTGCCCTCAATCCCGTAACGTTTTTTGGCTCGCGCCTCATGTATCTGTTCATCAAAAACCATCCAAGATTACGGAACAAATTTGACCTGCGCGATGATGACCCACTGGCGCATTTGGTTGAGCCGCCCAAGGGTGGCGGCGTACCCTCCTCGACTGCATCGAGGAAAACGATTCTTCTGGTGGGGGCCAGCGATGTCGCCACCTATATTTGCCACCATCTTGATTTTGATCAAACCAACCTCATTATGATTGAAAGCAATAGGGAGCGCGTAGAATCACTTCGTGAACAGGGGTTTCAGGCCATTGCAGGCGATGCAGGGTCGGAGGAAACTTTAAAAGAATCCTCAATTGATCAGGCAGTGGCGATCATTATTGTGATCCCTGATGCGCTTGAAATCGCAAGAATTATAGGCGAAGTGCGCCGCGTCAAGCCCGATATTAAAATCATTGTCAAAGATCGGCGCGAGATGGGTACGCTGGATTTCATCCATAATGAAATTGATCTACACGTCAAAGCGTCCGAAGAAATCGGCCGCCGCATCGTTGACTACATTAAACAGATGACTTAATTAAACCACCCATTCAAGAGTAAAATATTAAGATTCTAGCTCTTTCCATCAAGCGACTTTACCAACATAATACATAGCCTATGATCAATCGGTTTCATCGTGCCACTGGGAACCACTTCGCGCTCGAACACGGCCCCCATACCATCCGCATGAAACCCAAGTGAGTTGTAAAGCCGCTGCGCCGGGCCAAATTCCTGCCCCACTCCGACACCAATACCGATCTCACTATGCCCTTCACTGCGCGCAAGTTCCTCACATTGCCTTATGAGTGCTTTGGCAAGACCACCGCGCCTGTAGAGTGGTGCAATAAAAAGGTCTTGAATTTCCGGGATATTGAGCCGGCGAAACGGCATATAAATCGGTATACGATTATAATGAACATAACCCACACAGAGGGGTTCTGTCTGCCCCACATCCCCGCCTTTATCAAGATCCAACCAAAATGTTTCACGTCGATTTTGGGCGATCTCTTCACAGCATTGTTCAAAATAATCTTTTTCAGGGACATGAGTCCCCGCACAGCGATACAGCAAGGGAATATCTGCTGACTGAAGAATTTTAATAATCACGACAATAAGCTTAGACTTCGAGGATGAGGCGTTGCGGATCTTCCAGGGCTTCCTTGATGCGCACAAGGAATGTGACTGCTTCACGCCCATCAATAATCCGGTGATCATAAGACAGCGCGATATACATCATCGGCCGCGCCTTAATCTCACCATTTGGCATCACCATGGGCCGCATTTGAGTTTTGTGCATACCCAAAATCGCAACCTGTGGCGGGTTGATGATCGGTGTGGACATTAACGACCCGAACACGCCGCCATTGGTAATAGTGAATGTACCGCCTGTCATTTCATCGACGGTAATTTTTCCATCGCGCGCACGGGCACCGAGCGAGGCAATATCCTTTTCGATCTGAGCCATGGATTTCGTGTCGCAATCCTTGACAACCGGTACCACCAAGCCTTGTGGAGTACTGACAGCAACAGAAATATCATAGTAATTTTTATAGATGATATCCTCGCCGTTAATTTCTGAATTGACCGCCGGAATTTCGCGAAGAGCATTCACTGCCGCCTTCACAAAGAAGGACATAAATCCAAGTTTCACGCCGTGCTTTTTCTCAAACACATCCTTATAACTATTCCGCAAATCCATCACTGCGGTCATGTCGATCTCATTGAAGGTCGTGAGCATAGCCGCAGTATTCTGCGCCTCTTTCAAACGCTGCGCAATACGCTGACGCAGCCTTGTCATTTTGACCCGCTCTTCTCTTGGACCCAATGCACGCGGTGTCGACGGGGCAGCTGGCTGCGCCTGCGGTTGATAAATTGCATGAGGAGCCTTTGGAGCTTCCATATGCGCGATGACGTCACCCTTAGTGATACGTCCGTCTTTACCGGTCCCCGCGATATCAGCAGGATTGAGTTTGTTATCCCCAACCATTTTTTGTACGGAAGGAGCAAGTTTTTCCCCCTGCTGTACTGCTGCAGGAGTAGTGAGAGAAGCAATCACTGGGGCTGCAGGGGCTGCTTTGGGGCTCACAGCCTGGCCATCGGCAATTTCACCAAGAACCGCCCCAACGCCAACAGTAGTGCCTTCAGGGGCTGCAATTTTACTCAAAACCCCCGCTGCAGGCGCATTTACCTCTAATGTAACCTTATCGGTTTCCAGCTCACATACCGGCTCATCAGCCGCCACGGCATCGCCTTCTTTTTTTATCCATTTGGAGATAATTGCTTCAGAAACAGATTCACCTAGTGTCGGCACAAGAATTTGAGTCATGAGAGGATTCCTAAGAAAATAAATTTGACCCAGAGACCATTCACCTTTCGCACAAAAAAATCAAGTGGTTTTGATCAAGCTTTTGAATTTTTTTCGTTTCTGTAAAAACAACAAGAGGCGGAATTAAGCATCAGACGCACCGATAGTGGATGGCATGCACTATAATCATACCTCCGCCCCCTCCTCCGTGAGCTCAGCATCCGTAAATTTGAACTGCTTATTGCAAAATTCGCATGTCATGGTAATAGCACCGTCAACCATAGCGTGGGAACGGTCATCGTCGGATAGCAGCGATAGGATTTTCCGAAGTTTGTCATTGGTGCAACGGCAAGCCTTGGTCAATGGGCTTGGCGGGTAAATGCGAACATTTTCTTCGTGGAACAATCGGTAAAGCAAGGTTTCATCATGAAGCTTGGGATCAAGCAATTCATCATCGCGACATGTTTCCAAAAGAATTTGTGCCCTCAACCAATTTTCAGCGATGGGTTTAGCATCCTGGGGGATGTCGGTATGCTCAGGGACATGCTGCAACATAATTGCACCTGCACGCCAGATGCCCTCAGAATCCTTTGAGACTGCCAACCGCAGTGAGGTGGCAATCTGTTCAGACTGGGCAAAGTAATGGTCAATACTATCGCGCACGTTATACCCACAGAGTTCTACAATACCCTGGTAACGGTCGGTCTGGCCACCTTGATCTACTGTGAAGGCCAGATAGCCGTTTTGCACCAACTCATTCATTTTAATCTCATCGACCGGCTTTTGGGAAAGCAAAGCGCTGATCTCCTCTGCATTATATCCGGCGGTGGCACGAATTTGTCCATCTGAACTCACATCCGCTACCAACCTTGTGATGGGACCACCACCCTGGACTTGTAAGATAAAAATCCCATCATACTTAAGCATAGAGGACAACAAAACCGCCATAGTTAATGTTTCAGCCAATTTGTTGGCCACAATCAGTGGATAATCGTGCGGATCTAAAATATCATTAAGTACACGTCCCATACGAATGATACGGCCACGCAAATTTGCGCGCTCTAGATCAAATGTCATCACATGACTATCATCAGGAAGGGGGAAGGAAAGAATTTTTTCATCCGACACTGCATCTGCTGAGCCGCGACTATCTTTATCTATTGGCGGAATATCATTCATATTTTATAGCTTTTGTGTGTTACGTTGCTCTATCTGGTCCTAAAATTATTTCATGATTTAGTTTTATATCCAGTGCGCCACATTGTCCAGGTCGCAAGAATTAGAAGCGCAGAGAGCGCGCATAGCACAATGGATCCAGTGAGCAGATGCGTCTCAGCCACGCCCGTAAACCCCGCGCGAAATCCGTCAATCATGTAAAAAAATGGGTTAAACAAAGCTGCTTTTTGCCAGATTGGTGGCAAACTCGCGATAGAATAAAAAGTACCAGAAAGAAACGTGAGCGGTGTCACTATAAAGTTGGAGATCGTGGTCATTTTATCAAAATTTTCAGCCCAAATTCCGGTCATCATACCTAAAAGCGTTAAAATCATATTACCCAGCATTCCAAACCAAAAAATTGTCAAGACTGAATGAAATGGCAATGTAACAAAGAAACTGAGCACAATAACACCCAATACACCAATTAAAAAACAACGGAAAAGCGCGCCGATGAGCATCCCCGTTAATAATTCCCACGGTGCCAAAGGCGGCATCAGGATATCAACGATATTCCCTTGAAGCTTTGCGATCATTAAGGATGACGATGAATTGGCAAAACCGTTTTGAATCATGGTCATCATCAAAAGGCCGGGAGCCAAAAATTGCAATGCCGCTTGATTGACAACCTCATCCATATGCTGATGAAGAGAAAGCGCAAACACCACAAAAAACAACACCATTGTAATAATCGGAGCGATTAATGTCTGCATGTAAACATTCAAAAACCGCCCGACCTCTTTCTTTACCAAAGAGATTAAGCCGATCCAGTTGCAAAAACCTATGACCCTCGGTTCAAATGATGCCTGTGCATTTATATTGGTGTTCATAATTTTGTCCGTTCTTTTTTTGCATTATTTTCGTTACAATCCACATATGGACAAGAAGAAAGCTTTTTATGACCGAAAATCAAGAGATGATAAAGAAAAATCCACCGCGGGGCTTTCGCCCTCACGCAAAAAAATTTCTGCTACTTATCTCGAAAATGCGGGAGTTTATTATTTAGGGCGGTTTTCAGCTTCTACGGAACGGTTCCGTGATGTGATGATGCGCAAAATTAAGCTTTCCTGCAATGAACATGCGGATCAGGATTTCAAGAGTTGCTTGTCCATACTCGATGAGGTGATCGAAAAATTCACCAAGCTTGGGTATTTGAACGACGAAAACTATACAAAGGCCCTTTATCAATCCCTGCTCAACCGCGGCGTGTCGCTGCAAAAAATCAGGGTGCAACTGGTCGCGAAGGGGTGTCCCAAAGACGATATTGAAAAAGCCTTGTCAGAGTACGCCCCACCTGAAGATCATGAGATTTTGGCGGCTTTGCGCCTGGCAAAACGTAAGAAACTGGGACCCTATGGGACTTGGCCTGAAGACAAAATAGAAAAACGCAAACTCTATCAAAAACAATTGGCCGTGTTCTCACGCCAGAATTTCAGCTATAAAATCGCAATACAAATTTTGAATATGGACGAAACCAACGCCTGCGACTTCATAACTCCATCTGACTGAAATGCGGCCAATCGAGATTAATTCCGAAATTGCTTGGTGATTTTTTCAATCTCTTTTTGCACCAAACGCTCCACCAATTTGGGCACATTGTCATCAATCCATTGGCGCAGCATGGGGCGCATCAGATCCTTGGCAATATCCTCTAATGTGATTCGCCCATCGGGATAGAGTCGTTTATTCTCTTCCCGTTCAATCGGGATATTGCCCATCAAGCGCGTAAAGGCATCGGCCGTGGCGTGCGCCGCCGGAGCCGTAAAAATAGCTTCCTCACCAAAGTTTGAGAGGTCAAGATCACTCTCCCGCCCCTGATCATCGTCATGAGCCGAGAGATCAAGGTCAGAACGGCGCGGCGCATCCTCACGCGCAGAAAGGTCAAGGTCAGAATTTCTGGGCGGCGGCTCAGCCATTTTGGGTGGCTCCGCCACTGGAATTTGGAAATTTTGCTCGCTATAATCAATAGTTTTTTCATCTTCAGGCAAGGCATTGGTCAATTCCAACACATCCGCAAAGCTTTCGCGCGGCTTGTCCTCCGGCTCTTCTTCAGGTTGATAGAGCGGAATATCAAATTTGTCATCTGCGGGTTGCTCCAACGCTCCGCCCTCCCGCGTTTCATCATCCGAAATAATCTGTCGGATAGAAGCGAGAATTTCCTCAATTGATGGCTCTTGGTCTGCTTGCGGGCCCGCCATGGCAAAACGTCCTTAAAAAAACTTCACTATTTTATGCAGAATGTCTTAAGCATGACTTAATGTCAAAGCCAGTTTTTCAGACATCCACAGAAAATCAGCATTATTTTACGCATAAAACTTGACAGAGCTATTTTACAGGGCGATTTTTCCACCGCCCAAAGGAGGGGCAAAAAAGGTTCCTAGAAAGTGAAGGTCACTTTGGGCTCAAATCCTTTCAAATATTTGCTGCCTGCATCGAAAAGCTCGTGATTCATCACCCGATTCTGATCATCTTTTTTAAATAAGGTCACTTGGCCTACAGCGTCGGCATTCGGCTTAACTACACACACCAAACGCCCTTGGGCGGCGAGCTGGCGGATGAGTTGATCGGGCGGCTGCGCCACTGCGCCATTGATCAAAATCGC
>JBDHTT010000073.1:0-6854 GCA_039808785.1 Alphaproteobacteria bacterium
TATCCGCGCGCGGCACCATGATGTCTTCGGCCGTCATGTCCTTGAGGTCCAGCACGTTACTGAGCATATTGAGCTCATGAATCTCCGCGCTTTCCTTGACATCGTTCGATGACGACATTTCTTCGATATATTCCTCAATTACATGGCGCAGCGATTCGTCATTATCCGGTTTAGCGGTGAGGAGGTTTTTCAACCACAGCATCAACCCCGGCCCCGTACCGGAGGCAGTATTTGCGCCGGAGTTAGCGGGAGGCGAGGCGGTGGCAGAAGCAGAAGGAGCTGACGGGGTGGGTGATGCGGACTCTAAAGGGGTTGCATCCGTGCCACTGTTTTGACCTAGCAACTCGGGCGATTTACCATTCCTCGGATTACCATCAGAGGGCTTATCGCGGGCAATATCAAGCGGAACAGGATCATCAGGCATGGTATCAATCAATTCTATAGTTTTTAAGGCTTGGGTTTGTTTCATAAAAATCTTTCATTATACTAGGAATACTGAATTTCTAGGCGTTGTCACTTCGCTCCTAACGTAGTCTCCTTACGCTTCGTTGCTTGTTCCTAGCCAGCAATTCAGTCTTCCTAGTATAAGCTGCACATTGTTTTATTCATCTTACAATTTTCACTCTTTGGGACTTAATTTATCGCTAACATATTATATTTTTACAGTTTTTCAAAATATGGATTTTTGATGCCGAGTTTTTTTAGGATTTTAACCTCCAACGCCTCCATGTCCTCGGCGTCCCTCTCGACAATATGATCATATCCCAAAAGATGCAAAAAGCCGTGAATCGTGAGGTGTGTGAGGTGATCGGGGAGCTTTTTCTCCTGCGCACGCGCTTCACTGCGAATGGTTTCAAATGCCATAAATATATCACCAATCGGCACATCATGCCCCATAACGGGAATGTGTGAGTAATGATCCCAATCGGGGAAAGAGAGCACGTTGGTGGCCTTATCCTTATCCCGATGCGCATGATTGAGCGTGCGGATTTCGGCGTCATTGGTCAGTGTCACGCATAATTCCATCTGCAAATTTTGGGGCCGCCTTGGCACGTTTTCCCACGCGGTTGCAACGGCGTTTTTAATGAGTGCGCGCGCGCTAACCCGCGAGGCCGCCCATTGCGGGTCAGCAAAAATAATATCGACCTTTGGAGGGGGAAAGCGGAGCGCACTCATATTAAGCCGCAAATGGGATGCACATCAGATAATGAACAGGTGCGGCGTTCATCGCTTGCGCCCCACCAAATTCGCATCATGTCGATCATAAGCCGTGAGGATCTTACCCACCAATTTATGCCGCACCACATCGGCATTTTCAAAACGAACAAACGCAATATCATCAATATGTTTTAAAATTTCCATCGATTCGTTTAACCCCGAAATTTGGCCAATCGGCAAATCGGTTTGGCTGGGGTCACCGGTGATGATCATGGATGAATTTTCGCCCATACGGCTCAAAAACATTTTCATTTGGGTCGATGTGGTGTTTTGCGCCTCGTCCAACACCACATAGGCATGCGAGAGGGTGCGCCCCCGCATAAAGGCCAGCGGCGCGATTTCAATCTCCCCCCGCTCTAACATTTTCTCCGTCCGCTCAGGGCCCAGAAAATCATTCAGCGCATCATAAATCGGCCGTAAATAGGGATCAATTTTATCACGCATATCACCAGGTAAAAATCCCAATTTTTCTCCCGCTTCAACTGCGGGCCGACAAAATACCAACCGTTCAACCTCACCCCGTTCATATTTTTCAACCCCCACGGCCACCGCTAGATAAGTCTTACCCGTTCCGGCCGGCCCAACTCCATACACCATTTCCTTATGCCGCAAAGCACCTACATATCGCACTTGGTTTTCCGTGCGCGGCATTAATGATCGACGTTTCGTGGTAATGGCATTGGAACCCTGCGCGCCATCTTGCTTTTCAAGCCGTAGCGCAGCATCAATATCACCCGGCGTTATTTTTTGTGGATGGGCAGATTTTTCAATTTTAGACCATAATTTAGAAAGGATTTCCGCGGCCTTTTGCGCCCTATGATCTTCGCCGCCAATATGGACGATATTGCCCCGATCGGCAATTTGAACCGTTAACAGCTTTTCCAGATACTGCAGGTTGGAATTATGCTCGCCATATAAAAACGGCAATTTCGATAGATCATCAAATTCTAAAGTAGGAATGGTCGTGGCCCTCTGGGTTGTATATGTGTCCGATCGTTCTAAACTTAATTATACCACAGTTTCATGGAAATAAAGAAGGTTATCTTTAGGAAGGAACCCCTGAATAAGCGGTGTAAATGGTGAGGAGATGCACTGAGAGGCGCGGATTTTGTGGTAAAATCCAACGAATTTTGGTGAATTCCAGTGGTTTTCTTATCATACGGGCGCAATCATCCTGTTGCAGTATACCGTGAGTACTTCCTTCTCGCGAACAAATAAAACTTTACAGCGGAAATCTTTCAAATATGGCATCCCTCGTTATAGTCAAAATAATTTGGTTTGGCTATATCTTTGGGCTGTTCTCCTTTGAGAGAAAGCGATGATGTGCCGGTTTTAAAAAAGATTAAAGGCAATCTGCGTCTCTCATGCCCCATTTTGCTCATACTTGTTTTTGAATTCGGGCGGATCTCACTACGGCGCAATCAAGTTCTATCTGTGTAATTAAGTCCGCCAGTGAGTTAAAGTGCATCTCATCCCTGATTTTGCGCTGGGGAAAAATTTTTATAGTTTTGCCGTACAAATCGCCCGAAAAATCAAGTATATGTGCTTCAACTAAGGCAGTGGGAAGTTCAAACATCGGACGGATGCCAATGTTGGTGGCTGCCTTGAATGGCTGATCATATCCTTCAATCTGAACGATCGTATCGTAAACACCATAGGCGGGGTGAATATATTCACCCAGTGCCACATTCGCCGTAGGATAACCCATTTCTCGCCCGCGCTGATCCCCCTTTTGCACTTTTCCGCAGATAAACCAATCCCAACCCAAGAGTTGATTTGCTTCTGCACAATGGCCCGACTGAATCAGTGCGCGAATACGAGTGGATGATATCACCCCATGTTGCGGATCGGTCATTAACTTTACCATTTCGCAATCATAGCCGTGTTCGCGCATATGATCCAATGTGCCGCTGCGGTTATGGCCAAAATGAAAATCCTTTCCGGCCAAAATGACTGATGGTGCGATGGGCGCAATGATGCGGGCGATAAAATCCTGATAGACCAAAGCGGACAATGCCCAATCAAAGGCAACCTCAAACACAATATCTACACCCAATGTGCTTAAAACTTCATATTTCGCCGCCCTTGGGGTGAGCCGAAAAGGCGGATCATCAGGACGAAAGACGCGGCGCGGGTGAGGTTCAAACGTCAATACCGCTAATTTTGTGCCTTTATCCTGCGCCCATTTGCGTGCGGTTTCAATCAGACTGCGATGTCCCAAATGCACGCCGTCAAAATTCCCCATCGCCACCACTGCACCTTGAAAATGCGCCGGAATATCAGCGGGTGACAAAGGGGTTGATCCCAATGAAATAATTTCGATCATATTGCTCATGTTATTTCTTAAAATCATGAAATCGGGAGATTTAATACGGCTTTTATAGGTTTAATCGGTGGAATAATTGTTTAAGAGCATGCGCCGGCAAATTGATGCTTGCATAAAAGCTCCATTACGCGCGAGTTTAGCTCGACCGGCGGAGCGGAGCGCCCGATCACCCAATCATAGACATCCGGGTCCTGGCGGGTAAGGATTTCCTGGAAGATCAGTAATTCTGCTTCGTTAAACTGCACCAAATATAAATCGGCAAAGCTGCCGATCAGCAAATCCATTTCCCGCGTCCCGCGATGCCAGGCCCGAAAACGCAGCATTTTACGCAGCGCTTCTTCGCCCTGTTCAGTGGTGGGGGGTATATTGTTTTTAGAATTTTGGTTGCCGGTTTGCGCGGCAGCGGCATGATTTTTCATGCGCTGATCTTACAAGCTTTCTAAAAAATCATAAAGCAATAAATCATTCATATCCGCCGTATTTGAAAATACTTCGGAGTCTATGGTTTTAGAGGAGTCTTGCCCCTCCCCTTCCCGGTAGAGTGAGGATATTTGCGGCGTATCAACCGCAATATTTCCCCCCGATCCGCTGTACCCACTTAAAAACGGTGCTGTTTGCGGATTAACGGTAAAAAACAGCACACCACAAGCAACAGCCGCCAACACCCCCGACACTCGGCCTCTATCCGACCAACGATTGTGCCGCGTGATTTGCGGCAAGCCGTTTTTAGCAACAATCGGCCTATGTTGCGGCATAGAAAGGGCACGATCAATCATGGACTCCAGCCGTGTGCGCGGCAGAAGTGGTGTAACTTGTATATCACTTCTCAGGATATCCTGTGGGTCACTCAATGGAAAAAAAGTGCCAAACGGGTCGTTAGAGTCTTTGGGCGGCAAGGTCATGCTTCTCTCCATTTATATTGGCAGGGATCAGTTGACTGAGCGCCTTTAACCCCCGTGCAATCAAATGCTCCAATGCCTTTTCTGTGGTTTCCATGGCCGCTGCGGCTTCACGACGGCTGTTCTCATGGAAATAAACCAATAACAACGCCTCTTTCTGACGTTCGGGAAGCCGATCGAGAGCAGCAAACAACAAGGCACGATATTCATTCGATAGTACTTGTTCTGTCGTGGTTTCAGGGGTTGAGAGATATTCTGGTATCTCATCATCGTGATTTTTACGCGCCCGGTACACATCCATGCACGCGTGATACGTCAATTTTGACGCCCATCCCTGAACAGAGCCTCCCGGTTGCCATTTTGGGGCAAATTGCCAGAGTTTCATCAATACATCCTGAGTCACGTCCTCGGCCATGGCTCGTTCACCGTTCAGGAAACGATAAGCGAGTGCAAAAATTTTCTGGCCTAGGTATTCAGCTAAGCTGCGGAAGGCACTCTGATCGCCTTCCGCGCTGCGCATAAGATAGTGAGTGAGGAGTTGATTATCCAATCCCTTGCTCCCAACATCTAATCACTTATTCAGCCGGGGGCGTGGTACCGGGTTTTTTGTCACCGGCCGCTGCACGCTCTTTCTTCATTTGCTCCATTTTCGCTTTCATTTTGGCGTGCATGGCTTCGCGCCCTTTTTTCATTTCTTCGGGAGAAAGCTTGCCGTCCTTGTTTGTATCAGCTGTGGCAAACATTTCATCCAAACGCTCACGTTGGCCGGTGAGCATTTCTTCCTTGCTCAAAAATCCGTCTTTATTCGTGTCGGTTTTAGCAAACATTTCTGCGCCGCGTTTCTCAAATTTGGCTTTTCTATCGCCTTTGGGGCCGTTTTTAAAATCGCCAGGAGGGCCGTCAATAGGGCCGTCATGTGGTGGTCCGTCAAAATCTGGTGCTGGACGATCCATAGGTGGTGGTCCATCCTGACTTGCCCCTTTTTCCTCAGCATGTGCTGAAATTGCACCCCCTAAAATCATTGAAAGCGCAGAGAACGTTAATAATGTATGTTTGAAATTCATGAAAAACACCTCATGTTGATTAAGATTAGGTATTAAGTATGGACCATCGTGCGCCACAAATCAACGCCCCACAGCCCGACTTCACAAACTAAAAGAGCTGTAAATTTTGAATTTGAAGTTATAACAACCTGACATAAGAATTAAGAGCAATCCTCGTGTCAGCCTCTCCTCAAATTCACATCTCATTTGATGCATGATAAAGTTATAACGTGGCACACTTCATTTTCCCCCCGCCCGGAAATCTGATGAACATCTCATTCATAGACTTTATCACAGCTCTATCAATATTACCAGTATTTGTTGTTTTTGCTATAAGGTGGCGATTCCATCCGAATGTCCCATTTTTTCAATCCGTGGCATAAAAACATCGGTGTGGTAAGAGGTGAGTTCAATGGCGTGTCGAGTCGAAGAAGATGACGGCACCACACGGTCTGTGGTACCAACTATCCGATAACTCATTAAAGTCAGATTAATGCTGACTTTAACAACTCTTTTTTGGTTAGACATTAAACCGGAAGAGGATCACATCGCCGTCTTTGACGACGTAGTCTTTGCCTTCGGAGCGGAGCTTGCCCTGGTCCTTTGCGCCCTGTTCGCCGCCGCAGGTGATGAAATCCTGATAGGCGATGACTTCGGCGCGGATAAAACCGCGTTCAAAATCAGTGTGAATGACTCCTGCGGCTTGGGGTGCCTTGGCGCCCACGGGAATGGTCCAGGCGCGCGTTTCCTTTGGCCCTACGGTGAAATAAGTCTCAAGCCCCAGAATTTTATACCCCGCGCGAATGATTTTATTCAGGCCCGGTTCGGTGAGGCCCAGTGAGTCAAGAAATTCTTTCTTTTCTTCCTCCGAAGACAATTGCGCGATTTGTGATTCGATTTCGGCGCAGATGATCACGTGATCGGATTTTTTTTGCACCGCCATTGCGGCGACTTTTTCAGTCCATGCATTGCCCGTGGCGGCGTCCGACTCAAGCACGTTGCAGACATAGAGCATTGGTTTTGCCGTCATCAAGAACAATTCGCGAAAGGGTTTGATCATGTCATCGGCGATTGGCACACTGCGTGCGGGGCGGCCTTCGTTAAGTGCGGTGCGGACGGTTTGCATCATTTCTAATTGTGATTTTAGCTCACGGTCGCCCGATTTCGCCTTTTTGCCGATCGAGTCGATCTGGCGGTCCAAACTCTCAAGGTCGGCCAAAATCAGTTCGGTTTCAATGGTGTCCGCATCGCGCACCGGGTCCACCGACCCCTCCACATGCGTGATATTTTCATCTTCGAAACAGCGCAGCACATGGATAATCGCATCGACCTGACGAATATTGGCGAGGAATTTATTCCCCAGCCCTT
>JBDHTT010000074.1:0-6445 GCA_039808785.1 Alphaproteobacteria bacterium
CTACTCTTGGAGTCTCACCTGTTGAATTCAAGAAACCTTCTGCTCTAGCAACGCCACATAGTTTGGAAGTTTATGCCTAAAAAAATCCTATTTTTTGCCGAATATATTACACTTTCGCATCCGGGGCGGTGCTTTGTTTTGGCTGATTTTCTCAAAGAGAGTGGCTATGAGCTGGCGATTGCGGTTTCACCCAAAGTTTCAAAACTCATCCCGCCGATTTTTTCACGAATATTTGATTTGACATCTATCCCCGGTGAGGTGTTTCTCAAACGTGTATCAAAAGGCCGTCTTCCCTATACGGATGAGGAATTGGATGCCTATGTGCGGGAAGAGGCGCAAATTATTGCCGATTATAAGCCTGATCTGATTATTAGTGATTTCCGGCTCTCGCTTGGGGTGAGTGCGCGATTGGCCAATGTCCCGTATGTAAATATTGCCAGCGTGTATTGGAAGCCGGAGACACATAAGAAATATATTGTTCCTGACCTTTTCCCATTAACCAGCCTGTTTCCGATTCCGCTGGCGCAGGCTTTGTTCGATGTGTTTGCGCCGATGGCGTTTCAGAAATATTGCCGCCTGTTTAATGATTTCAGGGCGCGTCACGGCTTGCCTCCGTTAGGCAATGATATCGCCCATGTTTATACCGAAGGTGATTATATCATTTATGATGATGTGTTTGGCTTTCGGGCAAGTCCACAGCCCGATGGAGCGATGCGTGAATTTCATTTGGGGCCTTTGAATTGGGCATTGCGCGGGGATTTGCCGGATTGGTGGGGGAAACTGCCTCAGGATCGTCCTAAAATTTTGATCTCTGTCGGGTCCTCGGGGTCACCTAAAAGTTTTAATCATCTGGTCAAGGCTTTGGAACATCGGCGCGAGACACTGATTATTATCACCGCCAGGAATAATATTCGCGATTCGTCATCGCCCAATATTGTGTTCGCCGATTATTTGCCGATGAAAGATGCCATGCAGCACTGCGATCTTTTCGTTGGAAATGGCGGGATTAGCAGTTATTTGGCGTTAGAGGCCGGAATCCCCGCCATCGGCATTCCGCACATATTGGATCAATATTTATGTTGTGAGCATTTGAACTCTACCGGAGCCTGTGAGATGATTCGCGGTGATCGTGTTCGGTCGCGTGAGTTAAATGGATTGATTGATCGTATGTTGGCGCAGCCTTCTTATCGACTGGCGGCCAAAAAAATGGCCGAAAAAATCGGCCATTCTGATCTTGCGAACAATTTCTCTGGGATCATTGCGAAAATTTTGGCGTAGCCAAAATCTCCCCTTTTTATGCTTCTTCCTCATCCACCAATTTGGTGAGCTCTTCAATCGTAACGGCTTTTTCTTCAGTTTTGAGCTGAGAGAGAATATAACGCACAACTTTCTCCTCATAGAGTGGCGCACGAATCATATCAACCAATTTCTGGTTTTTCTGCAACATGGTGAAAATTTGATTCATATCGCCGCCCGTGAAATGGCCGAAGCGATTATAAACTTCCTGTGCCAATTCAGCTTGAGTGACTTCGATATTATTACGCCGTCCAATTTCCGCCAAAATCAAACCCAACCGCACGCGACGCTGTGCGATGGGGCGGAGCTCTTCACGATCCGCATCCGTTATTTCTGCGCCCTCGCGTTTTTTCTCTTCTTCCATCTGTTTGGTGATGGTTTGGTATTCCGCCTCTACCATGCTGGGGGGCAGGTCAAATAGATGTTTTTCATTCAAAATATCAAATAACACACGTTTCATGCGCAGATAGCTGAGTTCATCATAATCTTTTTGCATGTTCTCTCTGGCCGAGTTTTGCAATGCTTCATAAGTCTCAAACCCCAATTTTTTGGCCAGGTCTTCGCCTGTGAGCGCTGCTGAAGGCTGACGGAGCTCCTTAATATCCGCATGGAATAGGGCACCTTTCCCGGCCAATTCCTTGGCGTGGTAATCTTGCGGGAATGTCACGTCAATATGCACATGTTCGCCGGCTTTATGGCCGATTAATTGCTCTTCAAATCCCGGAATCATACGGCCTTTGCCGATTTCAACGTCCATGTCATGGCCGCTCATCCCCGGCATTTCAACGCCGTCCTTGGTTTGGCCGTGGAAATCAATCACGCAAATATCGCCTGTTTGTGCGCCGCGATCCTCACTCACCACTTCGGTATCGCGTTGATGTTCGCCGGCGCGCGCGATCATGTCCTCAACGGCTTTTTCATCCGGCGTGGCGATCGGCTTTTCAATCGAAAGTGTGTTGAGATCCATCGGCTCCACATTCGGCAAAATCTCAAGCTTCATTTTATAGGACAGATCCTTGGTTTCATCGAGTGTGGCCGAGTCACCCAATTCAATTTGCGGCTGATTCGCGGCGCGGAAATTATGTTGTTGCATGACTTGCGAGATGCTCTCTTGCAAAGCCTTATCAATCACTTCGCCCAAAATGGCCATACCATGTTGTTTTTTAACCAAGGCCAGCGGTACTTTGCCCTTACGAAACCCATCCATACGAATATTTTTGCTGTAATTGACCAATTCCGCATTCATTTTTTTCTGAATGGTAGCAGCAGGAATCACCACTTCCAGCTCACGATTGAGACCATCTTCCTTCAGCACAGATATTTGCATTTCCATTCACTTTCAACAACGTTAAAATTGGTTAACCTGATCAATCCAAATCGGTGGTGCGGGTGAAGGGACTTGAACCCCCACGTCCGAAGACACCAGAACCTAAATCTGGCGCGTCTGCCATTTCGCCACACCCGCATCCGTTTTGGTTTTGATCTTAAGCGGCTTTTCTATCGCCTTAAACAGCGTTTGTCCATAGTTTTTTAATGGCTATTCAAGGGAATTTGCACAGGAGTGTGAACAGGGCTTGAAGGGAATTTGACGGCATGAGCATATCAAAAAATCACGCAGGTGCATTTTTTTATATAAAAATAGCTTTTTTTTCATTATAATGAGATGATATAATTATGCGAAAGCGTCTGACATGCAGCATGGTAGGTTTTCAACACCAAGGCATGATAAAGTATAATGATTATGAAAATTATGTTGGGGTAAAATGGCAAGAAACACAGGCGATACGGCCAAATCTACCGCTTCTGATACCAAAGTACCGGAGGGCCGACCCATCATCGTGGACGGAAAACGCTATGTTATTTCTCCTGATGCGCCGGTTTTACCAAGCATTGTCAGTGGGGATCGCGATGCCGAATTAGTGGTAAATGAAAACGGTATGGCCATGGTGTTATATAACAAGCCGTTGCCCGAAGACATAGATTGGGTTGAATATGATGTTGAGCTTGCCCTGTTAACCTTTGTAACCTATGACGGCAAAGTGATGGGGTTGGGCATGAAAATCCATAAACCGTTTCACGAGGGATTGAGCAAAGCCGAGGAAATCACCTTAGTTTATATGGAGAATGGTGAGAGTTTGGGAAGTATTTATCCGGCGAAGTTAATTGTTAGAAAACAAAGTGTGAATTTATAGGAGAGGGTGTAAACAAATGGGTTTAAGTTCAGCAGACATAGAAGAAAGATTGGCAAAGTATAAAGTAAACGGACAGGAACAGGGGCATCTTATAGCTGCAAAAAAAACTGGTCAATTTTATTTGGCCTATAATGATAGTGCTAATGTTGATGTCAAAAACTTTCTAAACAGTTTAGGTCAAGTTGATAATGGTGTCATTGACGCCGTGGTTGCTCAAGTAAATATAGATCCCAGAGAGTTTGTGCAAAAGCTTGAAAAAGATTTGAAAGCCGATGCCAGCGCAGCAAATAATTTAAAAACTATAATTGAGAACAACCCGGCTGAAGCCGCAAGAATAATACAAGCTTATGATGGAACAAACTTTAAGGCTCTAATGGCAAGCGTGAAAGGGTCTTCTTCTGCACCAGCAACACCTCCTCCCCCTGCTGCTGCCCCACCTGCCGCTGTCTCACCACCTGCACAAGGTCCGGCAGGAAGCACGGCTCCTCCACCTTCATCAGGTGCAGGTACGGTGCCTGCTCCTGCTACATCAAAACCGCATCCGACAGGAGGAACGACAACGGCTGGGAGCGGGGCACATGCCACTTCTTCGCCTCCTGCGACTAAAGCCGGCGGAAGCGGGACCTCCTCTTCTGGATCGGGAGCGGGCTCGTCTCAACAAATGTCAGGACTTTTTGAGGCCCTAAAAACGGCCACTAACAGTGAAATCAGAGGACTTTTCACGGGTAAGGATGCTTTGGGTAAAAATGGCCATGTTATGCAGTTTGCAACAGCCTTTGCTAGAGAAGCTGTTAAAACATACGGTATCAGTCAGGCTGATGCCGACGGATTTGTCAAAAGAATTGAGGGTGACCCAACTCTACAAAAGAATATTGCCGATAATCTAGCTAATAATCCTGATTTTATCAGGGAGATGGCATCGTTGGATGGGCAAAATATTGACCCCAGAATACGCGGACTTGCCAAGAAAAAACTCCAGGAATTAATGCATAAACCAGAAAAATTAGCTGATCCTGAGTATCTAAAAAAAGCAAGTGCTATGGCTCAGGATGCCAAACGTATAACTCAAATGGATGATTGGGAACAGCGCATCGGGCAAGGGTTGGATAAAATGGGATTGGGGTCTTTTAAAGGGCCGTTACATCAAATATTCGAATGGCTTAAAAGTTTTGTTATGAAGATTTCAGAAGGTGGCGATTTAAAAAGCATGTTTAGTGGGCCTGATGGTGCCGGGAATATGTTTGGGAATCTTATGAAAGGTCTTGGACTAGGTGGAGGGGCCGGCAGTCAGGGGGCTCCTTCCTATGGTGGCCCTCAATGTCAAAGATATGACCACACGAGCGGACAACCATATGGGTCACCCCAATTTTTCGGCGGATTGCAAGCCTTCGGTCATTTTGGAGGCGGGCATAATCGACATGGTGGTTTTGGTGTGGGTTTGCATCTTAGTGGAAGAATCTAAATCACTTAACTAATCATCCCTTTGAGACGATAGATGAGCTCCAACGCTTCGCGGGGGGTGAGGGTGTCGGGGTTGAGTGCGGAGAGGGTTGACTCCAATTGGCTTTTTGACTCAGGGAGTGAGGCAGTCTTCTGATCCTCCGCCCCGTTGGGTTTGGCGGCGGCGGGGGGCTTCTGGTATTGATCCATGCTTATGGTGCGGGACTGCACGGGCGGGATATGCGAAAAAAGCGGGAGATCGGTAAGGTTGGATTTGGTTTTATGATCCTCCAGCATCGCCAAAATCTGCGCCGCGCGGGTGAGGAGTTTTTCAGGCAATCCCGCAAGCCACGCCACATGAAGCCCATAGGATCGATCAGCCGTTCCCGCGATCACCTTATGCATAAAAATCACGTCATCTTTCCATTCCTGCACCTGCATTGTGTGGCACGCCAGATGATCAAGTTGCGATTGAAGATGCGTGAGTTCATGGTAATGCGTGGCGAACAACCCGCGACAACCAATCTGATGATGCAGAAATTCCAACGCCGCCCAGGCGATGGACAGCCCGTCATAGGTTGCCGTTCCGCGCCCGATTTCATCCAAGATCACCAAGGATTTTGCGGTGGCGTTTTTTAAAATTGCTGCGGTTTCAACCATTTCCATCATAAAGGTGGATTGGCCGCGCGCGAGATCATCGGAGGCCCCCACGCGGGAGAAAATCTTATCCACCACCCCGATGCGGGCAGCATCGGCGGGCACGTAAAACCCTGCCTGCGCCAACATTGCGATTAAGGCATTCTGGCGTAAAAAGGTGGATTTCCCCGCCATATTGGGACCGGTGAGCAGCCAGAGTTTTTCGGTATTTTCCAACCGACATTCATTCCCGATAAAATTTTGATGATTTTTTTTCAGGAAAATTTCCACCACGGGATGGCGGCCGTTTTCAATGTGAAAATCGGGCCCGTTTGTGATTTCGGGCCGTACATAATGACGATCATGGGCAATTGCGGCATTGGCAGCCGCGACATCCAGCATACCGAGCGAGTGAGCGATAAGACTCAATTGATCCGCGTGACTCATCACATTTGCGCAAAATTGGGTGAAAATTAATTGCTCTAACGCCAGTGATTTTTCGGCGGCGTCGTTAATATCACGCTCCAGATTGACCAGTTCCGCCGTGGTGAAACGCACCGCATTGGCCATGGTTTGGCGGTGGATGTAATGATGTTTGAAATCACTTTGCTGTGCGTCCTGAATTCGGCCATTCATCAATAATTTGTCGGCGCGTTTGGCCGGCACCTCAATAAAATAGCCGAGAATATTGTTGTGACTGATTTTCAGGGTGTCAATGCCGCAATCATGGGCGTAATCATGTTGAAGCGCGGCAATGAGCTGGCGCGTTGAGCTTTTGAGCGTGCGGAAATGATCAAGTTCAGCGGAAAATCCCTCCCTGATAAAGCCGCCGTCACGGGCCAGAAGTGGCGGCGAAGGGGAGAGGGCCTGGCTTAACTCCT
>JBDHTT010000075.1:0-6425 GCA_039808785.1 Alphaproteobacteria bacterium
AAAGTTTTTGCGCCGTTTTGGACCAGAAAATCAATTGTCTCTTTCAGGCGATCAATTCGCGTTGTATCGGTGATTTCCGCCCCACTTTGCGCACCATCCGTGGGGACGTTCAAATCGGCTCGCAGCAAAATGATTTTACCTTTGACATCCATGTCTTTGAGAGATTTGAAATCCATAATTTTAATCCTCATAAATTGTTCGTTTTTTAATTTAGATTCTGCGCTTATCATACTGGCTCAAATATCCTCTACAAGAAAAAACAATATTTATGCACAAAATATACTTGGAATAGACTGGGGATACTGAACTCCCGGACGTTGTCACTTTGCTCCTGACGCAAAACTCCCTACGCTGCGTCGCTTGGACTATTTTTTTGAGTCTATCCAAACCAAAAATGCTCTAGCATAATTATCCCGACGGTTTTGGTCCGACGGGATAAATAGTCAGGGGGAAATATAATGTCTCTGATGCTCGGAGACTTACGGGCTCAATGGCTCACAGACTCGTTGCTGTTCACATGGCGACGCAAATATCGCGCCATCACTGATGTCCAGCTTTTCTGAGGTTCTTCAGAAGAATATTTGCGCGCCGCTCGCCGTAATAGCCCTTCTAATTGCTCCGTGGTTAGATCAGGATAGTTCAAGCTTTGACGCAAACGATTGAGCGCAACATGGACGCAATATCCTGCGTAATCCATATTGGGCACTCCCCCTGACTCAATAATGGTCGTATACGCAGTTTGGCCGTCATCCAGCACGCTTCGGACTGAATTGTGAATGATCTGGCAGTTCATGAATTTTTCCATGTTATAACCTCCGTAACTCTTACAATAACGATGGACACACTCAATTGAACCGCGCGTTGGGCAGGGTGGATGATAGACTCATCCATGCGCTAACCGACCTCTGTATAAAATCAAAATTTGCAACAGAGTATTTAAATTGCTTTTTTATCTTTTTGGTTATAATTTTATAATATATAAAATTTTATAGAATGTAAAGAAATTTTTAATCGATACGTCACGTTTTCAAATTATATGAGTGAATTTTTCTGTGGTTAACTTATGATTCTCCTCATTATCGCATTGACATGGGCTTCGTTTTAAAGTCTCATCCTCCGGGCTTTTCTGTCAGATTTAAAATTTTGAGGACCAAAAGAACCAAAGATGCGTGCATTTGTTTTTCCCGGTCAGGGGTCGCAATTTATCGGAATGGGCAAGGATTTGTACGAGGCTTATCCTGAGGCTCGCGAAGTCTTTGCCGAAATTGATGATGCGCTCTCGCAAAATTTGTATCAGTTGATGTCGGCGGGGGCGGAGAGTGATTTGAACCTCACTGAAAACACACAACCTGCGCTTATGGCGGTTTCTATGGCTGTTGTGCGGGTTTTGACGCAGCATATGAAGATTAATTTGGCAAAAAATCTGGCCTTTATGGCGGGGCATTCCTTGGGGGAATATGCGGCCCTGACTGCTGCCCAATCATTTGATGTGGCCACCACGGCGCGGCTTTTGAAACTGCGCGGAAGGGCCATGCAGCGCGCAGTGCCGGTGGGTGTTGGCTCTATGGCTGCTATTCTGGGGCTTGATTTGCCGGAGGTGCAAAAAATCACACTCCAAGCCAATCAAGATAACAAAAATAATGAATGGGTGGAGTCGGCCAATGATAATTCACCGGGGCAAGTTGTAATCTCGGGCCATGCCGGGGCTGTGGCCATTGCTATGGAGCTGGCGAGTGCCGCAGGTGCCAAACGCGCCCTTCCGCTCCCCGTGAGTGCGCCATTCCATTGTCGTCTCATGCAACCGGCGGCGGACGCCATGGCGGCGGCGTTGAATGAGACAACCATCCGCCCGCCCATTGTGCCGATTGTGGCGAATGTAACGGCGGCAGCAGTGACCGAACCGCACCTCATCCGGCAATATCTGGTTGATCAGGTCACGGGGATGGTGCGCTGGCGTGAATCGGTGATGTGGATGAAAGCGCAGGGCGTGAGCGAGATGTATGAGCTCGGCGCGGGCAAGGTCCTCTCCGGCCTTATCAAGCGCATTGATAAAGACATCGCGGCGGAGAGTATCAACACCCCGCAGCAAATCGAAGATTTGGCGAAGAAATTAGAAAATTAGGAGTGAATATCATGTTTAATTTAACGGGTAAAAATGCCTTGGTGACCGGTGCGACAGGTGGCATTGGGGAGGCCATCGCCCGCGCGTTGCATGCCCAAGGGGCCATTGTGGTGATTTCGGGCCGTAATGTGGATAGGCTCAATGCCCTGGCGGCGGAACTCAAAGACCGTGTGCATGTTGTTGCGGCGGATCTTTCTGATCTCAATGTGCTGGAGGGACTGATTACAGGAGCGGAAACCGCCATGGGTCAGATTGATATTTTGGTGAATAATGCGGGCCTCACGCGCGATAATTTGTCGATGCGCATGAAAATCGAGGACTGGGATGAGGTGATCAAGGTCAATATGACCGCGACGTTCAAATTGGCGCAAATGGTCCAGCGCGGTATGATGAAACGGCGATGGGGACGGATCATCAATATTGCGTCAGTTGTCGGCGTCACGGGAAATCCGGGACAATGCAATTATGTGGCCTCAAAAGCCGGGATGATCGGGTGGAGCAAAGCCATGGCGCAGGAAGTCGCAAGCCGTGGCATCACGGTCAATTGCGTGGCTCCGGGATTTATTGCAACCTCGATGACCGAAGTATTGAATGATGAGCAAAAGGCCAAAATCTCGGCAACGATCCCGATGGGCCGCATGGGAGCTGCAAGCGACATCGCGGCGGCCGTGACTTACTTGGCTGCCGAAGAAGCCGGATACGTCACCGGCACGACGATCCATGTCAATGGCGGCATGGCGATGGTGTGATGATGGCGCAGATTGATGTGCCCGCCATTATTACTGCTATGATTGGCGTGAGGTCTTGTGCTTATTCTGCTGCTTATTCCCCGCGCGCGCGATGAACCTCATATAACGCAATCGCGGCGGCGTTGGAGACATTGAGACTAGACAATACACCGCTCGTGGGGAGCTTGACCATCAAATCGCATTTATTGCGCACAAGCGGTCGCAACCCTTGCCCTTCGGCCCCCAATACCAACACAACGCGGTCATAATGCGGGGTTTGTGCCAATGTTTTTTCGCCGCGTTCATCCAGCGCCACAGCAAAAAATCCGTGATCCTGAAGCGTTTCAATCGCACGCGCAAGGTTGGTTTCATAAATCACGGGCAAATGCTCCATAGCACCGGAGGCAATTTTGGCAACCACCGCATTCAGTTCGGGCGTATGGCGATTTTGAACAATAATCGCATCCGCACCAAAAGCACAGGCAGAGCGCATAATCGCCCCCAAATTATGCGGGTCGCTGATTTGATCCAACAACACCACAACGGAATTTTTTTTGCCCCCAATCTGATTAATTAAATCCGTCATAAAAACATCCTGCAGCGGATCGCAATCAATCCCTATGCCTTGATGCACCGTCCCCTTCGGCAGGGCGCGATCGAAATTTTCCCGCTCAAGCAATGTAATTTGCGGGAGTGCATTGCCACCTGCTTCGTTCCTAATTTGTGCGGCACGTGCGACCATGTCCATGGCTTCGAGTTCAGTCTGCTCAGTAGCATAAATATAATGCACCGCGCGGTTGGGATTGGACAGCGCAGCCAGAACCGCGTGAAATCCAAATAAATGAATGCGGACACGCGGGCGCGATTCTTTGCCATGATGGCGAAATGCATCGGGTTTCGGGCCATTGCCAGGGCCCTGACGGGTCGGCGGGCGGCGCTCTTTCTTTTCGAAACGATTGGTCTGTGTGGCGGATTTTGATGTGTTGCTGGTGCTGCCTTTTTCACCGCGATGGTAGTTTTTGTCGCTCTCTCGCCGCTTTCCCTGCCCGGCATAATCGCGCTCACCGCTGTTTCCTCGGTCGGATGGTGGTCGTTTACCACCGAAGTTTTTTCCTCCAAAACCTTTTCCTGTGAAATTTTTTGATGTCATCGTTTTATAATCCACCCCTTTAAAAGTAAAGTGCCCCAGATTGGAGCAAATCACACAAATGGGCCGCCCCCACTTTTAACCTATCTTTTTTTACCCCGCCACTTTTTTGGCTTGTTTTTTGGCCAATTCGCGTTCGTTCGGGGTGAGATATTTCTTCCGCAAACGAATCGTTCTCGGGGTGATTTCAACCAGCTCGTCATCGTTGATGTACGACATCATCGCTTCCAACGTCAATTTACGCGGTGGCACCAGAATGGTGGCTTCATCCTTACCCGATGCGCGCACGTTGGTCAGTTGTTTCGCGCGGGTGACGTTGATATCCATATCATTGTCGCGTGCATTTTCACCCACGATCATGCCCTGATAGACATCATCGCCCGAAGTAATAAACATCGTGCCACGATCCTGAAGGTTGAAAATCGCATAGGCCGAGGCTTTGCCGCTTTCGGTGGAAATCAGCGCGCCGTTGCGCCGGCCCGTGATATCGCCCTTATAGGGGCCATATTCTTTAAAGAGGCGGTTGAGGACGCCGGTGCCGCGCGTATCGGTTAAAAACTGGCTCTGATAGCCAATTAATCCGCGTGACGGACACGAGAAAATCAAGCGGGTTTTGCCCATGCCGGAGGAACGCATGTCGATAATATCGGCCTTGCGCCCCGTCATTTTTTCCACCACGGTGCCGGTATAGTCGTCATCAATATCAATGATGACTTCTTCATACGGTTCCACCACTTCACCCTGAGCATCTTTTTGCAGCAAAACGCGCGGACGAGAGACGGAGAGTTCAAATCCTTCACGGCGCATGGTTTCCAGCAAGACCCCGATCTGAAGTTCTCCACGCCCCGCCAGTTCAAAGGAATCGCGATCCGCAGACTCGCTTACGCGAATGGCGACGTTGCTTTCGGCCTCGCTCATCAATCGTTCACGAATCATCGTGGAAGTCAGTTTTTTCCCCTCTTTCCCCGCCAGCGGCGAATCATTCACCGTAATCGTCACCGCCATGGTGGGCGGGTCAATTGGCGTGGCGGGAACCGGCTCGGTCACCGATAAATCGCAGATTGTGTCGGCCACTGATGCCTCGCTCATCCCCGCGATGCAAATAATATCGCCGGCCTGAACGGTTTCGGCCGGCACCTTATTAATGCCTGAGAATGTCATGAGTTTTGAGAGACGGAATTGTTCCACCGTTTTGCCGTCCAAATTCATCGCCTTAACCGGCATATTGACCTTGGCGGAACCGGAGACCACACGGCCCACCAACACGCGGCCCAGATAGGGGTCGGCATTGAGAATACTGGCGAGCATTTTAAACGGCCCGTTTTGGTCAACTTGCGGTGCCGGCACATGTTTCAAAATCAAATCCAACAGCGGGTGGAGATTTTCGCGCGGACCATCCAAGGTTTCGCAACACCATCCGTCACGCCCGGACGCGTAAAGCACAGGGAAATCAAGCTGTTCTTCGGTGGCATCGAGCGAGGCAAAGAGGTCGAACACTTCGTTGAGCACCTCAGTTGGTCGCGCGTCAGACCGGTCAATTTTATTGACGACCACAACCGGGCGAATCCCCTGTTTCAGGGCTTTCCCAAGCACGAATTTGGTTTGCGGCAACGGACCTTCGGCGGCATCAATCAAAAGAATCACGCCATCGGCCATGTTCAAAATTCGCTCTACCTCGCCGCCGAAATCGGCGTGGCCGGGTGTGTCAATAATATTAATTCGCGCATCATCCCACAGGATCGACGTACATTTTGCGAGGATGGTAATACCACGCTCTTTCTCAAGGTCATTGCTGTCCATCACCCGTTCATCCACCGCCTGATTATCGCGGAATGTACCGCTTTGGCGTAGGATAGAGTCAATTAGCGTGGTTTTGCCATGGTCAACGTGGGCAATAATGGCAATATTTCTTAAATTTTCGAGAGTCACGGTCGCGCCTTTTTATCTATAGTCAGTGTGCAAATTAGGTAAGCAAATTAAATGATAAATTAAATCTTGCCGCCTTTTACACGTTATATCCGCAAAAAGCCAGAAAAAACGGTTTTTTATTTGGACTTTTTTAAAAAGCTGATTTACCCTTTCGCGCAATCGACAAATAGGGGCACGCATGCGGCGCAGTTTTTCCAAAAGATCGCACCCGGGCTGGAGCTCATTGATCACGCTCCATCGCCGCAGAAGCTGCCGCGCCAATTATGGCCCTTTATGTTTTACTTTATAAAGCAAGTGCGCTGGCCTGTTTGGGCGTTGGTTGTCCTGTGGAGTTTTGGTGCGATTATATTTTCGTTTCCCCCGTTGATATTTGGAAAATCGGCAATTTTTTGATGAAAAAATTTATGGCGCCGTTTGTGATGCCGATCAGGCGACAATTGGGGCAATATGTGTACCGCCATTCCTATCGTTATTTTCAGGATGATTATGTCGGCAGCCT
>JBDHTT010000076.1:0-6368 GCA_039808785.1 Alphaproteobacteria bacterium
ATTGGTTGGGACGAATTTGGGCGATAATGTCCGATTGTCTGCGGATTTGCATGATATATTGGATCATTCGCCCCGCAATCATTTGGGCATCATATTCCCCATATTCTGCCAGAATTTCATTGTAATTTTCAACAGTAAAAATGATGGTATAGGATGTTTCACCATAACGTCCGGCGCGGTTGAGACAGGAGAGGAAAATTTGATTATAAGCTGATTTGGAAATAATCCCGCTGGCACTTGGGAAATCAATTTCTGTATTGGCTAGGTGCTTGGTATAATTCGACATATATTCGGCGTTTTCCAAAACGTGAATAATATCATGGTCTTGTAAGGGCTTTATAATGCAATCGTTGAAGCCGGATTGAATGGCTTGCGAATGTGTCATACGGTTGGAAACCAAAACAACATGCAAATTGCGCCGCACATTTTGCTTTAACTGCATCATCATAGAGGTAAGATGTGTGGGCGGAAACGGATCCAGAAAGACCACATCCCACTGACTGGAGGCGGCGCTCCCCAAATTTTCTATCATCTCATTGTGAATTTCGGCGGTATGGCCCAAATGCTCAGCGCAATTTTTAATCATTTCGGCAGTTTGTTGATCACGCTCAATAATCAAGATCTTCATCTTAAGCTCTCAAATAGCTAATGGTTATTTTATACTATTAAGACTGAGCATGACGCGAATTCATGAATAAAATTTAAATTTTTTAACAGGATGCCAAGTTTTTACAAAATTTTTCCTGATTTTATGGATAAACTATATTGCCCCTGGCCATCGGCGCGAATTAGACCCTCTCCACCATGGGGGGCTAGTTTTTGCCGCAACCGATAAAGGTGCGTTTCCATAGTATGAGTTTCCGCCGATTGATGGTACCCCCAGACATCGCGCAACAGTTCTTCACGGCTCGCTATGTTATTCTTTGCTAGAAAAAGCGTGCGGAGAAAGAGGCGTTCGATATCCGTTAGCCGGATTTTATCACCGCTTTGTTTAGCAACCAGGAGGTTTTCATGGGCGTGAAGCCAAAATAACCCAAGATCATAAATGGACTCGGATTCTACATATTTCTCACGCCCTGAACGTAAATATGAAATCATATCATTAAACTCTCCTAGGCGGAGGGGTAGGCCGAGCTCCTTTGTGATCCAATTTTCTGTAATGATGATTTTTTTCTCTTCGTCGGAATTGAATTCATGATTCTCTGGGAAAACAGAAAAATCCACCTGCATAATTTTTAATTGCTCAGAAATAATATATTCCAGAAATTTAAATTCAGGTAAAAATCTAAGCGCTATATGTATCTCATCGTTTTTAATCATAAAAACCCCCTATGATTAAGTTTTCATATTAAATGACCGCCCCCTCTAATTGAGAGGATGTGACCTAGACGTTTTGATGATAACCCTTATTAAGTTTACGTTTCTATAATTATACTTAGTGTCCGTCTAAAAAGTTTTGGGGTTGTCCTCGACAACTTATACAAGCGTTATAATGGTGCAGCTCCTTTTATATCTACTTGCCTAATTCTTACAACATCTTATACTTCGGAAATGATAAAAAAAATTCGATTGCTTTGTGCTTTTTTAATATTGGTTTTTTGGATCGGGGAGGCGCAGATCGTTTTGGCGGCACCCGAGCATGCGGCTCCCTCGTCTAACGCAGCGGTTTCTAAGGACGTATTGGTATCCAAAGACCGAGCGGCGAGTGATACCCATAAAAGTGACACACATAAAAAGCTTGAGCAGCCATCTGCAAGATCAGCTGATCAGGAGCAACTGCAAGATCCGCCCCAGGACCAAGAAAATAACTCGAACGATGATCTGACAAATAATTCTGGCTCTGCAGATGTGGTCAAACAAGAAGATGTTAAAAACCTGATTTCTACGTTGGAAAATGATGCTGAGCGCACAAAATTGATTGACCAGCTAAAATTATTGGTAGGGGAAGGAAAAAAGGAGGAAGCTGCAAATCCTCTGGCTCCACTTGCGAACGGTATCGGATTGCGCGATGGGGTAGCAGAGGCCGGAAACAAGTATGAAGAGTTCTTAAACAAGTACAATCTTTCATCATCTTTTGTGCACCAGGCTTTGGGATCATTGATTGCAATTTTAATCGGATTGGGGTTGCTGTTGGGGGTTAAGCGGCTATCGTACAAAATTATTCATAAATTTGATGAGCAATCGCAGCGTGTTGGGCTAAAACTTTCGCGATTTAATTTTTATACGCGCGTGCTGCAAGTAGTTTTTCGGGTCATTATCTGTGGGTTGATGCTTTTTACCCTCGCCAAAATATGGTCGATTACTTTGCTGGATGAGTTTTTTGAAAGCCAGCAATTGCGCAATTTCCTGGGCACATCTTTTACCATTATCGTCATCGCATTTTTTGCCGCCGTTTTTTGGGAAGGGATTGGGCTTTATCTTTCCTATATCCTCAAAAAAGCTGATGACCTTAATCAAACGCGGATTAAGACGTTGCTGCCGATTATTCGCAATATTGTGTTGATTTTATTTTCTATTTTGTTTGGTTTGGTCTTGCTGTCAGAAGTTGGAATTAACATCACACCGTTATTGGCAGGTGCAGGGGTCATTGGTGTGGCGGTGGGTTTTGGCGCCCAGTCGATGGTTAAAGATTTCCTGACTGGCTTTACAATTATTTTAGAGGATATTGTGCGTGTCGGCGATGTAGTCAATATTGCTGGAATGGGTGGAGTGGTTGAACAAATTACCCTGCGAAAAATTCAGTTGCGCGATTTTTCGGGAACAGTTTGCACCATTCCGTATAGCCAGATTACAACCATTCAAAATCTAACCAAGGATTTTAGTTTTTATGTGATGGATATTGGTGTGTCCTATGAATCTGATATCGGACGCGTGTTTGATGTTTTGCGAGGGGTGGATGAAGAGATGCGCCGGGACGAAAAATTCGCGCCACTGATGCTCGAACCCATAGAAATTGTTGGGGTGGATCGCTTTGCCGATAGCGCCATGATTATTAAGGCGCGGCTCAAGACTGTGCCTATTCAGCAATGGGCTGTCGGGCGGGAATTTAATCGGCGCATGAAGATTGCCTTTGATCGTGAGGGGATCGAAATTCCATTCCCACAGCGTACGGTCCGCGTTGTTCCAAGCCAAATTTCGAGTCAGAATTCTGAATCTGGACAGAAGCATGATCTTGATGACGCCGCGCTCGCAAGATTTTCGGATTAGGTGATTTAAATGTTAGCCATTGGGGGTGTTTGTTATGGGTATTAATAATGATGTGCAAGCGAATGGAGTACAAGGGAGTGTCCTTATTTACATCCTCGTGGCGGTGGCGTTGCTGGCGGCATTGACCGTAAGTCTGATGGATTCATCGGGGCAGCAATCGCAAAGCCAGAATGCCACAAATCTGGTGGCTGATTTGGATGGCCAGATTGGCTTGGTTTCCGCAGCTTTATCGGAATGTGTGCTCTCTCACCCCGATCAAGACTCGGAGTTGACATCGGCCGAGCAAAAAAACGCGCCCTATCCCATTAATCCCGCCGATAGTTATTTTGACACACAGAGTGCTGATCCTGGATCCGACACCAATAACAATGTCGCCAATATTCGTTGCCCCGGAAATCCCGGCGGTGACGGGTCGAATAATCAGGATCATGCGCGCATTTTCGGCGGATCTTCGGGGAAGTTTATGCCGCCGCATCCGGCGTTATTTGGGGATTGGGATTATTATAACGGCGCGGACGGCGTGGCGATTACCATCGCGAGTGATAAAACCGATCCCTATATCGCCGATGCGCTGGCGAAACTCAATGACAAATATGCGCAATGTGAAGCCGAGGTCATAGACCGGCGTTCCTTGGGTGCACTCAATATCACCTCTGACGCAATTGGGGCGGCGGGCCCGCGCCAGTGTGGAGCAGGGGAGATTTGTTTTCGGTATTGGATTATCCTGAAACCAACCGCGATTCACCAAGACACCCCCGATTGCCCGTGAGAGGGTGGCGAGATTGCAGGGATAGAGTCTCTCATGATAAAGATTGAATGCGCGGAATAAAGTAAAGGATAAAGAAATGAGTAGCACGGCTATTGGAATTTTGCTGACCTGTGTGACGTCGTTGATGTACGGGGCTTATGCGCCTGCGGCACGCGGGGCGTATATTGAGGGGGCGAGTGTCGTTTTTGTGATTTTACTGACCACCTTTATGCGCGGCGGGGGGCTTTTTTTATGGTGTGTGGTTAAAAAAATTCCGCTCTTTACCACCGCGCAAGATACGGTGAACGCATTCAAATGCGGCTTTGTACAGGCATTATCCATTGTCGGCAATATTGGGGCGTTGATGTATTTACCTGCACCGGTGTCGGTGATGATTCTTTTTACCAATACGCTTATGTTGTTGTTTTATATGATTTGGCGTAAGGAAATGGAGTCGAATAGATGGCTCATTCTCACAACATTCACGGCCCTGATCGGTTTAACGCTCGTCATTGATTTTTGGCATGCGCATGGTGAGTATCATATATTGGGGTATGGATTTGCCATACTCGGCGCGGTGGCCACGGCAACAAGGTTTTATGTGTTTGGCAAGTTGATGAAGTCAAAGCCCCCTATAGCCGTTGGTGCGGAAACTTTTGTAACGGCTTTTGTTTTCTTGGGGCTTTTGATGATTTATCAAATACCGATTGCGCCCCAAACAACACAAGGGTGGTGGTTTGTGGCACTATCGGCCCTGGGGTTGACTGTGGGAAGCTTTACTATGTTCTGGGGAATAGCGAGAATTGGACCTTTTTATTTCAGTCTTTATAACAAGATTGAACCTATTTGGGCGGCGGTGTTTTCTGTGATTTTGCTCCATGAAGTCCTGAAACCCGGGCAATATATGGGGGTGGTGATCGTGATTGTAAGTCTTGTGTCCTATCAAATTTGGGATCATCGGCATCAGAAACGGACCACCAAAGCGGGATAGGAAACGCACCGCCAGTATAAACAAGCATAAATAAAATGGGAACAAGGGCCGGTTGATAAAAGTTTTCATTCGGGATGAATTAGGATATAATCGTAACAATGTTTAAATTTGGGAAATGACCGCGATATGGCTTATGTTCAGCGTCTTGTGAGTGCGGATGAGCGTCTTTATGGCGTGGCCAAGCTGCATTGGATTTATGTGTCCCATGGGCTTTTTGCCCTTTTTCTGTTTGTGGGCATCGGGTGGGGAATCGATTTCGCATTTGGAAAAATGCTGGGCGCGTTGGGCGGTGATGTCCATAAAAACATTAATGTGGGGATGGCGTTACTGCAGATCAGGTTTTTGTTGTGGCCGGCGTGTATCGCCATGGGGATCGCCGTTTTTTTGATGTATTTCATTAAATACCTGACGACGGAAATCGGATTGACTAATCAACGAATCATCATCAAAACCGGGTGGATTTTTGTCAATGTTAAACAGGTGGATACGATGGAGGTCCGCGGAGAATATCTTGATATGGGGTGGCTGGGGGAAATACTAAACTACGCCTATATTAACCTTGATTGTAAATTTATTGGCGATATGCGATTGCCGGCGATTGCCAAGGCCGAGAATTTCGTCAAGGCTTTTCACAAAATTCAATTGGAAAACGAAACGGTTAAGTCCGATGAATCCGCGGTTAAGCACCGAAATGCTACAGCCGATGAACGAGATGGTATTGCCGATGGGCACCATTATAACGGGCAGCGGCACCATCCTCCTGTCCATGAGTTGCAGCCCCATGAGTTACAACCTCACATTTCACAGGCCAATGAGCTTAAGGAATTGGAATTAGAAAAAGTTTTGGCAGAAAAAGAGCTGATGGAGGCAAAGCTGCGTATTTTGGAGCTGGAATTGCAAGCCGCCCAGCAAGCCGGACAGCAATCAGATCAAAAAATTGAGGCGGAGTCCGGTGCAGCGATGATATCTGCAGGCTATTCTCCACCCGCTGAGGGGGATGTTGATGAGACAAAAAGTGCGGCCCCGTCAGGCATCGCCCAAAAAGCGGAGGAGTTGAAAATTCCTGAAGGGTTTGTCGTTGAGGAGAGTGGCGATCAAAAGCGTGGACTATCCCCCGCATTGGCCGCAGAAATGGCCCAGGAATTTCAAGAGGCGGAGTCTGGAGGTTTGTTCCCCAACGCCAGTGCAACTCCGCTTGAGAGCAAACAAAAACCGATTCTACACTGAATAAAGTTTAAGATTGTGGCTTGAAACATAGTATTTAATAAGGGATAATGTTACTTGAAAGTTCCCTAATTTAAATCATTAGTTTAAATCATGAATAAGTCGTAAGAGAATATGACCTATAAATTTGACAAAGTCCGTATTTTGGTGGTGGAAGATAACACGCCGATGCTGGAAATCTGTAAGTCTTTGTTGTTG